>DATJAE010000242.1:0-22163 GCA_035516595.1 Kofleriaceae bacterium | reverse complement strand
CAGCCCGCCGACGTCGACATCGCGCCCCCCTTGCCGAGCAGCACCCACAGCGCGTTGCACTCCGGTGACGGCGTCGCGTCACCGCTGCACGGATCGGCGCGCGCCGGGCTGCACAGCGCGATCGCGATCGAGGTCACGGCGAGCCGCATCCGCGGATGGTCGAGCAAGCCGCGAGGGCCGGGCGTTAACCTTCCGTGAAGCTCGCGACAAGATCGCACGTGCGCCGCCGCTCGCCGTGACGCTGCACCTCAGTCGGCGACCGTGTCGTCGAAGCGCACCCGCCAGGCCCGGTGGGTGCGGAACGCGGTGCGCGCGGCATCGATCGCGTGGGCGATGTGGGCCTCCGAGCTCGCGACCGCCTCCAGCGCGTCGCCGAACGTCTCCCACTGCTCCCCGATCGTGCCGGCGTAGCACTTGAGGTAGGTCGACGTGAACGCGACGTCCCCGGGCATCACGGAGGCGAGGTGCCGGAACATGTTGGCGTGCGACAGCGTGCTGCGCTCGACGACGAACGCCCAGCCAAGCGCCTGTTCCGGCGAACGAAACTTCGGGATGTCGCAGACCGGCAGCTGCTCCAGGTCGGCGTCGGTCATGCGGAAGCTCTGGAGATCGCGGCGCAGCAGGTCGTGTTTGGTGAAGCGGCGCACGTCGATCACACGCTCGAGGTCGCGCGTCGCGGCGAGCGCGCGTTCGACCGGCAGCACGAAGCCGTGGGTGCGCATGAGATAGCGGCGATAGACCGAGGGGGTGACGGCGTGGAGCAGCTGCAGCGTCTCCTCGTCGGCGGCCTGGTGTTCCCGCTCGGTCTCGATCACCAGGCGGTCGATCAAACGCATCTCGAAGCGTGCCAGCGATGCAAGCCGCCGGCCTTGCGGGGGTCATCGGTTCGGCCGGTGCGCGCCGCACACGCGTCTTGCATCAGCGCCACCGGAACAGGCGCACGACGTGATGCTGGACTGGAATCCGACCACCGCGGCCGGCCTGCTGCGCGCTCGCACCGGCCAGGTGCTCGCCTCCTGGGAGCGCGAGGTTCGCGGCGATGTCCCGGAGCTCGCGCGGCTCGCTCCGGGCGAGGTGCGCGGGCCGATCGCGGAGGTGGTCGAGCGCCTGGCCGAATGGGTCGAGGGGCGCAGCGAGCGCACCTCCGCGCTGTGGGCGGTGGCCGAGGCGCACGCCGTGACGCGGCTGCGCCACGGGCTGTCGGCCGCCGCAGTGATGCGCGAGTACGCGCGGCTGCGGCTGTGCCTGCACGGCGCGCTCGCCGAGCTCGCGCCGCTGACCCCGCTCGACCACCTGCTCGACCTGGTGATCGCGCACGCGATCCATCACCACGCCAGCGAGCGCGATCACCAGCGCGAGCGGCTGATCGGCATGCTGGCGCACGACCTGCGCAGCCCGATCAGCTACATCGCGATGGCGTGCGAGGCCCTGACCGCCACCGATCACCCGCAGCGCCAGCTGCTCGGCCAGATCGCCGGCACCGCCGACCGCATGCAGCGCATGGTGACCGAGCTGCTCGCGTTCGCGCGCGGCCAGCTCGGCGACGGCGTGCCGGTGTCGCCGCGCGACGCCGATTTCGGCGACATCGTGCGCGGCGTGCTCGACGAGATGCGCGCGATCTATCGCGGCGTCGCGATCACCGCCGACGTCGCGAGCGGGCTGCGCGGCGCGTTCGACCGCGATCGCGTGCACCAGCTGGTCGGCAACCTCGTGCGCAACGCGATCGAGCACGGCGCCGGCGCGCCTCATGTCGCGGCGCGCGCGGCGCACGACGGCGCGAGCATCGTGCTCGTCGTGCGCAACCGCGGCGCGCTCGCCGAGGGCTCGACCCCGCGCCAGCGCCCGGCCGGCACGCGCGGCCTGGGCCTGTACATCGTCGACCAGATCGCGCGCGCGCACGGCGCGCACGTCGACCTCGCGAGCAACGGCGACGAGACCGCCGTCACCGTGCACTGGCCGCAGCGTCCGCGCCCCGAGCCGCAGCTCCAACATGCGTAGAGTCCCTTGGCGCTATGGTCCCAAGCTCGAGCAATCGCCGACGATCGGCGATCCGTGCGCGCGCTGCGGCATCCCGCTCGCCGCCGGCGACTTCACGACGCTGGTCGACGGCCGCGAGGTCCACTGGAGCTGCGCGCTGCGCACCGCGCGCGGCACCAACACGAGCGAGCGCGTCACCGTGGTGCGGCGACCACGGCGATCGTGACGCCTAGCCGCGATACACGTCGTCCTGCTCGATCTTCGACAGCGTCCAGTCGAAGCTGCCGTTCTCGAGCTCGGCGTTGCAATGGGTGCACGTGCCGCGGTCGCCGATCGCGAGTGGCGCGCCGCAGTTGGGGCAGCTCGGCTCGGCGACGATCTTGCCGCGCCGCGCCGACGCGCGCAGGAACGTCCAGTACTCGGTGTAGGGGCGGCGCTTGTCGCGCGAGCCGCCGACGACCTTGTGGTGCGCGTCCTCGGTGTAGTCGAAGCCGTCGGCGAAGATCCGCACGGTGATCGCGTCGAAGTAGCGGTCGCGCACGACCTTCGCGAGCTGGATGTTCTTGACCTCGGCGGCGGCGAGCTGGTTCGACAGGCCCTGGCGGCGGTACTCGTCGAGCCAGAACCGCAGGTAGTCGAGCAGCGACGTCGTGCACAGGCCGCGCATCGGCCCCAGGTCGTGCGCGTTCCACGTCTCGTTGAGCCGCGCGTAGATCATCCTGGCGCGCGCGGCGAACGCGGTGAACGTGACCTCGGGGTCGTCGGCGGTGAGCGCGGTCGCGAGGTCATGCGCGGCGGGGTGGACGATCGTCGGGAAGTCGTTGCCGACCTCGGCGACGGTGCCGGTCAGGGTGCGGCCGACCGCGGTCTCGCTGTCGACCCAGATCTGCTCGACCGCCCAGTCGAACCGGCCGACCTGCACGTGCTCGCCGCAGTGGCCGCACGTCCGCGGGTCGCGATCGGAGGGCGACCACGGCGCGCCGCAGTTGGGGCACGGCCAGGTCTGGGCGCCGCCCGGCGGCCGGCTCTGGCGATCGGTCGCGCGCGCGAGCACCCAGTGCTCGACCGCGTAGGTCGTGCCGCGGCTGCCCGCGAGGTCGGCCTCGATCCGCAGCGCGAGCCGGCCGATCGCGCCGGTCTCGGCGTAGCCCTCGATCGCGAGCGCGCCGACCACGACCTGCTCGACCACGCCGTGGCGCGCCGCGAGCTGGGCGCTGGCCTGCGGCGACAGGTACGGCGCGAGGCGTGCGAGCGCGGCGGCGTCGGCCCGCGCGCGCTGCGCCGCGGCGTAGAGCTGGTAGGCGAAGTCCTCGAGCACCGGGATCGAGAACGCGGGATCGCGCGCGACCAGCGCGGCCGGATCGAAGCCGCGGCTGTGCGGCGGGCGCGCCGCGGTCGTGAAGTGCGCCGGCTGGGCGATCGCGCGCTTCGCGTAGAGCACGACGATGACGATCACGACCAGCACGATGAGCAGCAGCAGGCTGGTGTCGCCATTGACCGACGAGTAGGTGCCGCCGCCGTGATAGCCGCCGCCGCCCGAGTAGCGGCCGCCGCCGCCCGAGAACGCGTGACCGCCGCCGGGCCGCGCCGCGGCGGTCGCCGAGATCGCGAGGGTCGCGGCGAGCGCCGCCCTGCGGATCACCGCGACCCCCGATGGAGCAGGCGCAGGCCGCGCGGGCGGATCGTCGCGATCGCGTCGGGCAGCTCGTTGAGGTCGTCGGCGTGGTGTGGCAGCGCCTGGCCGAGCGGCTCGGCCAGACCGGCGAGCCGCTGCGCGACCGCCTCGGCGCCGTGCGGGATCTGCGCGGCGAGCTCGTCCTGCCAGCGCGCGAGCACCTCGGGCGCGAACCGGCGCGTGATCGCGATGTCGCCGATCAGCTCGACCACGCGCTCGCGCACCGCGATGTAGACCAGGATACCGCCGCGCCGCTGCGTGGCGTGGACCTGCCGCGCGACGAACTCGGCGCGCGCCGCGACGCGCACGTGGTCGCGGCGCAGCGCGAGCGGCGCGATGAACCGGTAGAGCGGGGCGACGGTCTCGACCAGCACCGCGCCGATCACGCCGGCGAGCAGCGGCATCGCCCAGATCAGCTCGATCGTGAACTCGATCGGGCTGTACAGCGTGTAGAGCAAGAGCGCGAGCGCGCAGGTCAGGCCGACCGCGGCGTGCGGCGCGTACCAGCGCTGCGCCCGCGGTCGCACCGCCACGACGATCTCGGCCGACGAAGCGCGTTCGATGGTCTCGACCGCCTCCTGTAACGCGCGCTCGCCCGCGCCGCTCATGAACCTGGTCGACACCACCTTTGCTTATCACGTAGGATGCGCCGCCATGACGCACCGGATCGCGATCCTCGTCGCGGTGGTCTCGCTGGGCGGCAGGGCGCACGCCGACGACGCGCACCAGCTGGCCGCCACCGCTGCATTCACCCCCGGCGTGATGGCCTCCGAGGATCACACCGGCTACGTCGTCGAGTCGACGCTGTTCGACGGTGCCGCGCACGACACCGAGCTCGACGCGCTCGCCGAGCTGCCGGTGTGGGGCCCGCTGCGCGTGGTCGCGCGGGTCGACAACTTCGCGAGCAGCGACGCGCGGCCCGGCGCGGGGCTCGGCGTGCAGATCCTCGACGAGGCGCGCTACGGCGTCGCGCTCAGCGCGTACTCGGTCTACAAGGCCGAGGGCTTCACCGAGCCGGACGGCGAGCTCGAGAGCACGGTGGCGGCCGGCCGCCAGCTCGGGCCGGTGCACGCGGTGCTCGACGTGACCTACGGCTTCGACTTCGACGGCCACGATCGCGACGGCGAGCTCGCGCTCGCGGCGCTGGTCGAGCCGGTGCGCAGCCTGTTCGCCGGGATCGCCGGGCGCTATCGCGACGCGCTCGGAAGCCAGGGCGAGAGCGGCGTGATCCGCGACTTCAATGGCGGCGCGACGGTCACCTACAACTACCGCGCAGTGGCGTTCAGTGGCGTCGCAGGTGTCGCAGGTGTCTCAACCCGTACGTCGAGCGCGTACGGACCGAGCGCGACGCTCGCGATCGGGATGGCGTTCTGATCCATACTCGCGCGCGATGCGGAACGTCATCGCGATCGCGCTGCTCCTTTCGCTGACCGCGCCGGCGCGCGCCGATCAGCTCGACGACATCCTCGCGCGCAACCTCGCGGCACGCGGCGGCGAGACCAAGCTGCACGAGCTGAAGTCGATGCGCATCACCGGCCATCTGATCTTCGGCGGCGACAGCTTCTCGGTGGACACCGACTACGCCCAGCTGAGCGAGCGGCCGAACAAGACGCGGTTCGAGGCCACGCTGCAGGGCCTCACCCAGATCGTCGCGTACGACGGCCAGGACGGCTGGACGGTGTCGCCGTTCCAGGGCCGCAAGGACGCCGAGCGCTCGTCGGCCGACGACGCGCGGTCGGTCGCCCAGCAGGCCGAGTTCGACGGACCGCTGGTCGACTGGCGCGCCAAGGGCCACAAGATCGAGTACCTCGGCACCGAGAACGTCGACGGCACGCAGGCGATCAAGCTGCGCGTCACCCGCAAGGACGGCGACATCCAGTACGTCTATCTCGATCCCGATTCCGCGCTCGAGATCCGGATCACCACCGTGCACAAGGTGCGCGGCAGCGAGGACATCACCGAGACCGATCTCGGCAGCTACCAGCAGATCGGCGGGGTGTGGTTCCCGTTCTCGATGGAGTCGGGACCGCCCGGCGGCACCAAGAACCTCAAGCTCACGATCCTGCGCGCCGAGCCCAACGTCCGGGTCGACGAGTCGTGGTTCCGCATGCCCAAGGGCAACGCGGTCGCGGTGATCAAGGCCGACACCGCCGCGGCGCACGCGCCCGAGCCGGTGGTCGCCCCACCGCCGAGCACGCCCGCCGTGATCGATGCCGGCACGATCTCGGGCCTGGGCGCGCGCAACATCGGCTCGGCGGCGATGAGCGGCCGGATCGCGGCGGTGGCGGGCGTGAACATCGCCGGCAAGACCACGCTGTTCGTCGGCGCGGCGTCGGGCGGGGTGTGGCGCTCGCAGGACGGCGGCACGACCTTCAAGCCGGTGTTCGACAAGCAGGCGGTGCAGTCGATCGGCGCGATCACGATCGATCCACAGAATCCGAAGATCGTCTGGGTCGGCACCGGCGAGGCGTGGACGCGCAACTCGGTGTCGATCGGCGACGGCATCTACCGTTCGGTCGACGGCGGCGAGACCTGGACCAACATGGGCCTGCGCGAGTCCGAGCGCATCGTGCGCATCCTGGTGAGCCCGCGCGACAGCAACACGGTGTTCGCGTGCGTGCCCGGCAAGCTGTGGAGCGACAGCGCCGATCGCGGGCTCTATCGCACCAGCGACGGCGGCCGTACCTGGTCGCTCGTGCTGCGCGGCGCGAACCTGTCGACCGGCTGCTCGAGCGTGACGATGGATCCGAGGAACCCGAACGTGATGCTCGCCGGGATGTGGGACTTTCGCCGCCAGGCCTGGACGTTCCGCTCGGGCGGCGTCGGGCCCGATGCGCCGAGCGGCAGCGCGATGTTCCGCTCGGTCGACGGCGGCCGGTCGTGGAAGCCGGTGTCGACCGCGCCGGGCCTGCCGGCGACGCCGTGGGGGCGCGTCGAGGTCGTGATCGCGCCGTCGAACCCGAAGGTCGTCTACGCGCTGATCGAATCGAAGGACTCGGCGCTGTATCGCTCGGACGACGGCGGCGCGAGCTGGGAGAGGCGCGACAAGAGCTCGAAGATGGTGTGGCGGCCGTTCTACTTCGCGCGGCTGGTCGTCGATCCGACCAACCCCGATCGGCTGTTCAAGCCCGACCTCGGCCTGATCGTCAGCGAGGACGGCGGCAAGAGCTTCGCCGACTCGGGCGGCGGCTCGCACGGCGACTGGCACGACCTGTGGATCGATCCGCAGAACCCCAAGCACGTGGTCGGCGGCGACGACGGCGGGTTCTGGCTGTCGTTCGACGGCGGCAACAAGTGGTTCAAGGAGAACAACCTGCCGGTGTCGCAGTTCTATCACGTGAGCGTCGACAACCAGGATCCGTATCAGGTCTACGGCGGCCTCCAGGACAACAGCTCGTGGGCCGGCGACAGCGCCTATCCCGGCGGCATCACCAACTCGCGCTGGACCAACCTGTGCAACAACGACGGCTTCTGGGCGTTCCCGGATCCGACCGATCGCGACGGCGTCTACTGCGAGGGCCAGGGCGGCGAGATCTGGCGGGTCGATCGCAAGACGATGGTGCAGCGCGAGATCCAGCCCAAGGCCGGCTACCACGAGAAGCTGCGCTTCAACTGGAACACGCCGATCGCGCTGTCGCCGACGCGCAAGACCACGGTCTACCTCGGCTCGCAGTTCCTGTTCCGATCGAACGATCGCGGCGACAGCTGGCAGCGGATCTCGCCCGATCTCACGACCAACGATCCGGCCAAGCAGCAGCAGGAGCAGTCGGGCGGCGTCACGGTCGACAACTCCTCGGCCGAGATGAACACCACGATCTACTCGATCAGCGAGTCGCCCAAGAACGCCAGCGTGATCTGGGTCGGCACCGACGACGGCAACCTGCAGCTCACCCGCGACGGCGGCGCGCGCTGGCAGAACGTGGTCGACCACATCACCGACCTGCCGAAGGGCTCGTGGGTGAGCTGGGTCGAGGCCAGCCGGTTCGACGCCGCGACCGCCTACGCCGCGTTCGATCGCCACATGGCCGGCGACATGAACCCGTGGGTCTACGTCACGCGCGACTTCGGCAAGACCTGGACGCGGATCGTCACGCCCGACAAGGGCGTGCGCGGCTATGCCCACGTCATCAAGGAGGACGCGGTCAAGCCCAACATCCTGTTCGTCGGCACCGAGCTCGGCCTTTGGATCTCGGTCGACGGCGGCGCGAAGTGGGCGCACTTCGAGGGCAGCAACTTCCCGGCGGTCGCGGTGCGCGACATCGCGGTGCAACCGCGCGACGGCGACCTCGTGCTCGCGACCCACGGCCGCGGCATCTGGATCATCGACGACCTCACGCCGCTGCGCGCGCTGTCGGACTCGCTGATCGCGAAGCAGACCGCGTTCCTGCCGACCCGGCCGGTGCAGCAGCGCCTGGTCGGCCAGGGCGGCTGGGTCGAGGGCGACGCGTCGTTCGTCGGCGAGAACCCACCGAACGGCCTGGTCGTCACCTACTACCTGCGCACCCGCCACATCTACGGCCCGATCAAGCTCGAGATCCTCGACGCGGCGGGCAAGCTGGTCGACACGATCTCGCCGACCAAGCACCGCGGGATCAACCGCGTGGTGTGGTCGATGCGGGTCAAGCCGCCGCTGGTACCGAAGGCCGCACAGCTCGCGTTCGCGTCGTCGCAAGGCCCGCGTGTCGTGCCGGGCACGTACACGCTGCGCATGACCCGCGGCTCCGAGGTGGTCGAGACCAAGGTCGCGATCGGGCTCGATCGCCGCGCGCCGTTCAGCGTGGCCGACCGCAAGGCCGAGTTCGACGCCGCGATGCGCGCGCACGCGCTGTTCGGCGACATGTCCGCGCTGGTCGACAAGCTCGACGGGCTGCGCGACGCGGTGTACGAGCGGATCGGCGGCGTGCCGTCGAGCGATCCGCTCAAGGCCAAGCTCGACGCGGTGCTGCCGAAGATCGAGACCGTGCGCAAGCTGATCGTCGCGACCACCGAGGGCGGTGCGATCACCGGCGAGGAGCGCATCCGCGAGCACCTCGACACCGTGTACGGCGCGCTGCTCGGCTGGGAGGGCCGGCCGGCCCGGTACCAGGTCGACCGGATCGACGTGCTGCGGCGCGAGCTCGCCGACGCGCAGAAGCAGCTCGACGGCGTGGTCGCGAGCGACATCCGCCCGCTCGACGGCGAGCTCAAGGCGCACAAGCTCGATCCGATCAAGCTGAGCGGGCTCGAGCGTCACGAGCTCGACGACTACGCGATCCGCTGCGTGGCATCGCGCGGCAAGGACTGCGCGAGCCCGGACGCGCCGGTCGCGACCGAGCGCGATAACGATCGCGACTAGTGGTGCGCCATGGTCACCGGCGGCGCCGGCGTGCCGTCGGACCACACGTCGACCGGGATGAAGTACACGCTGTACGGCATCGTGCCGAGCCCGGGCACCACCGATGCGCCGCCGAGCACCGGCGAGGCCTCGAGGTTCGCGCCGAGCACCGGCGAGTCGATCGTGCCCGGCAGATAGAGCATCACGTGCGAGTGCCACGCCGGATTCGCTCCGTCGTTGAGGTGCTGCTGCTTCGACATCATGTACGCCATCGCGCCGGCCTCCGGCGCGAACGTCCTGGCCGCCAGCGTCGCCTTGAGCTTGGCGGCGATCTGCTCGCGCGTCGCGCCCGATAGCGCGAGCCCGGTGAGCAGGTTCTGGAACGGCAGCACCGAGCGCGCGGCCGGCGCGTTCACGCAGGTCGGTGCGCGCATCTTCGGGTTCCAGAAGTCGGGATCGTTCACGGTCTTCTGCCACGACCGGTCGACGAAGCAGACGAAGCCGTTCTTGCCCGCGACCGCGGTTTCGTAGCCGTGCCGGGTCAGCACGAGCACCGTCGCGTCGTTCGAGATCGACGGCGGCGCGGCGCTTCGCGCCAGCGCGATCTCGGCGTCGCGATCCGCGATCAGGTACTGATCGAGCGGCGCCATCTTCGAGAGCGGCCCGGCGTGGGCCGCGGCGGCGACGACGAGCGAGGCGAAAGCGATGCGCATGCGCCCAGCATAGCGATCGCGATCCGCGGGTAGAAGCTACCCGCGCGCCTCACCTGCGACACCGCTCAGTGGCTCGCGCGCGGCGGTGGCGCCACCCGCGGCGCCTGGCCGATCGTCACGTGGGTGAGCCCGGCGGCCTTGGCGCGCGCGACGATCGCGTCGACCCGCTTGCGCTCGATCGCCTTGTCGGCGTCGATCAGGATCCGGCGGTCCTTGCTCGTCGCGGCCAGCTCGTGGAACCTGGCGTCGAGCTGGTCGTCGGCGACCTCCCTGCCGGCGACGAAGATCTTGCCGTCTCTGGTGATCGACACGACGATCCCCGGCGGCGGATCGCCGGCATGCGCGACGCCGACCAGGCCGATGCAGCACAGAGCGATCGCGAGGATCCGCATGCCGCGCATCGTAGCTGGTCAGCGCGCCCGGATCACCGGCTCGGTCGCCCGGCTTTGCTCCCACGCGCGCTCGTAGGTCTTGTAGTACGCGGCGGGCCGGCGCAGCGGGTGGTTGTGGCGGTGGAGGTCGCTGAAGATCTCGAAGCTCAGCCGGCCGGCCAGAGCGTTCCACGCGCGCGCGCGGCCGAACGTCAGCGCGATCGGACCGAGCGCGCCGTCGAGCACGGCGAGCAGGTCGGCCGCCCAGCACTCGAGCCCGGCGACGTAGCCGCGCTCGGGGTCGGGCGCGGCCTCGACGAAGCGGCACTCGCTCGCGACGTACTCGAAGCCGCGGCGCGCCTCGCCGTCGCGCACGACGAACGCGAACGTCGGCCGGCGATCGCCGCACTCGGAGACCAGCAGCGAGCACAGCCCGCGGAACACCGCGCCGCCCATCAGCGTGCCGGCGAGCTCGTCGAGCGCGGCGCGCAGGCGGTCGAGCTCGCCGGGCCCGAGCTCGCGGCGGGTCGCCGGCGCGTAGTCGCGCAGCTCGCCGGCGGCCTTGGCGCGCGACGGCCAGTCCGCGCGCGGCGCCGCCGCGAGCCACGGGGTCGCCGGCTCGACCTTGGCGAGCTTGCCGGCCTTGAGCGTCCAGCTCTGGCCGGGCACGCCGGCGAAGAACTTCTCCTTCTTGTAGAGGTTGGTCATCATCGCGCACACCTGCTCGGTGTCGACGCAGAACACCCGCTGGTTGAGCCACGCCTTGTCGCCGGCGAACGCGAACCCGCCCGCGCACGTGATCATCGCCTGCGGCGTGCCCCACACCGTCGTGATCAGCTTGTGGCCGACCCCCATCTTGACGAAGCACTGCTGCGTGCCCTCGACGCGCTCGCGCATGTACTCGCCCATGTGGCTCCAGTCGAGCGCGTTGTTGGTCCAGCTCACCAGGCCGGGCCGCATCGCGCGCGCGGCCGCCCACTCGACGTGGCCCTGGGTCATCGTGATGTCGACCATCGAGAACATGTTGCCGTGGCCGTCGACGTGGCGGACCAGGAACGGCAGCGCGTCCCACTCGTCGCCGCAGTTGACCGAGACGTGATCGCCGGTGAACGGCACGACCTCGAGATCGCCGAGGCGCACCGGCATGCCGGGGTCGAGCGCGTGCACCGCGAACCCCATCGCGCGCAGGATGTCGCGCGCGGCCGACGACGAGCGCGCCGACAGGTACACCGGGATCGCGCGATCGAGCCTGGCGAGCGACGGGATGTCGAAGTGATCGTCGTGCTCGTGCGACAGCACGAGCGCGTCGAGCCTCGGGAACGCCTCGGGGGTGAATTGCCGCGGCGGCCACACCCGGTAGTCGAGCGCGTGGATCGCGCCGAAGTCCTCGCACAGCAGCGGATCGACCAGCACGGCGGCGCGCTCGGACTGGAACATCCAGCCCTGATGCCCGAGGAAGGTGGTTGTGAACACGCATCGGATGATACGGTGATTCCGCCGTGCTGACTCGTCGCGAACTGATCCGGCTGCTCGGCGGCGCCGCGGCGCTCGCCCAGCTCCCCGCGTGCGGCGACAACGCCGGCGATCGCGTGTTCACCGCGAGCGAGCTCGCGATGCTCGACAAGCTCGCCGACGTCGTGATCCCGCCCGACGATCAGCCCGGCGGCTCGGCGCTCGGCGCGGTCGCGTACATCGAGCGGCTGATCACGGCGTTCAATCAGGCGATGCCCCCGATCTACGCGAGCGGGCCGTTCTCGGATCGCAACCCGAACGGCGATGGCACGTTCCCGGACAACGACTTCGCGACGTTCGTCGAGCTCGATCGCGTGAACGACGCGGCGTGGCGGCTGTTCGTGCTCGGCTCGGCCGGCCTGCCCGACGGCGGGCCGAACGACGCGCTGCTCGGGCCGATCGCGTCGCTGAAGGATCAGATCAAGCAGGGCCTCGCCGCGGCGCGCGACATCCACGTGTCGGATCCGGCCGAGCTGTTCAACGGCCTCGACCCCGACTTCCGCGCGCTGTTCATCGAGCTCGTCACCGAGGCAGCGTTCGCGGCGCCGGAGTACGGCGGCAACCCCGAGCTCGCCGGCTGGGACATGATCCACTTCGAGGGCGATAGCCAGCCGCGCGGCTACAGCCAGTGGAACGGCAGCGGCTACGACGAGCGGCCGGGCGAGCCGATGTCGACGCCGAACCCGTTCGATCCCGAGCCGCTCTCGGACGACATCCACCAGCTGCTCGACACCGTGGTCGCGGTGCTCGGCGGAAAGTCTTCGTCGTGAGGCAGACGGTCTACGGCAACCAGTCGCTGTCGCAGTTCGACACGATCGTGATCGGCTCGGGCGCCGGCGGCGCGCCGGTCGCCTACGTGCTCGCGCAGAACGGCAAGACCGTGCTCGTGATCGAGGCCGGGCCGTGCCACCTCGACTTCCTCGACGATCCGACCCAGCTGCCGGTGCCGCGGTTCTCCAACGACGAGCTCAAGATCGAGCACCGCAACTTCATCGAGATGCAGACCCTGGTCGAGCCGCGGTCGTGGCGCAACAGCGAGGCCGACGGCGATCGGATCGAATCGCTCACCGGGAACGTCCAGAACCTGCCCAAGACGGTCGGCGGCGGCGGCCTGCACGCCGATCTCAAGATGCCGCGGTTCCAGCCGACCGACTTCCAGTTCGGCACGCTGCTCGACATCCCGGGCACCACGTTCGCCGACTGGCCGGTGCAGTACGACGAGCTCGAGCCGTTCTACGCGTGGGGCGAGCGGCTGTGCGGCGTACAGGGCCTGGCCGGCGCGAACCCGTTCGAGGGTCCGCGCAGCTCGCCGTATCCGATGCCGCCGGGCAACCAGATGTACGGCTCGATGCGGGTCGGCGAAGGCCTGGCCTCGCTCGGCTACACGATGTTCCCGTACCCGACCGCGGTGGCGTCGGTGCCGTACGATGGCCGCCCGGCGTGCAACGACTGCGGCTTCTGCTCCGGCTATCCATGTCCGATCAACGCCAAGGGCTCGACCGCGGTGACCATGCTGCGCAAGGCGCTGGTCTCGGGCAACTGCCAGCTGCGCGCCGAGACCCGCGTGGTGAAGCTCGTGCCCAACGGCGCCGGCACCGCGATCGCGTCGATCGAGACCATCGAGCCCGATGGCTCGCGCGGCAGCTACACCGCCGATCGCTACGTGCTCGCGGCGAGCCCGATCGAGGACGCGCGCCTGCTGTTCCTGTCGGATCCGGCCGGGCTGGGCAACTCGAGCGGCCTGGTCGGGCGCAATCTCATGTTCCACTACCAGACGATCGCGCTCGGCGTGTTCGACGAGCGGGTCCACGGCTATCGCGGCCGCACGGTCGACCACGGCTTTGCCGACTTCCGCGGCGTGCCCAACGATCCGGCGCATCCGCTCGCCGGCATCGTCGAGATCAGCGGCGGCGGCTTTCCGATCGGCGAGGGCCAGTTCTACAAGCGGGTGATCGATCAGCTGCGCGCCGGCAAGTGGGACGGCCCGCTGTTCAAGAAGCTGATGCGCCAGTCGCCGGGGCGCGATCGCGTGATGGTGCTGGTGATCCAGGCCGAGGACGCACCGCAGTCGCAGAACCGGGTCGATCTCGATCCCGCGCTGGTCGATCTCGATGGCCTGCCCGTGCCGCGCATCACCTACCAGAACCACGCGTTCGAGGTCGATGCCGGCACGTTCTACGAGCCGAAGCTGCTCGACATCCTGCTCGCCGCCGGCGCGCACTACGCGTTCATCGCCCCGCGCGATCCCATCCCGGCCTCGCAGCACGTGATGGGAACACTGCGTTCCGGATCCGATCCGAAGACCAGCGTGTGCGACGCCAATGGCAAGCTGTGGGACCTCGGCAACCTGTATGCCAGCGACGGTGCGCTGTTCCCGACCTCGTCGGGGCACAATCCGACCATGACGATCGTCGCGCTCGCGCTGCGGGTCGGCGCGGCGCTGGTGAATCCTGGATCGCCGACCTCCGTGATCCAGTAAGCTCGGAGGCATGAAGGCGGTCCTCGTGATCCTGGCCTGCGCGCTCGCCGCGTGCGGCACCGACAACACCACGGGCGACGATCAGGGCAGCGGCAGCGGCAGCGGCAGCGGGAGCGGCAGCGGATCCGGCAGCGGCACGGTGACCAAGGTCTCGGGCACGATCACCTCGAACGCGACATGGTCGGATACGATCGACGTCACCGCGTCCACCACGATCGCCGCCGGGGTCACCGTGACGGTGTCGGCGGGCACGACGATCGACATCGCGTCGACCGCGTCGATCACGCTGGACGGCACGCTCGACATCGAGGGCACCAAGGACGCGGTCGTGCGGATCGCGGGCTCGACCACCTGGGGCGGCTTCCAGATCCCGACCGGCGGCTCGCTGATCACGCACTACGCGATCGGGACCGGCGGCTCGATCAACACCAGCGGCACCGGCAGCGTGACGATGATCGACTCGCAGTTCTCGCAGACGGTCGGCGATCTGCTGGTGATGAACGGTGGCATGGTCGACGTCGAGTACTCGTGGATCGGCGTCGAGGCCGGGATGAAGGACACCACCCACTGCGACCTGCATTTCGGGAACGCCGGCGACGTGATCAAGGTGACCCACTCGAACCTCAGCACGTCGGTCTACGGCCTGATGTTCTACGGAGGCAACTCGGCCGACTTCACCTTCAACAACTGGTTCTCCAACGAGGTCCAGGTCGACTTCACGGTCGGCGCGGTCAGCGGCGACTTCAGCAACGGCTGGTTCGACAAGAGCCCGCCGAGCGGCAACGGCATCACCGCCAACAACCTGGCGAGCGCGCGGCTGACCGACGCCGGCCCGCGCTGACGGGTCGTGCGCGAGCTCCAGCTCGCCACGCTGGTCGCGACGCCGCCCGAGGGCGACGACTGGCTGCACGAGACCAAGTTCGACGGCTATCGCATCCTCGCCGAGCGCCGCGGCGACACGGTCACGCTGTGGTCGCGCAACGGCAAGCGCTGGACCGATCAGTTCCCGACGATCGCGGCCGCGCTCGCGCGCCTGCCGGCCCAGCGCTTCGCGATCGACGGCGAGGTCGCGGCGGTGTTGCCCGACGGTCGCACCAGCTTCCAGGCGCTGCAGGGCTCGTTCGCCGGCGGCGGTGCGCAGCTCGCCTACTTCGTGTTCGACCTGCTCGAGCTCGGCGACGACGATCTCGCCGCGCTGCCGCTCGAGCAGCGCAAGGCGAAGCTCGCCGAGCTGGTGGCGCGCGCGCCGCGCGAGATCCGCTACTCCGAGCACGTGGTCGGCCGCGGCGCGGCATGCTTTCGCGAGGCCTGCAAGCTCGGCCTCGAAGGCATCGTGTCCAAGCGCCGCGATCGCCCGTACGCGCCCGGGCGCGGCCGCGACTGGCTCAAGATCAAGTGCATCCTGCGCCAGGAGCTGGTGATCGGCGGCTTCACCGAGCCCGCGGGGGCGCGCACCGGGATCGGCGCGCTGCTGGTCGGTTACTACGACGGCGCGGCGCTGCGCTACGCCGGAAAGGTCGGGACCGGGTTCACCGCGAAGCTGCTCGGCGAGCTGCGCGCCGAGCTCGACCCGCTCGAGGTCGCGACGGCGCCGTTCACGCCGCTGCCGGCGCGCGCGGCGACCGGCCCGCGCGTCCACTGGGTGAAGCCGAAGCTGGTCGCCGAGATCGCGTTCTCGGAGTGGACGGCCGACGGCCGGCTCCGCCACCCGTCGTTTCAGGGCATGCGCCGCGACAAGCCGGCCCGCGCGGTGGTGCGCGAGCGCGCCAAGTGATCCGACCAGTCGGCTTCTCGCTCGAATTCACGGCGGAATCCGCGGCGCACGAGGCGATCGCGGCCGGGCAACGGTCCTGAAACAACTCTTGACCCCCCAGGCCGGCCCTGGTCATTCTCCCCGCGATGATGGTCGCGACCCAGGCGGAGCGGGGAAGCGCGTCGAGTCATTACGAATTGCTGGCGCGGCTCGCCACCGGCGGGATGGCCGAGATCTTTCTGGCGCGCGCGCACAGCCTCGCCGGGTTCGAGCGGTATGTCGTGCTGAAGCGGATCCGGCCCGAGCGTGGCGACGACGCGCGCTGGATCAACATGTTCCTCGACGAGGCGCGGCTCGCCGCGCAGCTCCAGCACCCGAACATCGCCCAGGTGTTCGACCTCGGCCGGATCGGCGAGGACTACTTCTTCACGATGGAGTACGTCCACGGCGCCGACGTGCTCGACATCCTCACGCGCACGGCCGAGCACGACCAGCACGTGCCGCTGCACGTCGCGCTCGCGATCGTCGCCGGCGCGGCCGCGGGGCTGGCCCACGCGCACGATCGCTGCGGCGCCAGCGGCAAGCCGCTCGGCATCGTGCACCGCGACATCTCGCCGTCGAACCTCATGGTGACCGTCGAGGGCGCGGTCAAGGTCGTCGACTTCGGCGTCGCCAAGGCGCGCTCGCGGTCGCTGCACACGCCGCAGGCCGGCATGATCATGGGCAAGGTCGCGTACCTGTCGCCGGAGCAGTGCAAGACCGCCGACGTCGATCGGCGCAGCGATCTGTTCTCGCTCGGCGTCGTGCTCTACGAGTTGCTGACCCACGTCCGGCCGTTCAAGCGCGACAGCGACGCCGAGACGCTCGCCGCGATCACGCGCCACACCCCGACCCGGCCGTCGCTGCTGGTCGACGGCCTGCCGCGCCGGATCGACAACGTGGTGATGCGCGCGCTCGCCAAGGATCCGGACGCGCGCTTCCAGACCGCGCGCGAGATGATCGACGCGATCGAGGACGTGGCCGAGCGCGAGAGCGCGTCGCTTTCGCCGGGCGTGCTCGCGCGCTTCATGCGCGAGCAGTTCGGCGAGCTGCCCGAGCCGTGGCGGGCGCCGCCCCGCGATCCGACCGAGCACACGCTGAAGACGTTCACCGGCGAGCTGATCACCGATCCCGGCACGCGCACGCTCGCGGCGTTTCCGTTCAACGCGACCGCGGCCGACGTGCCGCTGCTCCCCAAGACGTCGATGATCGATCTCACCCGGCTGTTCCCGCCGGGCCAGACCTCGACCGTGCCGCCGCCATCGCCGCGCGCGGTGCCGCCGCCGATCCCGGTGCGTGCGGTCACGGCCCCCGCCACGGTGGTCGACCCGCCGCCGAGGCCGCCGATCCCGACCGCCGTCGCGACCGCGCGCTCGGGGCCCACGATGATCGTCACGCCCTACGTGCGGCGGCGTTCGTGGCCGATCGTCGGCGCGACCGCCGTGGCCGTGATGGCGGTCGCGCTCGTGCTGTACTCGCTGCTCGGCGGCGGCAGGGCGTCGACCGCCGGGCCGCCGACCTCGCACGTCGATGCGCCGATCGTGCTCAAGCCGACGCCCCGGCCTGCGGTCGTCCCCGCGGTGGCGCCGCCGGCGGCGCCGCCGCCGGAGCTGCCGCCGCCCACGCTGACCGTGCCTCCACCGCCGGCACCGACGTTGCCCGCGGCGATCGCGCCCGCGGCGGCACGGCCGGAGCCCGGCGAGGCTCCGCGCGGCAGCGACGACGCGCCGCGCCCGCTGGCGAAGAAGAAGCCGACCACGTCATGCACCGACCCGCTCGACTGCCAGTACTGATCGCGCTCGCGCTCGCGGCGCGCGACGCGCGCGCAGACTCGGCGTCCGAGGCGGCCGATCTGTTCGAGCGCGGTCGCGAGCTGACCCGCGCCGGTAACGATCGCGAGGCGTGCCCGCTGTTCGAGAAGAGCCTGGCGCTCGCACCCGCGCTCGGCACCGAGCTCAACCTCGCGCGCTGCTGGGCGGCGACCGGCCGGCTGGTCGCCGCCAAGCAGCTGTTCGAGGGCCTGGTCGCCAAGACCCAGAACGCCAACCAGCCGCAGCGCGAGCAGCTCGCGCGCGACGGGCTGGCCGATGTCACGGCGCGCATGCCGCACCTGGCGATCGAGCGCGGGCCGATCACCGCCGCGATCCGGCTCGACGATCGCGTGGTCGACGTCGCGCAGCCGCTCGCGGTCGATCCCGGCCACCACGCGATCACCGCCGACGGTGCGCGGTCGGTCACGGTCGACCTCGGCGAGGGCGAGACCCGGACGATCGTGCTCCAGGCCGCGATGCCCGAGCTGCCGGCGCCGCCGGGCACGCACCGCGCGCTGCTGTGGGGCCTGGGCGCCGGCGGCGGTGCGGCGCTGCTCGCCGGCACGGTGACGGGCATCATCGCGATCCGCGAGCACGATGCCGGCCGCGATCGCTGCACGCCCGACCCGAGCGGCGCGCTGGTGTGCGACGCGCGCGGCAAGCAGCTGCTCGATCGCTCGCGCGTGACGTCGCACGTCACGACCGGGCTGTTCGTCGCCGCCGCCGCGCTCGCCGCGGCCGCGATCGTGATCGGCGTGCGCGACGACCGGGGACCCACGGTGTGGGCGAGCTCGTCGTCGGCCGGGCTGGGATGGCAATGCGCGTGGTGAGCCGCGCCGCGCTCGCGCTCGCGCTCGGCGGCTGCGAGCTGTTCGTGCCGGCCCAGCGCGCGACGGTCGGCTCGGCGACCCACTGCACCGCCGACGAGCAGTGCGCGGCGCCGACCCCGTTCTGCGACACCACGAGCGAGACCTGCCAGCAGTGCCAGGTCGATCCTGACTGCCCGGCCGACCAGCCGGTGTGCGCCGCCGGCAGCTGCCGGATCTGCCGCGACGACAGCGAGTGCTCGGACGCCTGCCTGCCCGACGGCAGCTGCGCCGACCCGGCGCGCATCGTCCACGCCGCGCCGAGCGGCGGCGGCACCGCGTGCAGCGCGGCCGTGCCGTGCGATCTCGACACCGCCGTCAGCCGGCTCTCGGCGGCCACCGACATCGTCGAGCTCGCCCCGGGTGTCTACCCGCGCGCGACCGCGCTCGTGCTCGGGACCAGCGCGACGCTCGACGGCGATGGCGCGACGCTGCGCTCGACCACCGCCACCGCGGTCATCGACGTCGAGGCCGGCGACGTCACGCTGATCGGGCTCGCGATCGACGGCAACGCGATGGCCGGCGCGATCTGCCGCCAGGGCGGCAAGCTCGCGCTGGTGCGCGCGCAGGTCACGGGCAGCGCGCCGGCGGTGTCGGCCGCGTGCGCGCTGACGATCGATCGCTCGACGATCGCGAGCAACCCGGGCGACGCGATCGACGTCACCGCCGGGCCGGTCGCGATCACCAACTCGTTCGTCACCGGCAACGCGAGCGGCGTCAGCCTGGTCGGTGTCGCGACCGGCACGATCGCCGACACCACGATCGCGAACAACGCCGGCGCGCCACCGCCCGCGATGCCGGTCGGCCTGTCGTGCGACAGCGCGGGGGTGGTGGTCGAGAACGACATCATCTACAACAACCCGATCTCCGGCGCGTGCACCGCGAGCTACTGCGACGTCGACGCCGCGTTCGTCGGGCTCGGCGCGAGCGACGTCACGCTCGATCCGATGTTCGTCTCGCCGCCCGCGAGCTACCACCTGGCGCCGGCCTCGCCGGTGCGCGGGCTCGGCGATCCCGCATCGACGATCGACATCGACTTCGACGGCGAGCCGCGCCCGCAGCCGGTCGGTACGCCGCCGGATCTGGGCGCCGACGAGATCCCCTAGTACGCGGTGGCGCGGTACCTAGACTAGCCGCGCGGCCGGCGAATGCCGTATTGCTTGAGCCGGGCGAGCAGGGTGCCGCGCGAGATGCCGAGCTGCTGCGCGGCGCGCGTCTGGTTGCCGCCGCACGCCTCGAGCGCCTCGAGGATGCGCTGCTTCTCGAGCGCGTCGACCTCGCCGTGCAGCGAGCCGGCCGCGGGCGCCGCCGCCGGCGCGAGCGCGAGGTGCTCGACCTCGATGGTGTCGCCGCCGGCGATCAGCGCGGCGCGCTCGATCACGTTCTTGAGCTCGCGGATGTTGCCCGGCCACGAGTGTCGCTCGAGCCGCGCGATCGCCGCGTCGCCGAGCGACAGCGCGTGGCCGGTGGCGCGGCTGGCGTCGGCGAGGAACTTGCGGGCGAGCGGCGCGATCTCGGCGACCCGCTCGCGCAGCGGCGGGATCGCGAGCGTCACGCCGTTGAGCCGGTAGAACAGGTCCTGGCGGAACCGGCCGGAGGCGACGTCGGCCGCGAGGTCGCGGTGGGTCGCCGAGACGAAGCGCACGTCGATCGCGCGTGGCTCGAGCGCGCCGACGCGCTGGACCTTGCGATCCTGGAGCACGCGCAACAGGCGCGCCTGCAGGCCGAGCGGCAGCTCGCCGATCTCGTCGAGGAACACCGTGCCGCCGTCGGCGAGCTCGAGCAAGCCGGGCTTGGCCTTGTCGGCGCCGGTGAAGCTGCCCTTCTCGTGCCCGAACAGCTCGCTGTCGAGCAGGGTCTCGGTGAAGCCGCCGCAGTTGAGCCGGAGCAGCGGCTTCTGCGCGCGCCGCGAGCGCGCGTGCAGCCGCTCGGCGAACACCTCCTTGCCGACGCCGGTCTCGCCCTGGATCAGCACGCTGATGTCGCCGGGCGCGAGCCGCTCGAGCAAGCGCTCGGCGCGCGCCATCGCGTCGCCCGTGGCCGGCAGCGGCGGCGCCGGGGCCTCGCCGCGCATCAGGATCAGCATCACCGAGCCGAGATCGATCACCTCGCCCGGCGAGACGTCGGTCCACGCGCCGGCGTCGAGCGCGCGATCGGCGACCCGCGTGCCGTTCGCGCTGCCCAGGTCCTTGAGCCGCACGCGCGGCCCGAGCGACAGCTGCGCGTGCTTGCGCGAGATCGACGCGTCGTCGATCCGCACGTCGGCCTCGACGCCGCGGCCGATCACGATGTCGCCGGTCCTGGGCAGGGCGAACAGCTCGACCAGGCCCTGGCCGACCACGCGCAGCGAGTAGCCTTCGCCGCCTCGCACCTTGCGCGCGAGGGTGACGGCGTCGATCTCTTCGCTCACCCGGCCATTAGACAATTCGCTCAGAGCTTGAACAACCCGCGGCATCGCGATTCGCAACCGTGCGGAACGGCTCGCGCCGGACCTGGCGCGCCGGCTGCTGGAGACCCGGTCATGTCCATGACCGCCGTCGTCGATCTCGCCGGGACCGGGGCCACGTGGGTGCTGTACTTCCTGATCGCGCTGTCGTCCGTGCAGCTCGCGATCATCCTCGAGCGCGCCGTGGTGTACCGCCGCGCGCGCGCACCGAGGACCCTGCGCCGCGACCTGCGCATTGCGCTCGAGCGCGGCGGCAGCAAGGCCGCGGCCCAGGTCGCGGCGGGTCCGTCGCTCGAGGCGCGGGTGATCGCGAGCGGCGCGGCGAGCGCCGAGCGCGGCCCGGAGGCGGCACAGGAGATCATGCGCTCGACCCTGGTCGAGGAGAAGCTGCGGCTCGAGCGCGGCCTCGCGCTGCTCGGCACGCTCGGCAACAACGCGCCGTTCCTCGGGCTGTTCGGGACGGTGCTCGGCGTGATCCACGCGACCGCGGATCTGTCGACCACGGCGGGCCACGCGGGCGGGCAGGTGATGGCCGGCATCTCGGAGGCGCTGGTCTCGACCGCGGTGGGCCTGCTGGTCGCGCTGCCCGCGGTCGCCGCCTACAATTACTTCACCCGCGTGGTGAAGACCCGGGCGCTCGCGGCCGAGGCGCTCGGCGGCGAGCTGATCGCGCGGCTGGTCGCGCCGGTCGCGACCCGGAAGGCGGCGTAGCCGTGGCGATGGCCTCGCTCGAGCTCGACGACGGCATCGTCGGCATCAACGTCACGCCGCTGGTCGACATCATGCTCGTGCTGCTGATCGTGTTCATGATCGCGACGCGGCTCGATCAGCCGAGCGCGCTCGACGTCCAGCTGCCCAAGGCGACCACCGCGACCGAGGTGCACGCCGCGACGCTCGCCGTCGTGGTGCATCGCGACGGCTCGATCGCGCTGGGCGGCAAGCCGGCGACGCTCGCCGACGTCCAGGCCGCCGCCGCGCGCGGCACCGGCGATGCCCAGGCGCTGATCAGCGGCGATCGCGGCGTCGACTACGAGCGCATCGTCGCGGTGATGGATGCGCTGCGCCGCGGCGGCGTCTACAAGCTCGCGCTGCCGACCCAGCTCGAGGACGCGCGATGAAGCTCGAGCTGTGGTTCGTCGCCACGTGCGTGTCGCTGGCCGCGCACGGGGCGATCGCCGCGTGGCTCGAGACCCGCGCTCCAGCGCCT
>DATJAE010000241.1:0-41307 GCA_035516595.1 Kofleriaceae bacterium | reverse complement strand
TCGCGATCGCCGGCCTCGTGCTCGGCCTGGTCGGCTCCGGGCTCGGTGCCTACTGGGCCTACGCCAGCCACAAGGCCGCCAGCGAGCTGCACGACGCGCTCAAGAACGGCGGCGAGACCAGCCCGCCCTGAGCGCGCGCGGTCGACCGCCGCGGTCGAATTGCTCAGCGCCGGATCACGTCGACCGAGACCACGCCGTCATGATCGAGAACGCGGATCCGGTCGGCGTTGCCCGGGTTCCGGAAGATGGCCTCTTCGTAGCAGGACTCGTCCGGCACGAGGATGCCTTCGCGTGACGACAGCAACTCGTCCGGCCCGGGTAGTGCGAACACGCATCGCCGTCGCACGTCGAGTGGCGCGCCAGCACCCTCGCCTGCGTTCCTGTCCAGCATCGCGGCAAACGCGGCCAGGTTCGGTCCCTGGAGCGTCCGCGCTGCCGCTACCGTGGAGCGCTGGGTGGCGCTGATCCGGATGACAACACGCTGGAGCTCGTCACACGCGATCGCGACGCACAAGCACGGGTCGGCTTCCTTGGCGAGCGCCGCGGCGGTCCTCGCGCGATCGCGCTCCGGGTCCGGCGAGTGAAAGTCAGCGCTCGCCACGAGCTGCGACGCTCCGTCGGCGAGCTGATTCCATGCGTGCTCGAACGCGACGATGCAGCAGGTTGCGGGGACTGCACGCAGGAAGGCCGCGAGCTCGGGCGCCTCCTCGCTGATGATGCGCGCGGCCGAGGTCTCCATCGTGACCGTTGTCGCGGCTCGGCTGGCGCGCGAGACAGGCGCGACGACGCCGGCGTCCATCTCGCTTCGCCGCCGCTCCGTGTACTCCGCGTTGCGATCGCGAGCGGCCTGCTCCGACGTGATCAACCGGCAGACGGCCGCTTCGACGTCGCCGCCGGTCGCGAGCAGCGCAGCGCGAGCATCGGCGATGCTCACCTCGACGCGAGCACGAACGAGCCGGATCGCGGCGAGGCTTACCTCGGGCATGGCTTGGGGGACGATCAGTCCCAGCCCGGCTCGTCGATGCCGTCGCCGCCGGGGGCGCCGTCGCCGGCCATCTCGGAGGATGACGGCGTGTCCTCGGCGGGCTGCTTGGCGAGCGCGGGATTGCTCGCGGTGGGGTCCTCCTCGGGCAGATCCCAGCCGGTGTCGAGCTCGTCCATCGGCGGCAGCGTCGTGACCGGCTTCTTGCGCACGGGCTCGGCAGCTTCGGCCGCGACGGGCGGAGGCACGGGCGGCGCGGGCAGCGGCTCGAACGGCGCGGCGGCCGGCGCGGTGGGCTCGTCGTGCGCCTTGTGCGGGACGGCGGGCGCGGCCGGGGCCGCGGCGACCGGCAGCGGCAGCTGCGCCGAAACGTCTCGCGACGGCCGATCGCGGCGACGCCGCTTGCCGCCGCGCTCGCCCTCGTCGCGGCGCGGCTCGGAGCCGGCCGCGTTGCCGAGCACGCGCGCCGCGAGCGCGTCGAATCGCGCGAGCTGCTCGCGATCGGCGTCGTCCAGCACCGGGCCGAGCTCGGCCCACTGCGCGCGCAGCTCGTCGATCACCTCGACCGGATCGCGGCCGGAGAACCGCAGGTCGCCGAACGCATTCGAGCGCATCGCCTGCTTGAGCTGCGCGGCGATGTCGCCGCCGGCCTCGACCGACGGCGGCGCCTTGGGCAGGAGCTCCTCGACCTTCGCGACCAGCTTCTCGCGGCGCGCGCGGGTCGCCGCGGGGTCGAGCTCGGTCCCGCGCACCGCGTCGGCGTGCGCGGTGACGACCGCGCGCAACATGTCGTCGAGCTCGCGCTCGAGGCCGCCGAGCTCGCGCGCCTTGCCGCGCGCGGCGATCGCGCGCGCGACCACGTCATCGCCACCCGCGGAGATCGCCGCGATCTCGGCGCGCACGGCGTCGCGCTCGGCGCGGTGCGCGTCGGCCTCGGCGTCGCGCGCGGCGTCGCGCTTGGCGAACAGCGCGTCGCACGCTCGGCGAAACGCGGCGTAGACCGCGTCGGCGTCGCGCCGCGGCACGAAGCCGATGTCCTTCCACTGGCGCTGCAGCTCCTTGACCTCGGCGATCGCCTTGCCCCAGCCCTCGCCCGGCGCGGCGTCGACGACCGCCTGCGCGCGCGCGATCAGCGCCTGCTTCCTGGCGAGGTTCTCACCCTCCTCGGCGTGGCGCGCGTCGAGCATCGGCTTCCTGCGCTCGAAGAACCGATCGCAGGCGGCGCGGAACCGCTTCCATAGCTCGTCGCCCTGCTTGCGCGGCAGGTGGCCGGACACCTTCCACTGCGCCTGCAGCGCCTTGAGCTTGTCGGCGGTCGCGGCGAACTCGGTCGAATCGGCGAGCGCCTCGGCCTCGGCGATCAGCGCCTCCTTGACCTTGGCGACCTCGCTGAACTTCTCGGCGGCGACCGCGCGCTCGCCCTTCACCTTGTCGTAGACCAGATCGCACGCGGCCTTGAACTGCTCCCACAGCTCCTTGGAGCGGCGCTGCGGCATCGGGCCGACTTCCTTCCACAGCGCCTGGAGCTGGCGCAGCCGGTTGCCGAGATCCGGCGTCGCCGGCGCCTCGGCCATCTGCCTGGCGGTCTGGATCAGCGCCTCGGCCTTGGGCACGTTGGCGAAGCGCGACCAGTCCTCGGCCTCGCGCAGCTCCTTGGCCTTGACCACGAGCTTGCCGCGCGCGGCGGTGTAGCGATCGCCGAGCCGGTCGCGCTCGTCGCCGGCGACCTTGCCGATCTGCTCGAACGCCTTGCCCGCCTGCTGGAGCAGGCGATCGATCGCGCGGCCGTCCTTGGTCTCGGCGAGCTTCTCCATGTCCTCGCACAGGGCGCCCAGGCTCGCCGCGATCGACGCCGCGCGCTCGGCGTCGGCCTGCTTCTTCGCCTCGCGCTCGGCGAGCTCGGCGGCGCGCCGCGCCTCGGCCTCGGCGCGCAGTCGCTCGCGC
The DNA here is from genome assembly GCA_035516595.1 of Kofleriaceae bacterium. Classification (GTDB taxonomy): domain Bacteria; phylum Myxococcota_A; class Polyangia; order Haliangiales; family Haliangiaceae; genus JABFXX01. Next base: position 38,381 of record DATJAE010000241.1, on the reverse strand, counting down.
TCGGCGCGAGCCTCGTCGGTCTCGGGCGGCGCCGCCGCGGCGGGGACGCGCTCGGCCGCCGCGCGCTCCTTGTCCTCGCGCGCCTCGCGCTCGACCACGCGCAGCTCCTGCGACGTGCGCGCCTGGCTGTCGTGCAGCTCCTTGCGCTTCCAGAACCGCTCGGCGGCCTTGCCGAACCGCTCGTCGCCCTCGTCGGGCCCGCCCAGCGCGGCCCACGCCTGCTCCATCGCGCGGACCTGCGCGGCGACCTTGTCGAAGTCGAAGCTGTCGGCGACCGCTTCGAGCTGGCGGACGAGCTGGCTCTTCTCGGCGCGCCGGCGCTTGACCTCGTCGGGCAGACCCGGCCTGGCGCGCTGCTCGGCCTCCTGGATCTCCTGCACGACCTTGCGGGCGCGCTGGCGCACCGCCTTGTTCTTGGCCTTCTGCGCGATGTGCTCGAGCCGATCGACGTCGTCGAGCTTGTCGACCGCGGCCAGCCCGACCTCCTTCTGCGTGGTGTCGATCGCGAGCGCGCGCAAGGCGTCGCCGTCGTCGATCCGCTCCACCGCGGCGAGCCGCAGGTCCTGCGGCGCGTCGCCCTTGGCGAGCTCGGCCAGCGCGCGCGGATCGCGCAGCTCGCCGAACGCGCGCTTGCGCACCGCGGGCAGGCTCGCGTTGGTCGCGACCTCGACCAGCGCGGACTGATCGCCGAGCTTCAGGATACCGGTGAGCGCCTGGTTGGCGGCGTCGGCGTCCTCGCCGCACGCGGTCGACGACCACAGCTCGGCGGCGCGCTCGCCGGCGAACGCGCGCAGGCTGCGCTCGGTCTCGGCCGCCGCGATCTCGGCGAGCGTGTCGGCGGCGTCGATGCGTTCGAGCGCGAGGCGGCGCACGCCGATGTCGCGGTCGGTCCGGGCGATCTGGATGAGGGTGGCAGCGTCGTCCGCGGTCAGGGCCTTGACGGCCTCGCTGCGCACGCGAACGTCGCTGTGGCGGTACTTGGGGCGGAAGAGATCGGCGATCCCCATGGCAGGGGTCGGAATCTATGCGGTTCGCGCGGTTCGCTCAAGCACCAACCCGTAGAGCTCGCCGACGACGTCGACCAGCCGGAAGTCGCGCGGCGTGAAGATGCGACGAACCCCGAGCGCGCGCAGCGCGTCGTGGTCGCGGGCCGGCACGGTGCCGCCGACCACGACCGCGATGTCGCCGCCGCCCCGCGCCGCCAGCTCGTCGATGACCGCGCGGGCCAGCTCGAGGTGCGAGCCCGACAGCACCGACAGCCCGACGACGTCGACGTCCTCCTGGACCGCCGCGGCCGCGATCGCCGCCGGCTCGAGCCGGATCCCGGCGTAGACGACCTCGAAGCCGGCGTCGCGCGCCCCCACCGCGATCATCTCGGCGCCGTTGGAGTGGCCGTCGAGCCCGGGCTTGCCGACGAGCAGCTTGGGCCGGCGCGGCAGCGCGGCGACCTTGGCGCGCAGCTCGGCCCAGCCGTCGCCGCCCGCCAGCTGGGCGCCCGCCACGCCGGTCTCGGCGCGGTACTCGCCCCACACCCGGCGCAGCGCGCCCGCCCACTCGCCGGTCGTGCCCCGGGCGAGCGCGCACGCGATCGTGGCCTCCATGACCGGCTCGCCGGCCCGCGCGCACGCCTCGAGCCGGGCGAGCGCGTCGGCGACCCGCGCCGGATCGCGCCGCCGCCGGGTCTCGGCCAGCTGCGCCAGCGCGGCCTCGGCCGCCGCCGGGTCGGCGCGGAACACGCCGCCGTCGTCGCCGCCGACCAGGGGCGACGGCAGGCCCTCGGTCCAGCGGTTGACCCCGACCACGATCTGCTCGCCGCGCTCGATCCGCGCGACCCGCGCCGCCATCGAGCGCACGAGCTCGCGCTTGCAGTAGCCGGTCTCGATCGCGCGCTGGATCCCGCCCATCACCGCGATCGCGGCGAGCTCGCCGCGCGCGGCGTCGCACAGCGCGCCGACCTGCCGCTCGATCACCGGGTTGCCGGCGAACAGGTCGTCGTGGTCGAGCAGGTCGGTCTCGTACGCGAGGATCTGCTGGAGGCGCAACGACCACTGCTGGTCCCACGGCCGCGGCAGCGACAGCGCCTCGTTCCAGGTCGGCAGCTGGAGCGCGCGGCAGCGCGCGTCGCGCGACAGGGTCACGCCGAGCGTCGCGATCGCGATCCGCCACGCGTTGTTCTCGGGCTGCTGCTCGGTGAGGCCGAGCGAGTTGACCTGGACGCCGTAGCGGAACTGGCGCAGCTTCGCGTCGGTCACGCCGTAGCGCTCGCGGCACAGCTCGTCCCACAGCGCGACGAACGCGCGCATCTTGCACAGCTCCTCGACGAACCGCATCCCGGCGTTGACGAACCACGCGACCCGCCCGACGCACTGGTGAAACGCCGCCGCGTCGACCCGGCCGCGCGCGCGCACGCGATCGAGCACGCCGATCGCGGTGGCGAGCGCGAACGCGAGCTCCTGGACCGGCGTCGCGCCGGCCTCCTGGAGGTGGTAGCTGCACACGTTCGACGGGTTCCACAGCGGCATGCGCGCGACGCAGTGCTCGTAGGTCTCGGCGACCAGATCGAGCGACGGCTCGGGCGGGAAGATGTAGGTGCCGCGCGCCAGGTACTCCTTGACGATGTCGTTCTGGATCGTGCCGCGCAGCGCGCGCTCGTCGACCCCGCGCTCGCGGGCCAGCGCGATGTAGAGCGCGAGCAGCCACGCCGCGGTGCCGTTGATCGTCATCGACGTGTTCATCTGCTCGATCGGGATGCCGTCGAACAGCGCGTGCATGTCGTCGAGCGACGCGATCGGCACGCCGACCTTGCCGAGCTCGGGGCGCGCGAGCGGATGATCCGGGTCGTAGCCGCACTGGGTCGGCAGGTCGAACGCGATCGACAGCCCGGTCTGGCCCGCCGCGAGGTTGTGGCGGTACAGCGCGTTGGACGCGCGCGCGCTGGTGTGGCCCGCGTAGGTGCGGAAGATCCACGGTGGGTCGCGCGGGGGCATCGACGCGTTTTACCGCCGACGCAGGCTCACCGCGAGCCCGGCGAGCGTGATCGCCGCGCCGGCATAGGCGCGCGGGCCGATCACGATGGTGTGCTCGAACACCGCGTCGGTGCCGAGCGCGATCAGCGGATAGACGAACACCAGCGTGCTGGTGAGCAAGAGGCTCGTGCGATCGAGCAGGTAGAAGTACGCGAGGAACGCCGCCACGCTCCCGACGATCGCGAGGTAGCCGAGCGCGACGGTCGGCAGGGCCGGCGGCGGCCACGGCACGCCGTCGCGCGCGATCAGCGCGACCGCGCCGAGCACGATCGCGGTGACGATCAGGAAGATCGTGGTCGCGACCAGGTTCGGCACCCCGCGGGCGTGGCGCTTCATGATCATCGAGTACGTCGTCGACACCGCGACCGAGCCGACGATCATCGCGACGCCGGCGGCCTGGCGCGCCGACACGTCGAGCCGGTCGAGGAACAGCACCGCGACCCCGGCGATCGAGACCGCCGCGCCGATCAGGTGGCGCCGCGTGATCCGCTCGATCCGGACCGCCTGGAGCAGCAGCGCGAGGATCAGCGGCTGGGTCCCGTACACGACCGACGCGATCCCGCCCGACACCCGCTCCTCGCCGAGGTAGACCAGGATGTAGGCGCCGGCATCGAGCACGCCGGCGAGCACGAGGTAGCCCCACACCGCGCCGCGCGGCCACGCCCGCGTCCGCGCCGCGATCGGCACCAGCACGATCGCCGCGATCGCGAAGCGCAGCGCGCACGCGGTCAGCGTGGGATAGCCGCCCGGACCGATCGACGCGCGGATCGCGAACCACGTGGTGCCCCAGATCAGCGCACACGCGAGGTAGGCAGCGACGACGGAGCGTGACACCGGGCCCGGGCAGTGTATCTTGCCGGCATGGCGAAGATCATGCTGGCCGCCGCGCTCGCGCTCGCCGCGTGCGGCAAGGCCTCCGACGCGCCGGCCACCGCGCGCAGTGCGCAGGCCGCGCTACCCACGATGACGGTCGACCAGGTCGATCGCGCGATCGCCAGCGGCGCGTGCCGCGCGGTCGACGCCAACGCCGACACCACGCGCCGCCACGAGGGCGTGATCCCCGGCGCCATCCTGCTCACCGACAGCGACAGCTACGCGCTGTCCGAGCTGCCGGCCGACAAGGCCAAGCCGCTGGTGTTCTACTGCGCCAGCTCCGCGTGCCCGTCGTCGCACCACGCGGCCGAGAAGGCGCGGCTGGCCGGCTACACCGACGTGCGCGTGATGCCCGACGGCATCGCGGGCTGGGTCACGGCCGGCAAGAAGACCCAGCCGATCTGAAATCGCGGCGCCGACGCGCTATCATCGTGCGGGATGCCGACGGCGATCGTCACCATCACGTGCCCGAACTGCGGCGGAAAGGTGGACGGCATCACCGCCACCGACGTCGCGCAGACCATCGCGTGCCCGTACTGCAAGACCGAGCTGCACGTCCCGCACGTCGGCGAGGTCATCCGCGAGACGGAGGTCGTGCACGAGAAGGTGGTGTACGTCGAGCAGCCCTCCGATCCAGGGGCCGACATCGACGTGCTGACCGCGAACCGCAACAAGCAGGTGCGCGTCGCGGCGAGCATCGCGGTCCTCGTCCTGGGCTTGGTCATGTTGCTCGCGATCAACGCGTCGAACAAATCGGACGCCGAGCGGATGGATCGCGACTTCAAGGCCGAGCAGAGCGCACGGGACCAGTGCGAGGCCGACTGCAAGGCCAAGTGCGAAGCCGCTCCGCCGGCCGACCAGCCCAGGACCGGCGATCCCGCCCTCGATCAGGACCTCGACAAGACGGTGAACGAAGCCAACGTCACCCTGTGCGAGTCGCAGTGCGAGATCGACAAGGACTGCTACGGCCTACATCACTGAGTCGCGAGGGTCTCGCGCAGGCCGTCGACCAGCCGGGTCTCGGCGACCACGCCGAGCGCGTCGCGCAGCCGATCGACCCGGGCGCGCGATCGGAGGATCTCGCCCGCGCGCGCCGGCGCGTGCTCGATCGCCGAGCGGCCGCCGCACAGATCGACCACGGTGCGCGCGAGCTCGAGCACCGAGGTCTCGCCGCCCGTGCCGACGTTGGCGCACAGCCGGCTCGCGCCGTCGCCGAGCGCGGCGCTGATCGCGCGCACCACGTCGCCGACGTAGATGAAGTCGCGGGTCTGCGCGCCGTCGCCGAAGATCACGATCGGCTTGCCGGCACGCGCGCGGTCCGCGAAGATCGAGATCACTCCGGAATACGGGCTCGCCGGATCCTGGCGCGGGCCGTAGACGTTGAAGAAGCGCAGCGCGGTGGTCGGCACCGCGTGCACCGCCGCGTAGTAGTCGAGCGCGAGCTCGGACGCGTGCTTGTCGATGCCGTACGGCGATACCGGCCGGCACGTCGCGTCCTCGCCGACCGGCAGGTCCGCCACGTCGCCGTAGACCGCGGCCGACGACGAGAACACGACCTTCTTCACACCGTGCGCGCGCGCGTACTCGAGCACGTGCAGCGTGCCGCCGTAGTTGACCTCCATGTCGACCAGCGGGTTGGCGACCGAGTGCACCACCGAAACCTGTGCCGCGAGGTGCACGATGCGCTCGACCGGGCCGTGCGCGCGCGTGATCGGCGCGAGCGCGGCGAACACGCCGTGCGCGACGTCGCACGGCACGACGTGCAGCGCCGGGTGATCGGTCCAGCGCGCGAGGTTCTCCCGCTTGCCGGTCGAGAAGTTGTCGAGCACGACCACGCGATGGCCGAGATCGATGAGGCGATCGACCACGTGGGAGCCGATGAACCCGGCGCCACCGGTGACGACCACGAGAGGACCTGCCGACACCAGAGAATCTTACTGCTAGCTTCGTGCCATGCGCGCGATCCAGATCGATCGACATGGCGGGCCCGACGTCTTGCGCCTGGTCGACCTGCCGGTCCCGGAGCCGGGGCCCGGCCAGGTGCGCGTCCGGCACCGCGCCGCCGGCATCAACTTCATCGACACCTACCACCGCAGCGGCCTCTACCCGACGCCGCTGCCGCTGGTGCTCGGCGTCGAGGGCGCGGGCGTGGTCGAGGCGGTCGGCGCTGGCGTCACGCACGTCGCGCCGGGCGATCGCGTCGCCTACGCCGCCCGCGCGCCGGGCAGCTACGCGGAGGCGCGGGTGCTCGACGCGATCCCGGTCGCCAGGCTGCCCGACGCGATCGACTTCCCGCGCGCGGCCGCGATGATGCTCAAGGGCCTGACCGTGCAGTACCTGCTGCGCCGCACCCTGCCGCAGGGCGGGCTTGCCCCGGGCGACCCGATCGTGTGGCACGCGGCGGCCGGCGGGGTGGGCCTGATCGCCTGCCAGTGGGCACGCGCGCTCGGCCTGGTGCTGATCGGCACCGCCGGCTCGCCGGCCAAGTGCGAGCTCGCGCGGGCGCACGGCGCCGCCCACTGCATCGACTACACGCGCGAGGACCTGGTCGCGCGGGTGCGCGAGCTGACCGGCGGCCGCGGCGTCAAGGTGGTGTACGACGGCGTCGGCAAGGACACCTGGCAGCGCTCGCTCGACTGCCTCGCGCCGCTCGGCCTGATGGTGAGCTTCGGCAACGCGTCGGGCCCGCCCGCGCCGGTCGACCTCGCCCAGCTGATGCAGAAGGGCTCGCTCTACGTCACCCGACCCACGCTCGGCACCCACCAGGCGACCCGCCAGGCGGCGCAGGCGATGGCCGACGACCTGTTCGCGATGGTCGCGAGCGGCAAGGTCCGGATCGACCCGCCGCGCAGCTATCCGCTCGAAGATGCGGCGCGCGCGCACCGCGACCTCGAGGGCCGCCACACCACGGGTGCGAGCGTGCTGGTGATGTAGGTGAGGTGATCGGCGAGGACGTGAGGTCGCCTGCCCCGGTTTGTTAAGGGGGCTCTCCGGGATCCGGTTCGGGCCGAGTCGACGAGATGCCATGACCATCTCGTCGATCACGTCCACCTCGCCGCTGTCGTCGATCGCGGCGACCACCGGCACGGCGGCCGCGCCCGCCGCGCCGCCGCCCGCCGCCGGCACCCAGCTGTCGGCGTTCGGCAGCTTCATGAGCAAGCTGCAGAGCCTCGAGCAGACCGATCCCGCCAAGGCCAAGACCGTGCTCGCGACGATCGCGCAGAAGCTCGGCGCCAAGGCGCAGCAGGTCGGCGGCGCGCAGGGCCAGAAGCTCCAGGCGCTCGCCGACAAGTTCAACCAGGCGGCGCAGACCGGCGACCTCAGCGCGCTCAAGCCACCGGCGTCGGGCCAGCCGGGCGGCGGCCACCACCATCACGGCGGCGGCGGTCACCACAAGGCGAGCTACGAGGCCGGCCAGCAGAACGGCGAGTCGGTGATCGACATCATGACGAGCACGCTCGACGGCGCGACGTCGTCCTCGAAGTCGACCTCGACGTCGACCACCTAGCCGAACGCGATCTGGCCGAGCTTGCCGAGCAGGACGTCGAGCGCGACGCGGTTATCGCCGCCTTCCGGCACGATCAGATCCGCCCAGCGCTTGGTCGGCTCGACGTGCTCGATGTGCATCGGCCGGACCGTCGCGTAGTACTGGTCGCGCACCGACTGGAAGCTGCGCCCGCGCTGCTCGAGGTCGCGGCGGATCCGGCGCATCAGCCGGATGTCGGGATCGGTATCGACGAAGATCTTGATGTCCATCTGCTCGCGCAGCGCGGCCTCGACGAACACCAGGATGCCCTCGACCACGATCACCGATGCCGGCTCGACGCGATGGGTCTCGGTGCGCCGGGTATGGCTCGCGAAGTCGTAGATCGGCACGTCGACCGCGCGGCCGGCGCGCAGCTCGCCGAGGTGGCGCGCGAGCAGCGCGCTGTCGAGCGCCGCCGGGTGATCGTAGTTGACGGTCGCGCGATCGGCGGGCGACAGGTGGCTCTGGTCGAAGTAGTACGCGTCGTGCTCGATCGTCACGCACCGGCCGGGCGGCATCGCCGCGGCGAGCTTGCGCGCGACCGTGGTCTTGCCCGAGCCGGTGCCCCCGGCGATCCCGACGACGAGCGGACGAGCTTGCACGCCGGCCATCCTACAGATCGAGGCTGCCCGACACGAGCCCGACCATCAGCGCCGAGACCGTGCCGTGCAGGCGGATCACGCTGCGCGCCTGCTCGACCTCGAGCTTGCCGAGCACGTCGGCCTTCTTCGGATCGAACAGGTCGACGATGCGCGGCCGGATCTTGTCGGCCGCGCGCCGGGCGATCGCAGGGTCGTGGGTGTCGGCCGAGAGCTCCATCGCGACGCCGGCCTTGTCGACGCGCATCCAGCCGTAGAGGTCGCTGCCCCTGGGCACCGACAGCTCGTCCTCGAAGTCGTCGCCGGTCTTGCCGTCGATCACGATCGCGATCGATCGATCGGTCGACAGCTTCGAGACCAGGTCTCGGGTGTGCGGCGTCGGGCCGGCGCCGCCCTTGACCAGCGCGTGCACCGCGTCGGCGTTCGGGAAGCCGTGCGCGCTGGCGTACACCGTGTGGTCGTCGATGAAATCGATCCAGCTGCCTTGCAGATCGATCAGCTTGGCGCCGTCGCGCGCGGTCACGAGGTTGACCTTGCCGAAGCAGCTCTCGACGTCGTGCCGCGTCCATCGACCGCGCAGCACGAACGTGCCGTGGTCGCCGTCGTGGATCGACGGCGCGCCGAACGCGATCCACTCGGAGTCGCCCGCGATCGTGCGCAGGCACGGCGCGAGCATGCGCTCGAGCATCTGCCCGGTCGGCTGCTTCGCGATCTTGCCGAGCAGGCTCGCCGTGTAGTCCTGCGCGCGCAGCTCGTCCATCTGCGCGGTGATCACGACCCTGGTGTCGGCCGGCAGGCGCTGGATCGCCGCGGCGGCCTCGGCGCGATAGGTCTCGGGCGTCAGCTCCGCCTCGACCAGCGGCAGGTCCTTGACCACCGGCTCGGTGATCGTGGCGTTCCACGGATCGCTGGTCGACACCACCTCGACCGTGGCGCTCGAGCCCGAGCCCGGATTCGCGACCGCGGATCCGCGCGACGCCGGCGCGACGCGGTGCGGCTCGTGCCACCGCCACCACGCGGCGCCGCCGCCCGCGACCACGACCGCGACCGCAGCGCCCGCATAGACCCGGCGCCGGCGCGCGCGCTTCTGGGTGGTCGCCGCCGCGACGGTGGGCGCCCAGGCGAGCGGGGTCGCTTGCTCCGGGGCAGGCGCGCGCATCGGCCCGCCTCGCAGCTCCGCGGTCACGGCGGGCGCGGGCGCGGCGCCCTCGGGTCCGGCGGCCTCGCGCACCGCGGCGAAGAGCGCCCCGGCGCTCACCGGGCGATTCTGCGCGCGAGTGGACAGTGCGCGCCGGATCTCGACATCGAGCGCCTCGGGCACGCGAGCCAGCTCGCACAGCGAGCGCGGCACCAGGCGCGCTTCTGGATCGGCGGCTACATCCCACGGTAGCCGGCCCGCGAGCATCGCGTAGAGCACGAGCGCCAGCTCGTAGACGTCGGTGGCCACCCCCGCGGGCTGGCCGAAGAACCGCTCCGGCGCCATGTACGCCGGCGTGCCGCGCACGTTGCCCTCCTGGGTCGTGGTCGACGGCGCCGCCGCGAGCTCCTTGGCGATGCCGAAGTCGAGCAGCACCGCGTGGCGCCCGGCCACCACGAACACGTTCTCCGGCTTGAGGTCGCGGTGGACCAGGCCCTGGTCGTGGAGCGCGCCGACCGCACCACACAGCTCGTCGAACAGCGCCAGCGCCGCGGCGAGCGGCAGCGGGCCGCGCGCGACCACCTGGGCGAGCGTCTCGCCTTCGAGCCGCTCCATCGCGAGGTACGGCCGCGCGTCGGGCAGCTGACCGACCGCGAACACCTTCACGACCGCAGGGTGCGCGATGTTCTGGAGCTTCTGCGCCTCCGCGAAGAACTGCGCGCGCTCCTTCCCGGTCCCGACCAGCGTGGGATGGAGCACCTTGAGCGCGACGCGGCGTGGGCCCCACGTCGCGTCGTAGACGATGCCGCTGCCGCCCTGGCCGAGCACCGCGCCGATGCGAAAGTCCCCGAGCGTTTCAGGAAGATCCATGGCCAGTGCCGCCTCACCTTAACGCGTCCCGAGTCGGCGCGCAGGTTGCTTCTTGTCAGGGCAAGGCGGAGGCACCTCATGATCCGGCTTGCAATCACCGAAGATCACACCGTCGTGCGCTGGGCCCTGCGTGAAGCGCTCGGTAAAGCGCACGATATCGAAGTCGTTGGAGAAGCTGGCACCGCGGCGGAGACGCTCGCGATGATCCAGGAAGTCAAACCCGACGTGCTGCTGCTCGACCTGACGTTACCGGACCGCTCGGGGTTCGACGTACTCGCCGAGATGCGCCAGATCGAGACCGCGCCCCTGGTGGTCGTCCTGACCTGGCACACCGAGGCGAGCTACGCCGCCCGCGCGATCGCGGCAGGCGCACACGGCTACGTCAACAAGGCGGTCGCACCCGAGGAATTGCTCGAAGCAATTCGCGCGGTCAGCCGCGGCGAGCAGGTCATGCCGCCGGGCGTCGAGCAGCTGCTCGCGTCCGGCGACGGCCACCCGGCGAGCGCGCTCACCGCGCGCGAGCAGCAGGTGATGGAGATGCTCGGCCGCGGCATGACCAACCGCGAGATCGCCGAGCACCTCGACATCAGCATCAAGACCGTCGATACCCATCGCGGCCACGTGCTGAAGAAGCTCGGGCTGCGCAACAACGCCGAGCTGACACGGTTCGCGGTCAAGCACGGCTACGTGTCGCTCTAGCACGCCGCTCGCGCCGGCTTGCCACCCGCCCCGGCCACCGTCCCGGCCCGGCGGGACGCAGGCTAGGGCATGATCGCGACGTGGACTGGGGCATCGCGATCGCGTCGCTGTTCTGGGCCGTGCCGCTCGGCAAGCTGTCGAGCGGCGTCGTGGTCCGCGAGCTGCGCCGCGTCGGCGAGCGCCGTCGCGCGCGCGACGCCCTGCGCGCGATCCCGCCGCTGTCCGCGACCACCGCCGACGGTACGCTCGCGCGCGTCACCGGCATCGCCACGCCGATCGAGGGCCACACGCTGATCGCGCCGCTGACCGGCCGCGCGTGCCTCGCCCATCGCTCGCGCGCCGCGGCGCGCGGCGGCCTGCTCCAGGGCATCGCGGTGATCGAGCGGATCGAGCTGTGCCCGTTCTCGCTCGGCGAGGTCGAGATCCACAGCGCGAACACGCGGCTCGACATGCCTCCCACGCCGCTGCGACCGTCGCCCGCGCAGCGCGATCGCTACGACCGGTTCCTCTATCCGATCGGCCTGCACCGCCACAGCCGGTGCTTCGGCGGCTACGGCCCCGAGTTCGAGGAGATCATCGTCACGCCCGGGCTGCGGATCACGGTGGCCGGCCTGGTCATGCTCGAGATCAGCGATCGCGCGCGCGGCGAGCTCGGGTTTCGCGACCGCGCGGTGCGCGCGCGGCTGGTCGGCGACGCCGAGCATCCGATCGTGATCGGCCGCGCGGTCGACTAGCCAATCGCGGGCCCCCGCTCAGCCGGGGCGCGCGAACATCTCGAGCCCGCGAGTCGCGCTGATCAGATCGCTCACCACCGTCTTGACGCGCACGTTACTGCGAGCGTCCCGATGGAACACCACCCACACGTCACGGCCGTCTGGCGGCGCCGCCACGTCGAGTCGCCGTAGCGCGGGGTGCGTGCTGCACAGTCCGTCCGGCAACACCGCGATGCCGAGCCCGGCAGCGGCCGCGGCGAGCAAGTTGAGCACGCTGTTGACGCGAACGACGGAACGAGCGCGCGCGGCATGGATGGCGAGCCATCGCATCTCGGGACCTGCCGCGAGCTCGCCGTGGTAGCCGAGCGTGTCGTGGCCCGCGAAGCCGGCTTCGGCCGCCGGGACGCCGCGGCGACCGAGGTAGTCCGACGCCGCGAACACGCCGAGCCGGAGCTTGCCGACCCTTCGCGCGACCAGGCTGCCGTCGCGTGAATCCACCAGTCGCAGTGCAAGGTCCGCCTCACCACGCGCGAGATCTACCGCGCGGTTACTCGCGGCGATCACGACGTCGAGGTCAGGATGGCGCGCCCGCAGCGTGGCGAGCCGCGGGATGAGGAACGTCGACGCGAGCGCCTCGGTCGTGGCGATACGTACCGAGCCCGAGGCGCTGCCATCCCGGCCGACGACCTTGCGGCGAAGCGCGAGCATGGTCGCCTCGAGCTGCTCGGAATCCGGAAGGATTGCACGACCGGCGTCGGTGAGCGCGGCGCCGCTGGTCGTGATCCGCAGCAGCCGCGCGCCGACCTCGCGCTCGAGCGCCTTCAGTCGCCTGCCTACCGTGGTGTGGTTGACACCGAGCGCGCGGCCTGCGGCGGACAACGATCCTCGTCGGTGGACCTCGAGGAAGTAGCGGACGTCATCCCAGCGCGGCACCTGTGCATCCTTGCACACCCGATGTGCAAGCGGGATCCTTCTCCGGCCGCTGGCGGAGCACCACCATGGCTCGCCATGAAGGCATTCACCGCAATCCTCTCCGGCCTCGTCGCCGCATCTGGCTGCACGAGCTCGGCCAACTTCGCTGACAAGATCACGGGCATCTGGGACAGTTCGACGTGCGAGGCGTACCCTGCGGGCAACGGCACCACGAACCATGTCACGCGCGACTTCGTCATCCTCGGGACGTCCCACGAGTGGATGTTGAGAGCGACCGTGTTCGCCGACAGCGCGTGCGCGGAGCCGTTTGTCGACGAAGACGTCGGCGGGGCCACGTTCGACGTCATCGGTCCATCGCCGGTGGTTTCCGGCGCTCAGGAGGTCGACTACACGTTCGCCTACCGCAAGCTCACGCCGCTGAGCGACGCAGCAGCCTCTGCCCTGAACCAGACCCCGATGTGCGGATCGAACTGGGAGACCGGAGTCGAGCAGGACCTGTCGTCTACCGGCTGCGCCGGATTCGGTGTCGACACCGTGACAAGCTGTCCGACCGAGCACGATCTCAACAAGCTCGAGGGCACGAGCCTGTACTTCGGCGACCGGTCGGGCGATCTGTGCACGACCCGTCCGACCATGCTGGTCACCTACCCGGTGGTCGAGCAGTAGTACGCGGCGATCGCATGATCAACTGCAACACGAGTCAGGAGCACGACACATGAAACGCGTGACATTCTCGCGGTTCGGCAAGCCGTCCGAGGTCGCGGAGGTCGTCGATGTCCCGATGCCACAGCGCGGTCCAGACGAAGCGCTCGTGCGCATGCGCGCGGCGCCGATCAACCCGGCCGACTACCTCCTGCTGACCGGCAACCATGCCAGTCGCCCGCGGCTGCCTGCCTTCGCGGGGATCGAGGGACTCGGAGATGTCGTCGAGGCATCGACGCTCGCGCCGGGCACGCGCGTGATCCTGCCGCCGGGGTCCGGAACGTGGGCAGAGTTCGTCGTCGTTCCGGAAGCATCGTTGATCTCGGTGCCGAACGAGCTGGACGTCGAGCAGGCCGCCATGCTCGCCGTGAACCCGGCGACCGCGTGGTTGCTGCTGGAGCTCACCGGGCTGGGAACCGGCGACTGGCTCGTGCAAAATGCGGCGACGTCTGCGGTAGCGCGCCTGATCATCCGGCTCGCGCGCACGCGCGGCGTGAGGACGATCAACGTCGTGCGCCGCGCCGACGCAGTCGCAGCGCTGACAGCGATCGGTGCTGACGCGGTCCTGGTCGGCGAGGATGATCTTGCCGCGCGCGTACGCGCCGCGGCTCACGGTGCACCGCTGCGATGGGCGCTCGACGCGATCGCCGGCGCCGCGTCCGGTCAACTCGCCGCCTGTCTGACACCCGGCGGGACCCTGGTGACGTACGGTCTGCTCAGCTACAGCCCGGTGCAGATCCCGGCCGCGTTGATGGTGTTTGGCGACATCACGTGTCGCGGATTTTCCCGGTACAGCGAGGTCGCCCGAATGGGCTCCGCGGCAGCCCGCGCGATGTACGCGCGCGTCGCGGCGCTCGTTGCCGACGGAACGTTGCGCTCCGAGATCGAGGCGCGTTATCCGCTGGACCGCGTGCGGGACGCGCTGGAGCACACCGATCGCAGCGGGCGAGCTGGCAAGGTCGTGCTGACGATGTCGGACTCCACGCAGGCCACCGCGCCGTAGGCCGTGTGCGATCCGCGGCGCACGAGACTACCGCCGCATCGGCTGGACCCACGCCCGCGCGCCATCGTCGCGCACGATGTCGGCGCGCAGATACCCCGCCTGCGGCAGCGCGCGTCGCGCCGCCGCGCCGTGCACGGTGTCGACCACCGCGCCGTTCTCGATCCACGTGATCGTGTAGCTGCCCGGCTCGGCCTCGATCACGTAGTCGTCGCCGTCGAGCTCGTCGCGCGCGAGCACGACGCCGGTCGACGCGTAGAACCGGCCGGCAGCGAGCGCGTCGAGGATCGCCTGCGGATCGCGCCGCGCGTGCACCATCACCCAGCCGCCGCCGGCCGGCCACTTGCCCTTCGCCACGCCGTAGCTGTGCGCATCGTCGGACGCGACGCCCCACAGCGTCACGCCCTGCGCGAGCGCGCCGTCCCACAGCGCCTCGGTGCCGGGGTGATCGGCATCGCCCGCGTTCCAGGTCGGGAACTGCACGTTCGCGATCTCGACCAGCTGCGCGCCGCGCCGCGCCAGCTCGGCGAGGATGTCGGTCGTCATCCCCCAGTACCATTGCGGGTGATTGATCTGGACGACGCGCGCGCCGAGCGCGCGGGCCTCGGCGAGCGCGGCCTGGTACTTGGCGAGCCGGTCGTGGGTCTTGCGATCGGCCCAGTCGATCTTGCCGGGCGGCCGCGCGGTGACGCCGAGCGCGTTGACGTGGATCCGGCACTTGCCCGACGGGTCGCCGGGCGGGAGGCAGCCGCTCGGGTTGTGGGTGAGCTCGACCCCCGACAGCACGATCAACCCGGGCGAGCCGAGCGCGACCTGCCCGGCGGTGCTCGCCGCGCCGAGCTCGCTCACCTTGTTGTGGTCGGTGAGCGCGATGAAGTCGTAGCCGTGGGCGACGTACCAGCGCACCACGCCCTCGATCGGCTCGGTCGAGTCGCCGCTCGGCCGCGCGTGGACGTGGGTCGAGCCCTTGAGCCAGGGCTCGTCGCCGGCCGGCGCGGCGTCGGGTGGAAGCAGCGACACCGGCGCGGCGTCCGCCGGCGCGTCGATCGCGGCGTCGGGCGGCGGCCTCGGCGTCGGCGCGACCGGCGCGGGGACCTCGCCGCCCGCGCACGCGGCGAGCAGGCACAGCGCGAGCTTCACGGGGTGTGCGCCTCGTCGAGCGCGGCGGCGCCGGCCGGCGTGACGCTGGTGGTGACGCCCCAGCTCGCCTTCTTCCACTGCTTGCGTAGCGCGAGGAACAGCCCGAGGTTGTCGGTCAGCATGCGGCGCTCGATCGGCCGGACGTCGCCGAGCGAGCGATGCTCGTCGGGATCCGCGACGACGTCGTCGATCAGCGGCACGCCGCTCGGGCCGACCCGCGCCTTCCACCGGCCGATCCGCATCGCGTGGATCCACTCGTACTGCGACGCGTACGACGGGCGCGCCCAGCCGCGGCCGATGCCCTGCGCGAGCGGCTCGAGCGCGGCGCCCTGCGCGGCCTCGGGCACCGGCTTGCCGAGCGCGGTCAGGATCGTCGGCATGAGGTCGACGCACTCGGCGCCCTCGTCGACGATCGTGCCGCCCGGGAAGCGCGCCGGATCGTGAACGAGCAGCGGCACGCGCAGCAGCGAGTCGCGCAGCGACGCGCCGTGGCCGCACCGGCCGTCCTCGAACAGCTCCTCGCCGTGGTCGGCGGTGATCACGAGCAGCGTCTGATCCCAGATCCCCCACGCCTTGAGCTGCTTGACCAGCCGGCCGACCTGCAGGTCGTGGTAGCTGACCGCGCTGTCGTAGATCGCGCGCAGCCGCTCGATGTCGACGGGCGGCGGGATGATCGCGCAGCCCATCGAGGTCGGCGTGATCCCGAGGTCCTTGGCCGTGCCGAACTCCTGGAACGGGCCGTGATACGGGCCCGGCGAGTAGATGTCGATCCACGGCTTGCGCGCGACCCACGGGCCGTGGGTGTCGATCGTGCCGAGGAACAGGTAGGCCGGCTCGGTGCGGTGCTTGTCGAGCTGCGCGATCGCAGCGTCGACGATGACCTGGCCGGGGATGAAGTTGTTCATCACGCCGCCCTCGCGCATCAGGTTGCGGAACACCCGGAAGCCGCGCGCGTAGCCGGCGTCGGCGTTGACGAAGCCGTTGCCGGTCACGCCGATCGTGTAGTAGCCCGCATCGGCGAGCTGCTGCGCGAGCACCGCGAAGTGGACGTCGAGCTTCCACGTGCCGCCGTCGACGTCGCGCACGCCGTGCGTGGCCGGATAGAGCGAGGTCCACATGCTCGAGTGGCTGACCTGCGACTCGTTGCCCTGGACGTAGTACTGGCGGAACACCGTGCTCGACCTCGCCAGCTCGTCGAAGTTCGGGGTCTGGGCGCGCGCGCCGGGCGTGAACGTCGGGATCTTGTCGGCGCGCAGCGCGTCCATCACCCACAGGATCACGTAGCGCGGCGGCTCGCCGGCGGGCAGCGGCTGCGGCTCGGGCCCGTGCAGCGTGATCCGCGGATGCACGACGCGCGCGCGCGGGCAGTCGCGCGCGGTGAGCGAGAGCCGCACGACCTTGCCGGCGAGCGGCGTGAGATCGACGCGCTGGTGATCGCCGCCGAGCAGACCGCCGGCGAGGCTGTCGTCGCCGGACTTCGCGGCGACCTCGATCCGGCACGGCCCGGCGACCTCGCCGACCAGGTTCGCGCCGTCGGGGATCGTGACGTACCACGCGAGCTGCGCGCCCTCGGCGAGCTCGAGCGCGTCGGCCGCGCCGTCGAACGATGCGGCGGCCAGCGGATCGGCGGCGGGCGGCTGCGGCGTGGTGCCGACGCGCAGCCACGCGACCGCGACCTTGTGGCTGCCCCCCGCGGTCTCGAGCGCGAGCTCGTTCTCGCCGGCCAGCAGCCGCCCGGGCTCGAGCTCGAACGCGACCGTCTGCCAGCCGGCGTCGAGCGCGAGCGTCGCGCGCTTGCCGCCGCTTCGGCCGTTGACCCGGAGCGCGAGCTTCTGCTTGGCGTCGCCGTGGACCCGCGCGATCACCATCGTCGCGCCGGCCTGCTCGGGCAGCAGCGGCAGCTCGATCGGCGCGATCCGGTCGGCGATCGCGGCGCGCTCGCCGTCGACCTCCTGGCCGAGCTGCCAGCGCGGCGCCGGCAGGCCGAACCGGATGAATCGCGCGAAGCCGATGTCGCGCGCGTCGATCACCGGCTCGCCCGCGATCGCGCGGTGCGCGGCGTGGCGGTTATCGACGAAGTCGAACACGGCGTGCTCGACCCGCGCCGGCTGCGCGATCGCCGCATCGCGGCTCGCGTCGCGTGCGGCCGCGGCATCGCGCGGCGGCGCCGCGGCATCCTCGCGCGCGCGCTTCTTGCCGCCGCAGCCTGCGACGAGCGCCAGCGCGAGCGCGACGCGAGCTACGGTCGCCACCACTCGTACCAGCGACGGTACGTGCGGATCACGTGGACGTTGAGCCGCCGGTAGTACAGCCAGATCCAGAACAGGACCAGCGTGATCGGCCCGAACAGGAAGCCGAGCGCGAGGCCGATCAATCCGCCGGTGCGCGGATCGCGCCCGGTGTGCTGGTGCATCGCGGCGGTGCCGAACGACCCGACGATGGCCCAGACGAGCTGCCACCACGACCAGAACATGCGGCGAAGGTAGCAGAAGCGTATGCTGCGCGCATGCGGCGCCTCGCGGTGTGGTGGCTGTGCGCGGCGTGCGGCGGCGCGCCGGCGCACCCGACGACGCCGCCGCCGGCCGACGACGACGCCGCGTGCCAGGCCGGCAACGCCGAGCGCTGCATCGCCGCGGCGCACGCGCACGGCGATCCGACCCGCCGCGGCTACGACCCGGCGCGCGTGGTCGTGCTCTACCGGCGCGGCTGCGAGCTCGCGAGCGATCGCGCGTGCATGCTGCTCGCGAACGAGCAGGTGCTCGGCACGCCCGCCGAGATCCAGACCGGGATCGCGACGCTCGACCGGCTGTGCACGAAGGGCTTCGTCGACGCGTGTACCAACCTCGCGACCCTGCTGCTGAACGGATCGTTCGTCGCGCGCGACGTCTCGCGCGGCATCGCGCTGCTCGAGCGCGGCTGCGACGGCGGCGACGAGTACGCGTGCGAGTCGTACGCGTTCGACATCGTCAGGCGGCTCGCGCCCGATCCCGCGGCGCCGCTGCCGGCCGACTGCGACGACGCCAAGCCCGCGAGCTGCCTGTTGCTCGGCGCCCGCGTCCTGGTCGGCTCGGGCACCGCGCAGGACGCGGCGCGCGCGGCCGCGCTGTTCGATCGCGCGTGCGGCAAGAAGTACGCGTCGGGCTGCCTGTTCCTCGGCATGACCTACGTCGCGGGCACGCCGCCCGATCTCGCGCGCGGCATCGCCGCGTTCCGCACCGGCTGCGACGGCAACGACGCGCTCGCGTGCAACGAGCTCGCGGTTGCCTACGAGACCGGCAAGGGTGTCGCGATCGATCGCACGCGCGCGGTCGCGCTGTACACCAAGGCGTGCGATGCCGGCGCGCTGCCGAGCTGCAACAACGTCGCGTCGCTGTACTTCACCGGCGATGGCGTATCGAAGGATCTCGCGCGCGCGACCGCCTACATGACGCGCGCGTGCTCCGGCGGCATCGCCACCGCGTGCAACGACGCCGGCATCTTCTACGCGATCGGCAGCGGCGTCGCCAAGGACGACAAGCGCGCGCTCGAGCTGCTCGACGCGGCGTGCAAGGGCGGCGACGACTCGGGCTGCAAGAACCGCCAGCTCGTCGTCAAGTGCAACGGCGGCGACATGGTCGCGTGCACCGCGTTCGAGCACATGAAGATCGTGCCGTAGCGCGACACCCGTCGCGACAAACCGCATGTCGCACGGGCGTCGCACGAAGATCGCGCGCGCAGCGACGACGATCGCGGTGCTACGGTCGCGCTCGATGCACACGCGAGCCCTTGCCCTCCTGTTGTGCGCGGCGTGCGGCGGCAGCGCCCCGCCGCCCGCTCCGCCGCGCGCCCCCGAACCCGCGCCCGCTCCCGCGCCCGCTCCGGCGCTCGCCACACCCGCGCCCGATCTCGCGACGCGCCGCGCGGCGCTGTCGGCGTTGCTCGACGAGCAGTGGGAGTACAACCTCAAGACCAGCCCCGAGTTCGCGAGCTTCCTGGGCGATCATCGCTACGACGACAAGTGGAGCGACCTTTCGGACGGCGCGATCGCGGCCGACCACGCGAAGGTCAAGGAGTTCCTCGCGCGGTTCGAGGCGATCGACACCACCGGCTTCCCCGAGCAAGAGGCGCTCAACAAGGAGCTGATGGTGCGCGCGCTGCGCCAGCAGGTCGACAACATGCGGTTCGAGAACTGGCTGATGCCGGTCAACCAGATGAGCGGTCTGCAGCTCCAGCTCCCCCAGCTGCCCGCGGTGCTGCGCTTCGAGACCGTCGCCGACTACGAGAACTACCTGACCCGCCTGCACGGCATCCCGAAGCTGTTCGATCAGACCACCGCGCTGCTCCGCGAGGGCATCGCCAAGCACCTCGTGCCGCCCAAGATCCTGCTCGCGCAGTGCGTGACCCAGACCCGCGGGCTGTCGCAGGGCAAGGCGACCGACAGCCCGTTCGCCGCGCCGATCGTGAAGTTCCCCGACTCGATCGCCAAGGCCGATCAGGATCGGCTGCGCGCGGCGATCGTCGCCGCGGTCAAGGACGAGGTCATGCCGTCGTACGCGAAGTTCGCGACCTACCTCGAGCACGACTACGTGCCGCAGGGCCGCGCCGACCCCGGCGAGTGGGCGCTGCCCGACGGCGACGCGCGCTACGCCGCCGACGTGCGCGAGTCGACCACGACCGAGCTCACGCCCGAGCAGATCCATCAGATCGGCCTGGCCGAGGTCACGCGGATCGAGGGCGAGGAGGCCAAGCTCGCCACCAAGCTCGGGTTCAAGAGCCTCGACAAGCTGCGCGAGCACGTCCGCACCGATCCCAAGCTCTACGCCAAGGATCGCGACGACATCCTCAAGCGCTACAACGGGTACGTCGCGCAGATGTACGAGAAGCTGCCGACCCTGTTCGGCCGCCTGCCCAAGCAGCACATGCAGGTCAAGGAGGTCGAGAGCTTCCGCGCGAAGGCGGCGGCCGGCGCCGAGTATCAGCCCGGCGCGCCCGATGGCTCGCGCCCCGGCGTGATCCGGGTCAACACGTCCGATCCCAAGCACCGGCTCACGATCAACATGGAGTCGACCGCGTACCACGAAGGCGTGCCCGGCCATCACATGCAGATCACCATCCAGCAGGAGCTCGGCGAGCTGCCGAAGTTCCGCCAGCACGGCGGATACACCGCGTTCGACGAGGGCTGGGCGCTCTACGCCGAGCGGCTCGGCGAGGACGTCGGCTTCTACAAGGACCCGTGGAGCATGTACGGCCACCTCGAGGACGAGATGCTGCGCGCGATCCGGCTCGTGGTCGACACCGGCTTCCACTACAAGCGGTGGACGCGCGATCAGGTCGTGAAGTTCTTCCACGACCACTCGGCGATCGACGAGCCCAGCGTGCAGAGCGAGACCGACCGCTACATCGCGTGGCCGGCGCAGGCGCTCGGCTACAAGATCGGCCAGCTCACGATCCTGAGGCTACGCGACGAGGCCAGGGCCGCGCTCGGCGACGCGTTCGACATCCGCGCGTTCCACGACGAGGTGCTCGGCGCCGGCGCGCTGCCGATGGACGTACTCGAGCGCCGGATCCACGCGTGGATCGAGCGGACCAAGTCCGGCGCTACTTCCGGGGCTTCTCGCTGAGCTTGGCGAACGGGTTGTTGGTGAAGCCGGAGACGCCCCAGTTCGGCGGCGGCTCCTCGGGACGGCGCTCGTCGCGGCGGTCGTCCCGCGGGCCGCGATCGTCGCGCCGCGGGCCGCGATCGTCGCGCCGCGGCTGATCCGGGCGCGGGCCGCGGTCGTCGCGCCGCGGGCCGCGATCGTCGCGCCGCGGGCCGCGGTCGTCGCGCGGGGGCTGCGGGCCGCGCGCCTGCTGCGGCTGATCGCCGCGCGACTGGCCCTCGCCGCGCGGCTGGCCCTCGCCGCGGGGCTGCCGGCGGTCGCCGCCGCGCCCGCCGTCGCGGCGATCGCCGCGACCCTCGCGCCGCTCGGTCGGCGGCCGGCTGTCCTGCTGCTTGCGCGCCGACAGCGCGATCCGCTTGCGCGCGGTGTCGATCTCGAGCACGCGCACCGTCAGCTTCTGGCCGACCTTGACCACCTCGCCCGGCTCCTTGACGAACTTCTCGGCGAGCTGCGACACGTGGACCAGGCCGTCGTTGTGCACGCCGATGTCGACGAACGCGCCGAACGCGGTGACGTTGGTGACCACGCCCTCGAGCACCATGCCCGGCTTCAGGTCCTCCATCGCCGTGACGTCGTCGCGGAACTTCGGCGGCGCGAACTCGGCGCGCGGATCGCGGCCCGGCCGGCCGAGCTCGCCCGCGATGTCGCGCAGGGTCGGCTCGCCGACGTCGCCCGCGACATAGCGCGCGAGCTCGAGCTTGCCGATCAGCTCCTGGTTGCCGATCAGGTCGGCGAGCGTGACGCCGAGGTCGCTCGCCATCCGCGCGACCAGGCCGTAGCGCTCGGGGTGGACCGCCGAGGCGTCGAGCGGGTTCTCGGCGCCCCGGATCCGCAGGAAGCCGGCGGCCTGCTCGAACGCCTTGGGGCCGAGCCCCGAGACGTCCATCAGCTGCGCGCGCGAGAGGAACGCGCCGCTCGCGTCGCGGTGCGCGACGATCTTCCGGGCGAGCGCCGGCCCGATGCCGGCGACGTAGCCGAGCAGCTGCGCGCTCGCGGTGTTGAGCTCGACGCCGACGTGGTTGACGCAGCTCTCGACCACGTCGCCCAGCTTCTTGGCGAGCAGCGGCTGGTGGACGTCGTGCTGGTACTGGCCGACGCCGA
The DNA here is from genome assembly GCA_035516595.1 of Kofleriaceae bacterium. Taxonomy (GTDB): domain Bacteria; phylum Myxococcota_A; class Polyangia; order Haliangiales; family Haliangiaceae; genus JABFXX01. Next base: position 16,422 of record DATJAE010000241.1, on the reverse strand, counting down.
TCGACTTCGGCTCGATCTTGACCAGCTCGGCGAGCGGGTCCTGCAGGCGCCGCGCGATCGAGATCGCGCCGCGGATCGTGAGATCGAGCTCGGGGAACTCGGCGCGCGCGAGATCCGACGCCGAATACACGCTCGCGCCGGCCTCGTTGACCTGCACGACCACCGGCGCGTCGCCGGCTTCGCGCAGCCCGCCCTCGGCGAGCACGCGCTTGACGAACGCCTCCGCCTCGCGGCCGCCCGTGCCGTTGCCGACCGCGATCGCGCGCGGCGCGTGGGCGCGCACGAACCCCAGGAAGTCGTCCTTGGCCCTCGCGAGCTGGGCGTCGCCCTGCGCGATGTAGATCGTGACCGTGCCGAGGAACTTGCCGGTCGCGTCGATCGCGGCGCACTTGCAGCCGGTGCGCAGCCCGGGGTCGACGCCGATCACGCTGGCCGCGCCGAGCGGCGCCGCGAGCATGAGGTTGCGCAGGTTGCCCGCGAAGATCTCGACCGCCGCCTGATCCGAGCGCTGCTTGAGCTCGGCGCGCACGTCGTTCTCGACCGACGGCGCGAGCAGGCGCTTCTGCGCGTCGGCCACCGCGGTGGCGAGCTCGCCCGCCCACGGCGAGGTCGCGACGTGATGCGCGAGCCGGAGCATGCCGACCTCGAGCTTGGCGGTGTCGATCGCGACGCGCGCACGCAGCACGCCCTCGGCCTCGCCGCGCCGGATCGCGAGGAAGCGATGCGACGGGATCGACTTCACCGGCTCGCGGTGGTGGTAGTACTGCTCGAACTTGGTCGGCTCGTCGCCCTTGCCCGGCACGACCTCGCTGACCAGCTCGCCGTGCTCGCCGTACTCGCGGCGCACGAACGCGCGGATCTCGGCGGTGTCCGCGACGGTCTCCGCGACGATGTCGCGCGCGCCGGCCAGCGCGTCGGCCGCGGTCGCGACGTGCTCGCCGACGAACGCCGCCGCCTCGGCCGCCGGATCGCCGTCGGCGGGCTGGGCGAGGATGCGCTGCGCGAGCGGCTCGAGCCCGCGCTCGCGCGCGACCGACGCGCGGGTCTTGCGGCGCGGCCGGTACGGCGCGTAGAGGTCCTCGAGCTCGGCCTTGCCGGTCGCCGAGCGCAGCCTGGCCTCGAGCTCGGGCGACAGCTTGCCCTGCTCGGCGACCGACGCGAGGATCGCGGCGCGCCGCTCCTCGAGCTCGACCAGGTAGGCGCGGCGCTCCTCGATCGCGCGGATCTGGACCTCGTCGAGCCCGCCGGTGCGCTCCTTGCGGTAGCGCGCGATGAACGGCACGGTGTTGCCCTCGTCGAGCAGGGCGACCACCGCGGCGACACCGCTCGCCGGCAGACCGAGCGCGAACGCCAGCGCGGGCACCGGATCGAAGCTTGCGGAAACGGGAGCGGCGTCGGACATGCGAGACGAGAGCAATAGCATATGTTCCCGCCATGCCGACGCCGCTCGACCCCGCCCTGGAGCACCTCGTCCGCACGCTGCCCAAGGTCGAGCTCCACCTCCACGTCGAGGGCACGCTCGAGCCCGAGATGATGTTCAGCCTGGCCGGCAAGCACGGCATCGCCCTGCCGTATGCCTCGGCCGAGGCGGTGCGCGCGGCCTACGCGTTCTCGGATCTCCAGTCGTTCCTCGACCTCTATTACGCCGGCTGCGCGGTGCTGCGCGACCGCGAGGACTTCTACGCCCTGGCGATGGCGTACTTCGCGCGCGCCCACGCCGATCGCGTGGTCCACGCCGAGCTGTTCTTCGATCCGCAGACCCACACCGCGCGCGGGGTCGGGCTCGCCGACGTGATCGGCGGCCTGTCCGACGCGATCGCCGACGCCGGCCGGCGCTATCACGTGTCGGCGTCGCTGATCCTGTGCTTCCTGCGCCACCTGCCCGAGGACGACGCGCTGGCCACGCTCGATCAGGCGCTCGCGTTTCGCGACGCGTTCGTCGGCGTCGGGCTCGACTCGGGCGAGCGCGGCAACCCGCCGAGCAAGTTCGCGCGCGTGTTCGCCAAGGCGCGCGCCCACGGCCTGCACGCGGTCGCGCACGCCGGCGAGGAGGGCCCGCCGGCGTACATCCGCGAGGCGCTCGACCTGCTCGCGGTCGAGCGCATCGACCACGGCGTGCGCTGTGACGAAGATCGCGCGCTGGTCGACGAGCTGGCGCGCCGCCAGGTGCCGCTCACGGTGTGCCCGCTGTCGAACGTCAAGCTGCGCGTCGTGCCCGAGCTCGCCGCCCACAACCTCGCCCGCCTGCTGCGCGCGGGGCTCGCGGTCACGATCAACAGCGACGATCCGGCGTACTTCGGAGGCTACATCGCCGAGAACTACCGCCAGACCGCGGCCGCGCTGGGCCTCACCGCCGGCGAGCTGGTCCAGCTCGCCCGCAATGCGGCCAGCGCCGCGTTCCTGCCCCGGGCCGCCAAGCTCGCGCTTCTCGACGCGATCCAGATCGCCGTACAATCATCCTCATGATCCGTGGGTTCGGCGTGGTGACCCTGGTGGCGGCCTGCAACTTCTCGCATGGCGCGGGCCCGGGCGATGCCACCCCCGCGGGCGATGCGGCCGCGCCCCGCGACGCCTCCGTTGCGCCGGACGGCGCGCGCGATGCCGCCGCGCCGCGCGACGCGCCGCCGGTCGAGGTCCAGCTGCTCCAGCAGATCACCGCGTACGCGCCGAACGGCTCGCCGCTGACCGCGACCCTGCCCGCCACGCCGCAGCCGGGCGATGTCCTGGTCATGGTCGGCGCCGCCAACCACGGCACGCTCGCCGGCGTGTCCGGCGGCGGCGTCGCGACGTGGACGCGCGCCGCGTACTCGCCGACCAACGCGAACATCGAGATCTGGTTCGGCGTGACCGACGGCTCGAGCGCGACCGTCACGATCACGTTTCCGAACAACCCGCTTTCGATCTGGATGGTGGTCTCGGAGTGGTCGGGGCTGACCGGCGCGCTCGACGCCGCGCACGCGACCGCCGGCAAGACCTCGCCGGCGAGCGCGGGAGCGATCACCACCGGCGCGCGCGATCTGATCATCTTCGGCGTCGCCGACAGCGCGCCCAACATGTTCGGCGCACCGAGCGGCGGCGCGTGGAGCGCGCTCGACGGCATCACCTCGGCGCCGATCGTGCAGGCCGAGTGGTACGGCGAGCTCGACCCGACCAGCGGCTACGCCCCGCAGGTCAGCGAGACCGCGCACGCGTGGGACGCGGCGATCGCCGCGCTCGAGATCGACCCGTGAAGCTCGCGCTCGCCCTGGTCGCGCTCGCCGCGTGCAGCGACGCCGCGAGCACGCCGAGCAACGTGCCGCTCGGCGCGCCGTGCACCACCGACGACCAGTGCATCGCCGCGGCCGAGTGCGCCACCGGCGCGTGCGCGTGCGTCGCCGGCTTCGCCGAGGGCCCCGACGGCGGCTGCGACTTCGCCGGCATCGTCGCCGATCCGAGGTTCGAGACCACGACGGCGTGGACGCCGGCCGGCGTGAAGACGCAGCTCCTGACCGGCGAGGTCGACCTCGGCGGCGGGTGCGATCCGGGGAGCGTGACCCAGAGCGTGACGATGCCGTCGACCCGGGCCGGCGCGCTGGTCGCCGAGGTCACGTATACCCCGTTTCCCGGGATCAGCGAGGTCGACGTCGGCGCGCCGGGCGTCGGGCTCGGCCCGATCTGGCACGACGATCTCGAGCCGGCGGGCGCGCCCGTGTTCGCCCAGCAGGTCGTGCGTCGCTGTCTCGGCCCGGCCCAGTACGGCGGCACGATGGCGCTGGTCGCCGCCACGCCGATCGCGGGGCAGTGCGTCGACCCGAGCGCCCAGCTGACGGTCCAGGAGGTGACGATCGAGCCGGCGATGCCGGGCGAGTGCGCCGATCCCGACGGCGGCGTCGCGGGCTGGCAGTTCTTCGCCGGCACGACCTCGAGCGCGGGCTACGCCGACAACGATCCGTCGCACGGCATCACCCTCCAGCTCGGCACGAGCTGCGAGCACCTGCACGCCGACGGCGCGATCGCGTTCCCGAGCAGCGGCTCGCCCGCGCTCGAGGTCAGCGAGGTCACCGACGCCGGCCAGCGCCCGCTGATCGAGGTCGGCGACCTCGCGCTCGCGCTGGCGCCGAGCAGCGGCGCGGCCGAGACGGTGCGCGCGTGCGTGCCGACCGCGATGCGCGGCGGCGCCTATCCGCTCACGATCGGCCTCTACGATCCGTACGGCTTCCTCGGCGACTGCGGGTTCGCGCTCGGCATCACGACCACGATCACCCGCATCGCGGTGGTCGACGATCCGCGCTGCGCCGACGCCGGCGGCGTGGTCGACGCCGGGTTCGAGTCGCTGTTGCCGGTGCTCGGCGCGCACACCGAGGGAAACACCGAGGTGTTCACGCTCGACGCGCCGGGCGAGGCTCACACCGGAGACGGCGTGCTCGCGGTGGACAAGACCGAGCCGTGCGCCGCGCCGGTGTACACCACCAGCGTGATCGCGCCGCCGCCGGCCGGCGGCTCGGGCCCCGCGCTGTCGTACGCCTACCGGGTCAACGCCGCGCTGCCGATCCAGTTCGATCCGACCAACGCGACCGGCCGGGTCGACGGCCAGGTCGTACAGGACAACGAGTGGCACGTCGGCACGCTGTGCCTGGTGCCCGGCCTCGGGGCGCGCGCCCAGCCGGCGGCGTTCGTGATGACCGGGCCGTTCGCGGCGTGCGGCGCGGGCGGCTCGGGCTCGCTCTACCTCGACGACCTCGCGCTCACCACCGATCCGAGCTGCCCGGCGAAGTGATCACGCCGCGGGGATCACGCCGTCGGCGATCGCGACCGCGCGCACCGCGTCGATCGTGTCGGCCTGGGCCGCGGTCTTGTCGTCGCGGTAGCGCACGACCCGCGCGAGCCGCAGCGCGAGCCCGGCCGGATAGCGCGGCGAGCGCTGCACGTCGTTGAACGCGATCTCGACGACCAGCTCGGGCCGGACGTAGACGATGTGACCGTCGCGATCGACCTCGCGCGCGAGCAGCTCGGTGGTCTGCCACGCGAGGATCGCGTCGGTCATGCCCTTGAACGTCTTGCCCAGCATCACGAAGGCGTCGCCGTCGCGCGCGCCGAGGTGGATGTTCGAGAGCCAGCCCTTGCGCCGGCCGCTGCCCCACTCGGCGGCGAGCACCACCAGATCGAGGCGATGCACCTTCTTGATCTTGAGCCACGACGCGCCCCGGCTGCCGGCGTCGTACGGCGCGTCGAGCGCCTTGGCCATCACGCCCTCGTGGCCGCTCGCGATCGCGGCGTCGTAGAACGCGCTCGCCGCGGCGAGGTCGGCGGTGATCAGGCGCGGCACCGCGAGCGCCGGGGCGAGCGCGCCGAGCGCGCCCCACCGGATGCGCGCCGGCTCGGCGAGCAGCGGCTGGTCGTCGACCAGCAGCGCGTCGAACACCGCGAGCGACAGCGGCAGCCTCGCGCGCAGCTCCGGACCCTTGCGGCCGAACCGGCGCATCGTGTCCTGGAACGGCAGCGGCCGGCCGCCCGGTCCGAGCGCGATCGCCTCGCCGTCGAGGATCAACCGGCGCGCCGGCAGCGCGGCGACCTCTGCGATCAGCTCGGGGACGTAGGCGGTGACCTCGTTGAGCGCGCGCGAGTAGGCGCGCACGACCTCGCCGTCCTTGTGGAGCTGGACGCGAAAACCGTCGAGCTTGTGCTCGAGCGCCACCGGGCCGGCGAGCTGTGCGAGCGCGGCCGCGGCGTCGTCGGCGGTCTGCGCGAGCATCGGCAGCACCGGGCGGAACAGCGTGAGCCCGAACCGCCCGATCTCGGCCGCGCCGCCGGCCAGCGCGGCCTCGGCGACCGTGCCGAGGTCGCCGGCGAGCATGTAGGCGCGGCGCACCGCATCGCCCGGCAGCTCGGCGGCCTTCGCGATCGCCTCGACCACGAGGCCGTCGAGCGCGCCCTGGCGCACGCCGCCGGTGAGCAGCCCGACCACGAACTGCTGCTCGGGCGCGGTCGCGAGCCGGAGCAGCTCGCCGAGCTGGCCGCGCCGCGCGCCGAGCGAGCCCGCGCCGCGGACCATCGCGATCGCGCTGAGCCGGCGATCGAGCTCGCCGAGCGTGAGCCACGGCGCGGCGGCCGGCGCGGCCTCGCGCGCGACCTCGAACGCGAGCGCGTAGCCGATCCCGGTCTTGTGCGGGACCTCGCCGGCGAGGTAGCGCGCGCCGAGCTCGCGCTCGTCCGGATTCATCTGGCGCAGGCAGCTCGCCAGCAGCTCGATCTTCTTGAGCCGCCCCGCGGTCTCGGCGACGGCCGAGCTGGTGGCGACGAGCTCCGCGAACAGCACGCGCGGACCTTACCGCCGAAAAAAAGGAGCGGCGGCCCCAGGAGGAATCAGCCGCCGCTCGTGAACGAGGTGCCCGAACCGGCGGGGGCCTCGCGACGAACCGGTAGAGTGCTCGATCCATGCCACCGCGAACTGTGACCTAAGCCTCCGAATGACCTTGCGGTTCGTGGCGACTCGAGCTGCTTAGCGGCAAGTCGGCTGGCCGGGCCATGTGGCATCATCGCGATCGGGGTGCTGAATCAGCTCGGCCGGTACCACGTCGACCAGCTACTCGCGAAGGGTGGCATGGGCGAGGTCTATCTCGGTCGAATCGTTGGCGCGCACGGCTTCGAGCGGCCGATCGTCATCAAGGTGATTCGCACCGAGCTGGTCTCGGACGAGCGGGTCGCGCTCATGTTCGTGGACGAGGCGCGCATCGCCGCGGGGCTGCATCACCGCAACATCGTTCAGATCGTCGACTTCGACCTGTTCGACGGCGGCGCCTTCATCGTGTGCGAGCACGTCGATGGCTGCGACCTGCGGACCCTGCTGCGCCACCTTCGGGCGCCGCCGCGCTACGACATCGCCGTCGCGATCATCGCCGAGATCGCGACCGGGCTCGACGCGGCCCACGAAGCGACCGACGAGACCGGCGCGTCGCTTAACCTTATCCATCGCGACGTGTCACCAAGCAACGTGCTGCTCGGCGTGCACGGCGAGGTCAAGATCACCGACTTTGGCGTCGCCAAGGCGCGGTCGCGCAGCTATCACACGATCTCGGGGTCGATCAAAGGCAAGGCGCCGTACATGGCACCGGAACAGATCCTCGGCGAGCCGATCGATCGCCGCGCCGACGTGTTCTCGCTCGGCGTGCTGCTGTTCGAGATCACGACCCGCACCCGGCTCTACTCGGGCAACTCGAACACGGTCGCGATGCGCCAGATCCTCGACGGCGAGCTGCCGGATCCGGCGGAGCGCCGCCCCGGCTATCCGGCCGAGCTCGCGGCGATCGTGCGGCGCGCCGTCGCGCGCGATCCGCACGCCCGCTACCCGACCGCGCGCGCGATGGTCGAGGACCTCGACCGGCTCGCGCACGATCGCAAGTGGAGCTACTCGAGCGCGGCGATCGGCGACCTGGTGCGCGTGATCCGCGTGCGCGCCGCCGCCGAGCCGGATAGCTCGTCGGGAGCGGTGGCGTGACCGCGCCGGCGACCGAGCTGCGCGACAGCGTCGGGCCGTACCGGCTGATCCGCGCGATCGGCGCCGGCGGCTCGGCGCGGATCGACCTCGCGCGCATCGATCGCGCCTACAACTTCCAGCGCCACGTCGTGGTCAAGCGCCCGCTCGAGCACCTGCGCGGCGACCGCAACGTCGCGGCATCGCTGCGCCGCGAGGCGCGGATCGGCGGCCGGCTGCGCCACCCCAACCTGGTGGCGGTGCTCGACGCCGGCGAGCACGACGGCTACGACTACCTCGTCCTCGAGTACATCCACGGCGCGTCGCTGCGCACGCTGATGCAGCACGACCTGCCGCACGGCCAGGTGCGCGAGGTGCCGATCGCGGTCGCGCTCGGCATCGCGATCGACATCGCGCGCGGCCTGCACGAGGCGCACGAGCTGCGCGACGATCGCGGCGCGCCGCTCGGCCTGGTCCACCGCGACGTGTCGCCCGGCAACGTGCTGCTCGGGCTCGACGGCTCGGTCAAGGTCGCCGACTTCGGCATCGCGAAGGAGACCCGGGTCGCGACGCTGTCGGGCTCGATGCACGGCACGGTGACCTACATGGCGCCCGAGCAGTGCCGAGGCCACGCGTTCGACCGGCGCGCCGACGTGTTCTCGCTCGGCGTGATCCTGCACGAGCTGCTGACCGGCCAGCGCCTGTTCTGGGCCGACAACGACGTCGCGTCGCTGCACCGCGTGCTGTCGGGCGAGGTCCCCGAGCCGAGGAAGCTGCGGCCCGAGCTGTCGCAGACGCTGTCCGACGTGGTGATGGCCGCGCTCGCGCACGATCCCGACAAGCGGTTCATGAACGCGCGGGCGCTCGGCGACGCGCTCGAGGGGCTGGCCGCGAGCGAGGGCCACGTGCTCGGCGCGCGCTGGCTGGCGCGCACGCTCGAGGAGGTGGTCGGCGCACGCCACGTGCCGTGGGTCGCCGCGACCACGATGATCGACCTGCCGCGCACGAGCGAGCCGTCGCTGGTCGCGGTGATCGAGTCGGCGCCCGAGGTCGAGCCCGCGCTGCCGACGTTCGGCCCGCGCCACGAGCGCACCGGCGAGGAGGGCACGATCCCGCCGCCGCCGCGCGCGCGCAGCGCGAGCGTGCCGCCGCCGGCCCCCGCGCGCCGCCGCACGCTCGGCCTGGTGGTCGCCGGCGGCGTGCTCGTCGGCGTCGCGCTCGCGGTCGGTGCGAGCCTGATGCTCGAGCGCGGTCGCGAGCCGGCCGCACCGCCTCCGGTGTCGGCTCGCGTCCCCGACCCGCCGGCCCCCGCTCCCGCGCGCGTCGAGCCTGCGCCCGTGGCTCCGGTCGCCGCAGCGGTCGCGCCTCCCGCGCCGCCTGCTGCCGCCGAGCCGACGCCGACGCCACCCCCGCCGCAGAAGCGCCACCTCCGCAAGCCGCATCCCGGAGCCGCGCCCGCGCCCGTCGCGCCGGCGCCGCCCCCGCCCGCGCCCGCGCCGGCGCCGCCGCCGGCCGCACCCGCGCACACCGATGTCCCGTGGACGCAGCACATGTTCACGCCACCCTCGACCGGATCCGGATCGGCGCAGTGAGCCGCGCGCTCGCCGCCTCGCTGGTCGTCGCGCTCGCCGCCACGGCGGGCCGCGCCGCTCCGATCGACGCCGGCGACCCGTACGCCGAGCACTTCGCGCGCGCCCACGACGCGTTCGACCGCGGCGACTTCAAGGTGGCCCGCGACGAGCTGCTCGCGGCGCTCCAGATCCGCAGCGAGCCCGACGCGCTGTTCGCGCTCGGCCAGGCCGAGTTCAACCTCGGCGACTACCAGGCCGCGATCGACGACTACCAGCGGTTCGAGGCCACCAATCCGTCGCCGGACCGCGCGGCGGTCGCCGAGCAGGCGATCGGCGCGGCGCGGCTCAAGCTCGCGACCCCGCCGCCGCCGCCGCCACCTCCTCCGCCACCGCCGCCGCCCCCGCCACACCGCGAGTGGGACGGCCTCGACACCGCGCTCGTCGTGTTCGGCAGCGCGTCGCTGGTCGCGAGCGGCGCGCTGTTCTACGAGACCGCGCAGCTCGGCGGCGATCACTCGGGCACGCTGCACAGCTACGGCACCCGGATCGACGACGCGCACGTCACGCAGCTGACCGGCATCGCGTGCGCCGCCGCGGGCGTCGCGGCGCTCACCGGCGCGCTGCTGCGCTGGCGGTTCCACCTGGTCACGACCGTGAGCGTCGAGGCCTCGCCGCGCGGCGCCGCCGTGCTGCTGGAGCATCCGCTGTGAGACGATCGCTCGGCGTCGCGCTCCGCCTCGGCGTGATCGCGGCCGCCAGCGGGGCGACGCTGGCGGTGTCGTGCATCGACGACCTCTACACCTGCTCGAGCGACGGCGACTGCAACGTCGGCATCGCCGGGCGCTGCGAGATCGACCACTACTGCTCGACGCTCGACGACACCTGCCCGCTCGGCCGGCGCTACACCGCGCACTCCGGCGCGCGCAGCGGGACCTGCTTCGACGACTCGCGGCTGCCGCTCGACGTGTGCGCGCCGGGCCAGCCGCCCGCGCCGGCCGACACCACCGATCCGTGCGCGAGCGCGGTGTGCGCGGCGCTGCCGACCTGCTGCACGACCGCGTGGAGCGAGGCCTGCGTGCAGCAGGCGCAGCTCCACCACGCCGCGTGCGCCGCGACGTGCGACACGCGGATCGCGGTGACCGCCGCGCATAGCATCACGCCGGGCACCGGCACGATCGAGCTCTACACCGTGACCTACAGCGGCGGGAAGTGGACCGGCAGCGCGCGCACCGACCGCGCCGAGTTCCTCGACTACCTCGCGCCGGCGCCCGGCCAGACCACGCCGCGCCTGGCGGGCCTCGACTCCAACCGCTTGCACCTCATGATCGACGACATCCAGTTCGCGGCGGTCGCGACCGACCGCGACTTCGACGGCGCGTACTCGGTCGACTTCGATCGCGACGGCCGCGACACCTGCGTGCTCGCCAGCTACAACGCCCCCGACGGCCTGCCGAACGACATCCTCAAGCTCGACACCGGCGACACCCGCCCGATCGCGATGAACCAGTCGGTGGCGTTCGAGACGTTCGGCGACTACGACGCCGACCACTTCCCCGACGCGATCTCGACCCAGGGCGCGGGCACCACCTATCAGCTCATGCAGAACACCGACGATTCCGACCCCACCGGCGCGCGCCGGCTCGACATGGAGTCGACCCAGACGATCGGCGCGGTGGTGAACGGCGGCGGCGCCAACATCCGCGCGCTCGACTTCAGCGACCTCGACGGCGACGGTCTGCTCGACATGATCGCGTTCGGCGGCAACGTCCAGCTCCACTTCGGCGTACCCGGCGGCCACCTGTCCGATCAGCCCGGGCTGCGCATCGACTGCACGCCGCCGATCAAGCAGCCCACCGCCTGCCAGTACCAGGCCTACACCGGCGCGGCGTTGCCGCGGATCGCCGGCGGCGCGTCGGTGGCCTCGCTGGTGGTCGGGATCGACGACGTCGCCGGCGTCGGCAGCGGCTCGGGCAGCGGCAGCGCCCAGACCACGAGCGAGTCGCGCAACCTCTATCGCATCGATCTCGCCGGCTCGGGGTTCGGCTCGGCCGTCCCGCTCTGGCAGGACGGCACGCCGACCCCGCCGCTGCGCGCGATCGCGACCCGCGACGTCGACGGCGACGGCGTGCTCGACGTGATCGCGATCGACGGCCACCTCCAGGTCTGGTACGCGAGAGGCAACCCGGACGGGAGCCTCGCGACCATGCCGAGCCTCGTGCTCCAGCTCCAGGGCATGTCGACCACCGACTGGGCGATCGTGCGGATGTCGGTGTCGGGCGCGCCTAGCCCTTGAGCCCGTGCCGGTGCAGCAGATCGATCAGGTGCGATCGATCCATCCGCGCGGTGCGCGCGGCGCGCGACACGTTGCCCACGGCCTCGGTCATGAGGCGGGTGAGGTAGCGGCGCTCGAAGTCGGTGACGACGGCGGCGCGCGCCTCCTTGTACGGGCCGATCGGCGCGCCCTCGCCGTCCTCGCTCACCGCGGGCAGCTCGCCGGTGAGCTGCGCGCCGATCACGATCGCGGCCTCGACCGCGTTGCGCAGCTCGCGCACGTTGCCCGGCCACGAGTGGCGCTGCCAGCGCCCGAGCAGGTCCTCGCCGAACGTGCGCTCGAGCGGGCCGTCGGCGCCGAGCTCGCGCGCGAAGTGGTACGCGAGCAGCGCGATGTCCTCGCGGCGCTCGCGCAGCGGCGGCAGGCGGAGCACGACGACCGCGAGCCGATGGTAGAGGTCCTGGCGGAACCGGCCGGTGTTGACCTCGGCACGCAGGTCGCGGTTGGTCGCCGCGATCACGCGCGCGCCGAGCTCGACCTCCTGCGTGCCGCCGACCCGGCGAAACCGCCGGCGCTCGAGCACGCCGAGCAGCGCGACCTGGTCGGCCGGCGGCAGCTCGCCGATCTCGTCGAGGAACACCGTGCCGCCCTCGGCGCGCTCGAACGCGCCGACGTGCGCCCGATCCGCGCCGGTGAACGCGCCGCGCTCGTGGCCGAACAGCTCGCTCGACAGCAGGGTCGAGGCGAGCGCGCCGCAATCGATCGTGACGAACGGCTCCTTGGCGCGCGGCGAGCGCGCGTGCAGCGCCTCGGCGACGCGCTCCTTGCCGGTGCCGGACTCGCCGACCACCAGCACGGAGGTCGGGGTCGCCGCGACGCGCTCGATGTCGGCGAACAGCTTCAGCATCTGCGGCGAGCCGGCGATCATCCCCGACAGCTCGCGCGCGCGATCGTCGAGGCGCACCGTGCGCTTCTCGGCGTCGCTGAACCGGATCGTCGTGCCGCCGAGCTTGACCAGCGTGCCGGGCGGGACGAGCGCGCGCTCGATCCGCACCGTGCCGACGTAGGTGCCGTTGGTCGAGCCGAGATCGCTGACCGCGACGCCGGCCGGCCGCACCGCGACCTCGAGGTGGTAGCGCGACACCGTGAAGTCGCCGACCACGAGGTCGTTGTCCTTCGCCGTGCCGACCGACAGGGTATCGGTGCTGGTCGCGTGCTTGCCGCGGTCGGGGCCGTCGACGACCTCGACCCGCAGCGTGGTGACGACCTGCTCACCCGTGCGCTGTACGACATGCGTGGATGAGGGGATATCGTCCATCGAGCGCGCTTCCAGTTAACCATAGAAGCGCGTCGGGCGCTGCCCGGCGAAGCTGGCTTGCCATCGCGATCGCAGCCGGTCGCGCGCCGACCCGATCAGAACGGGAACGGATAGCTGAACGATCCGCCGGTCTGGGTCCTGGCGAACGTCGCGCGCTGGACCGCGGCCTGGACGCACGCGCCGAGCGCGGGATCCGGGGTCTGCGAGACCGTGACGCTCGACACCCGCCCGTCGCCGCCGACCTTGACGTGCACCTTGACCAGGCCCTTGGCCGACGACCGGTCGCCGCACGCCATCGCGCGGCCCTTCACCGCGGAGATGCCGGTCGAGATCATCGAACGATCGAGCGCGTCGGGCAGATCGCCGCCGCCGCTCGGGTGCGAGCCACCGCCGCCGCCGCTCGGGTGCGAGCCACCGCCACCGCCTCCCTTCTTGAACTTCGCGCAGCACGCGCCCTCGTAGTTGTTGAGCACGCACGACACCTCGTCGCAGCCGCCGCTGTCGCCCTTGTCCGGCTTCGGCGCGGGGGCCTCGGTGTGCCTGGGCTCGCGGGTCGCGACCGCGGTGTGGGTCGGCGGCGCCGTGTGCTCGGTGTGGTGGACCGGCGCCGCGGTGTGGGTCGGTGGCGGCGCGGGAGGCGGCGCCGCGGTATGGGCCGGCGCGGGCGGCGCGGTCGCGGTCGCGACACCGCCGCTGCCGCTGCCGCTGCCGCTGCCGCTGCCGCTGCCCGACGCGGTGTCGGAACCGGCGGCCGCCGGCGCGCTCGAGCCCGAGCCGCTGCCGTTGTCGGCGGCGGCCGGCTTGTCGGTCTTGTCGTCGGCGGGCGCGACCGCGGACTTGACGTCGTTGGACGCGACCTGGGCCGCCGGCTTGTTGCTCTTGAGCAGGATGACGACCATCACCACGGCCGCGATCGCGAGCAGGCCGACCGCGCCGATCATCGCGTACAGGATCCGGTTGTTGCCCGACGCCCGCGCGCTCGGGACGATCACCGCCGGCTCGGAGAAGCCGCCGCCGCCGAACACCGGCAGGTCGTCGATCGAGCCGATCGCCGACGCCGCCGGCTTGACCGCCGCGCCCGAGCTGCCGAGGTACGCGCTCGCCATCGAGCGGATGTCGATCAGGCCCGAGCCTTCGCCACCGGCCGCGCCGGTCGCGTGACCGGCCGGCGCCGCGGCGGGAGGCGGCGAGTTGCTCGCGAGCTGGGCGAGGTTGTTGAGCGAGAACAGGACCGAGTTCTCGTTGCGCTCGCCGCGCAGCTTGGTGTTGCCCGCGGCCTGCGGCGCCGCGGCGGCCATCGCCGGCTTGCCGCCGAACAGATCGCCGCCGTCGTCCTCGTCGTGGCGGGCCGGCGCGCCCGAGGCCGCGGCGAACAGATCGCCCGGATCGCTGCGCGTGGTGCCGCCGAGATCGTCGCCCGTGCTGAACATCGACGAGATCGCCCCGCTGCCCCCGCCGGTGGCGTGGGTGGTGCGGCCCGAGGCGACCAGCCCGGCGAACGCGTCGACCTGCGCCAGCGGCAGCCAGTCGGCGAAGCCCTCGCGCCACGCGAACGTCTCGCCGTCGATCTCGCCGGCCGCGAACCGCTGCTGGACCTCGGCGACCGTCATCGGGCCGACCTGATCCTGGTTGATGACGAGGTGCCAGACCGCGTCGTCACCGGGCGCTGCGCCCGCCGCGCCGCCGTCGTAGCCGTAGTCGTAGACGCGCGTGTCCTTTTCCTGCGTCGGCATCGGCGCGGGCTCGGAGGCACCGGCGCCGCCGCGCACGACGATGATGTTGCTGCACTTCTTGCAGCGGATCTTGAAGACCTTGCCTTGAACCTTGTCGTCGCTGATCGAGTACTTGGCCTGGCAAGCGTCACAGACGATCTTCATGGGCGATTCCTATCGGTGCGAGCGGGTCCGCACCTCGCCAGCTGTGACCCTCGAGCACAGCGGTGGCTTGGCGAAAAGATCGTATCACAAATCAGGGGGTTGCCCGGCAACCGCGGCACCTACGCGAACGGGTCGTGTAGGCGGATCGTCTCGCTGCGATCCGGTCCCACCGACACCAGGCAGAACGGCACGCCGGCCAGCCGCTCGATCGTCTCGACGTACGAGCGCGCCGCGGCGGGCAGATCGGTGACGTCGTACGCGTTGCCGGGCAGCGCGCCCCAGCCCGGCAGCTGCGCGAACACCGGCTGCGCGCGGGCGAGGTCGTCGGGATCGATGGGCGGCTCGTCGAGCTCCTTGCCGTCGAGCTTGTACGCGACGCACACCGAGACCTCGGGGAAGCCGGCGAGCACGTCGAGCTTGGTCAGCGCGAGCGACTGCATGCCGGACAGCCGCGCGCCCATGCGCAGCGCCGGCAGATCGAGCCAGCCGCAGCGCCGCGGCCGCCCGGTGGTCGCGCCGTACTCGCCGCCGGCCTCGCGCAGCCGCTCGCCGGCCTCGCCGTGGAGCTCGGTCGGGAACGGCCCCGCGCCGACCCGCGTCGCGTATGCCTTGGTGATGCCGACCACCGCGTCGATCGCGGTCGGGCCGATCCCCGCGCTCTGGCACGCGCCGGCCGCGATCGTCGAGCTCGACGTCACGTACGGATACGTGCCGTGATCGAGATCGAGCAGACAGCCCTGCGCCCCCTCGAACAGCACGTGGCGGCCCTCCGCGATCGCGCGCGCGACGTGGCGGCCGGCGTCGCCGGTGTGCGGGCGCAGCCGCTGGCCCGCCGCGAGCGCATCCTCGATCCACTGCGCGGCGTCGTCCGCGGTCGGCGCGTTGCCGCCGAGCTGGACGAACAGCGCGCCGAGCTCGTCGAGGTTGGCCGCGACCAGCGCGCGCAGCCGCTCGGGGCGGAACAGATCGCGGATGCGTACGCCCTTGCGCGCGGCCTTGGCCTCGTAGGCCGGGCCGATGCCGCGGCGGGTCGTGCCGATCGCGCGGCCGCTCCGGGCGCCGCGATCCTCGCGCAGGCCGTCGAGCAGCTTGTGGTACGGCAGGATGACGTGCGCGCCCAGGCCGATCAGCAGCTCGCCGCGCGCGAGCAGGCCGCGCGCCTGGCACGCCGCGATCTCGTCGAGCAAGGTGTGCGGATCGATCACCATGCCGTCGCCCAGCACGCAGCTCTTGCCCGGGTGGCACACGCCGGACGGCACGAGGTGGGTGACCAGCTTCTGGCCCTCGATCACCAGCGTGTGGCCGGCGTTGGCGCCGCCGCCGTAGCGCACCACGACGTCGGCGCGCTCGGTGAACAGATCGACGACCTTGCCCTTGCCTTCATCACCCCACTGGGCGCCGACGACGATGACGACCGACATCGCTCACGTTAATAGCGCGATCAGCGGGCGCGTGTCGCCTGCCCGCGCCGCTTCGATCGCGGCGCGCGCGTCGCGCCGCGATCCGTCGCCGCCGTGGAGCTCGTCGCCGACGATCGCGGCGTCGAGCCCGGCGCCGCGCAGCCACGCGCTCCACCCGGCCTCGGGCGGCCGCTGACACGCCGCACGCACACCGGCCGCGCGCAGCGCACGGGCGAGCGCCGGATCATCGGTCGCGACGCCGGGCGGGCGCGGCGGCTCGCTCGGATGGGCCTGCGCGACCGCCTCGAGATCGATCGCGAACCCGGTGGCGCGCGCGGCGCGGCCGTACCGGCCGATCAGCTCGTCGTAGCGGCCGCCGCGCAGCACGGCGTCGGGCGCGCCGCCCGCGTAGGCCGCGAACCGCACGCCGGTGTAGTAGCCGAAGCCGCGCAGATCGCCGAGATCGATCGTGACGTGCGGCGCCGGCGGCCCGGCGAGCTCGGCGAGCGCGGCGAGCACCGCGCGCAGCTGGTC
>DATJAE010000240.1:0-3017 GCA_035516595.1 Kofleriaceae bacterium | reverse complement strand
CCGACGACGTAGCGGCCCATCTCGTTGGCGGTCGTGCCGATCAGGATCGGCACGCGCGCGACCTTGCCGGCCGCGAGCGCGTCGTCGGGCGACGCGAACAGCAGCACGTGGTCGATGTCGAAGCGATAGCCCACGCCGTTGCCGTCGTCGCCGAGCACCTTGGCGAGCGGGATCGCGGTCATCACCTCGTCCTGGGTCTTGCCGCGCATGCACGCGAGCTCGGCCGCGAGGTCGTCGCGCTTGCAGCCGAGCGCGTCGGCGAGCCGGCGTCCGAACTGCTCGCGTTGGGCCAGCGTCGGCGCGTCGTCGGCGCCGGGGCACGGATCGGACTCGAGGATCGCGCGCGA
Organism: Kofleriaceae bacterium; assembly: GCA_035516595.1. Lineage (GTDB taxonomy): Bacteria > Myxococcota_A > Polyangia > Haliangiales > Haliangiaceae > JABFXX01. The sequence continues at coordinate 2,670 of DATJAE010000240.1, read as the reverse complement.
GAACAGCCCGGTGGCCAGCGGCGACGCGAGCAGCGCGCACGTGCTGGCGCTGCCCGCCGACTCGCCGAACAGCGTGATCCGCGCCGGATCGCCGCCGAACGCGGCGAGGTTCGCGCGCAACCAGCGCAGCGCCTGCAGGTGATCGAACAGCGTCTCGTTGCCCGAGGTGTGGAGCGGCGACTCGGCGGTGAGCGCCGAGTGCGCGAGCAAGCCGAGCGGGCCGAGCCGGTAGTCCATCGTCACGACGATCACGTGGCCGAGCCGCGCGAGCTGCTCGCCGTCGTATTGCGATGCCGCGCCGCGCAGGTACTGCCCGCCGTGGATCCACACCATCACCGGCAGCGGCGTCCCCGGATCGTGCGGCGGCACCCACACGTTGAGGTAGAGGCAGTCCTCCGACGACGCGATCTTCTTGCCCGTCGAGAACGTGTCACCGGCCTGGGGCAGCGGGATCTGCGAGCACGGCAGGCGATACGCGGTCGCGGCGAGCGGCGGATGCGGCCGCGGCGGCTCGGGCTCGCGCCAGCGCAGCGGCCCGACCGGCGGCGCCGCGTACGGGATGCCGAGCCACGACCGCACGCCGTTGCCGTCGATCTTGCCGGTGATCCGGCCCTCGGTGGTCTCGACGACCAGCGGATCCTTCGGCGCCGGCGGCGGTGCCGGTGGGACGTGGTGCGACGCGTTGCAGGCGCAGACCAGTGCGACGAACAGCCAGCGCATGCGACCATTGTGGCACGCCGTGCATCCAAGCCGCGTGACCCGGACGGCCCTCGCACCTGCCTTGCTCGCGGTGGTGGCGATCTACCTCGCGTGCATCGCGATCGCGTCGTCGGCGATGGCGAACCACCGCGCCGTCCAGCTCGCGATCGGCTTCGACCTGACCGTGACGTCGTCGGCGGCGTTCTGGTGGTTCGCGGTGCGGCCCGGTCACGCGCGGCCGGGCGCGCTCGTCCGGGTCGTGGTGGTCGGCTTCGCGATCGCCAAGCTGGTGGTCGGGCTCCCGGCGCTCGGCCTCGTCGGGATCGCGGCAGAGCTCGCCGTGCTCGCGCTGCTGGCCGTCCGGATCCGGCGGATCGCGCGGCGCACCCGGGCCGAGCGGCGGGCCGGCCATGGCCTCACCGCCGCGCTCGATCTCGGGATGCGCGAGGCGTTTCCCGCCGCGATCGCCGGTGGGCTCGCGGTCGAGCTGTCCGCCGTGGTGCTCGCGCTCACCGGCTGGTTCCGCCGCGCGCCGGCGGGCGTGACCGTGCACCGCCGCTCCGGCTACCTGCTCGTGCTCGGCGTGCTGTGCTTCCTCGCGGTGGTCGAGACCGTCGGGCTGCACGTCGTGCTCGTACAGGTCGCGCCGACCGCCGCGATCGTGTCGACCGTGCTGTCGGTCTACGGCCTGGTGTGGCTGACCGGCCACGCGCACGCGGTCCGGCTGTCGCCGCTGCGCGTGGTCGCTGGAACGATCGTGATCGAGCGCGGCCTCGTCGCGCGCGCCGCGGTCCCGCTCGCCGACATCGTCGCGATCACCGAGGTCGACGGCAAGCGCCGCGACGCGATCGACCTCTCGATCCTCGGGCCGAACGTCCTGCTCGAGCTGCGTGCACCGGCGGAGGTCTGCGGCCTGTTCGGCCGCACCCGCCGCGCCACGCGCATCACGTTGTCGGCGGACGACGTCGACGCGCTGCGCGCGCTAGCGAAGGTCGGCTGAGCGATCGCTCGGGATCGCGTGCTCGGCGAGGATCTCGGCGGTGGCACGCTCGGCCTCCGCGGCGTCGAGCACGATCCGCGTGCCGTACGACGACTGGTAGTCGGAGCGATGCGACTCGCTGCGCGAGCCGTGGTGGTCGGTCTCGATCACGTGGAAGCGGCCGACCGGCGTGGCGAGCGCGCGCACGACGTCGCGGATCTCGGTGATATCGACGCCGTTGATCCGCTCGATCACGGCGTCCTTCATCTGGTGGTAGCCGAGGTTGCAGTGATGCGCGAGCACCTCGCGCAGCAGCACGACCTGGGTGCGGCGCGGCGACGGAAAGCTCTCGTAGAAGAACGTGCCGTAGCGGTGATGCTCCTTCGCCCACTCCCACTCGTGCATGTACTCGTAGCTGAGCGTCGTGATCACCAGGCCGGCGAACACCAGGTAGCTAGGCCGGCGATCCGGCCGCGGCAGCGGCACGAGCGACACGTACGGCGCGAGCCTGACGGTCGCGCGCACCGGCGCGCCGGCGCGCAGCACCGCGACCTCGATCGTGTCGCCGACCTGGTGGCTGCTCACCAGGTGCTCGAACTGCACGCGGTCGTGGTCGCGCAGCGCGATCGTGCCGTCGCACGCCACCGCCACGCCGTCGATCGACAGGATCACGTCGTCGACCGCGAGCGCGCCGTCGGCGGACGAGCCGGGCAGGACGCGCGAGATCCGCACGCCGGTCTGATCGGCGGCGAGGCCGAGGTGATCGCGCAGCGCGGCGTTCTCGATCTTCTGCCAGTACACGCCGAGATCGGGCACGCCGGTGATCTCGCCGTCGGCGAGATCGTCGAGCATGTGGCGGATCACCGGGATCGGCACGACGTAGCCGGCCTTCTCCAGATCCTTGCGCTTGTACGACTGGAACGCGATGCCGACCAGCTCGCCGTCCATGAACACCGGGCCGCCGCTGTTGCCCGGGTTGATCGCGGCGTCGG
>DATJAE010000239.1:0-33095 GCA_035516595.1 Kofleriaceae bacterium | reverse complement strand
GAGCGACGAGCTGTTCGCCGTGTGGGGATCGGGCCCGAACGACGTCTATGCCGTGGGAGAGAACGGAGTCATCTTGCATGACACCGGCACGTGGATCGGCGGCGAGACGCTGACCGGCGAAAACCTCTACGGCCTGTGGGGCACGAGCGCGAGCAACGTGCTCGCGGTCGGGTACTACGAGACCGACAGCCCGATCCTCTATCAAGGCTCGTACGGCGCGTTCACGCCGAGCTCGACGAGCTTCACCGGCATCCTCGACAGCGTGTGGAGCCCGGGCGCGGACGACATCTACGTCCTCGGCTCGACCAGCGTGTATCACACCACCGACGGCAGCACGTGGCCGAGCCGGTCGCTGCCCGGCGCCCTCGCGCGGGTGTGGGGCTCGAGCGCGACCGACGTCTACGTGATCGGCCTGGGCGGCACGGGTGGCGTGGTCTATCACAGCAGCGACGGCGGCGCGAACTGGAGCTCGCCGACGCTCGACGATGCGCCGTCGCTGTTCGGGGTCTGGGGCTCGAGCGCGACCGACATCTACGTCGTCGGCGACAAGGGCACCATCTTGCACAGCGCCGACGGCGGCGAGACGTTCACGGCGCAAACCAGCGGCACGACGCAGCCGCTCTTCGCGGTGTGGGGCTCGAGCGCGAGCGACGTCTACGCCGTCGGAGGCGACGCCACGATCTTGCACACGAGCGATCGCGGCGCGACGTGGGTGTCGGTCTATCCGATCGACACGAGCGGCGACACGAGCTGGCGCGGGGTGTGGGGCTCGAGCGCGACCGACGTCTACGTCGTCGGCACCGGCGGCGCGATCGTGCATGGCCACGACTGAGGCGCGTCGACCGCGTCGGCGTGGCGCCTGGCGCAATAGATTCGCAGCCTTGTACGAGGTCGCGACATTCGCGCGCAAGAAACGCTGCGTCGGATCCACCTCCGGACACCGAGAAGGAGCTCCATGTCCCGAGATCTCGTCGCCGCTTGTCTCGCCTGTCTTGCATGCCTCGAAGTCGCGCACGCGGCCCCCGGCGCGACCTCCGGGCCGGAGCTATGGAAGCGCTTCGACGTGCGCGGCGTCCGCCTCGGCATGTCGCGCGCGGAGCTCGTGAAGCACGGGTTCAAGTGCGGCGAAAATCCCAACTCGAAGTGCCTGAAGATCGACGACGCGCGCTGCAAGGGGCACGCGTGCGAGTTCGACGACAGCGACAACGTCTTCAAGCGGGACGGCGCGCAGATCGATCTCGATTACATCGTGTGCGAGACGACGCCGACCGACGCCGCGCTGGTGTGGCACATCAAGGCGGGCATCACGCCCCGGCAGCTCCTCACGCCGACCTCGGTGCTCGGCAAGGCGATCACCGCGAAGTATGGCCCTCCGGACGGCAAGAATGACCTCGACCCGCACGACACGAAGGGCGGCGGCTTCTGGTCGTGGAGACTCGGCGATGGCAACGCGACCCTGAATTGCTCGACGCCGCAGGGCGAGTACGACAGCCCCGGCTATCGGACGTGCTACCTGGAGCTCGTCGATCACGGCGTCGAGCGGCTCGAGGACCAGCGCCAGGACCAGCGCAACCAGCAAAAGCGCGATGCGAGCCAACCGACGGCAGCGCCCGCGCTGTGACGGCCGGCGCCGGCCCGCGCGCCTACGACTTCGCGATCGGACGCCGGAGCTGCCGGAGCTGATGCCCGATCACGGCGATCCGCCCTTGCCGGCGGCGAGCCGCTTCGCGATCGCCGCGGCGCCGTCGCGGCAGGCCTGTGCGACGTGCTTGTCGATCGTGGCCTTCGCCTGATCCTCGAGGAAGGCCTGCTCGTCGGCGCCGCCGAGACCGCCGAGCAGCTTCGCCGCAGCCATGCGCCACATCGCCCAGCTCGTCATCGCGTCCGAGCTGCGCTTGCGCTTGTCCGCGCGCGGGATCGTCGCCTTCCACTGCTCGACCACGATCGGAACCGCGCGCGGATCGCCCATCCCCGCCAGGTAATCGAGTCGCGGCCAGGCGAACCCGCCCGGGAAGTCGAGCGCGTCCTCGCGATACGCGCTGACGATCGCGAAGATGTCGTGCGTGCCGAGCCGCGGGAGCCCGGCAAACGCGGCCAGCCCGACGCACTCGCTCGTGTCGCCGTCGCGATCCAGGATCTTGGTGCACGCCTTTTCGATGCGCGCGCGCTCGCGCTTGGCGAAGAACTGCACGCACAGCCACGCCGCCTCGTCCTCGGTGTTCGGGCGATAGGCCGCGTGCTTGTCCTTCGCGAACAGCTCGATCCATTGCATGCCCTCGTCGGCGGACTGCTCCTGGCCTTCGCAGACGCCGGCCGAGGCGGTGGTCGAGGCGGCGAGGATGATCGCGATCGCGACGCGCACGGGGAGCAACATCATGGCACGGCGCGTTGCTCCCGCGGCGCGCTCGACCACCGATCAGGCGCGCCTGCAGGAGCGGCTGTCAAACCAGGACAGCGGCGACGGCCGCGGTGCCGCCGGAAAACGCGCCGCCGTCCGAGGCTGTCGTCGCGAAAACCACCACGACACGCGGTCAAGCGGACATGGCAGGCAGGTACGTCGCCTGCACGAGCATCGGGCATGCTGGTTTTCACCGCATCCGCGAACGTTGCTTGGCGACGAGCACGTCTCGCCACCGCCGGTCCGATGCTCGCCGTGGTCGCGTGCTCCGCGTCACCGGGCAGCGCTGATGACCGCGCACCGGATCCGAGCTGTGTCTCGCTTCCTGGCGTGACGTCCTACCGCCCCTCCGCGCTTGCGGTCGCGGGAGAGCCGCCCGGTGTCCTGGCCCGCGTCGATCCTTCGATCCTCTGGCCGCCGGGAACGCCCTCTGGCTTGCTCGTCTACTCGGAGACCGCGGCACCGTCCAGTCCGTTCACCACCTATGTAGCGGCGTCGAACGACCACGGCGCGACGTGGCAGTTCGCCGCCCAGGCCAACGCGGCGACTCCGATCACCGTCACGACGACCGACCCGAGCGTGTGCGGCGCGACCTCCTGCTCGGCCCAGCTTTCTCATGAAGTGCCATCCATCATGTTCGACCCGTCGGACCCCGACCCGTCGCGCCGCTACAAGCTGTTCGTCCATGCCTATCCTGCGATCGCGAACACGCCCTACCAGGTCGAGGTCGGCCTGGGTTATATCGGGCTGGAGACGTCTCCGGACGCGGAGAGCTGGAGTGCTGACACCAAGCTGCTCGGGTGGGACTCCTCCGCCACGCTGTCCTCGAGCGGCGCGCTCACCAACCTCGACCGAGCGTTTCCCGAGCTCGCGGATTGCGGCTGGTTCACGGACCCCGGCGCCGTGCTCGCGCCCTCTGGCGCGATCGACCTCGTGCTGAGCTGTGCGCAGTTCGGCGGACTCCGGATCGTGTTGCTGCGCTCGACCGACCACGCCCAGACCTTTCGCTACGTCAGCCAGCTGCTGTCGATCGATGACGCCCAGTGTCTGGGGAGCACGACCGGCGCGCTGATCGGCGGCGATCTGTTCTACGTCGCCGGCCAAGAGTACCTCGCGGCCACGCCCATGGGCGGCGGGCCGGGGCTGGATGGCCTGGGGTTGTTCGCGTTTCCGTTCGCCGATCCCGAGGCCGGTACGTTGCGCCGCGACGATCAGGGCAAGCTGATCGTGACGCGAGACATCGTCGGTGCGGAGGGCACCAAGATCATCACCGGCAGCTACGCCGAGGGCGCGAGCGCCGCCGGCTACGTCGGCTTCTACACCCCGTCTGACGGCGGCGCGCCGCAGCTGTTCGCGAGCGCTATCACGGCGCCGTGATCGTGGCCGGTGAAGCGAAGCCTCGCGCGGCCGTCGGATCGATCGACGCGTCACTCGGCTACGGCCGGCTCGGTGAGCGCGGCGAACGTCGCCTCGTAGGTCGGATCCGTCGTGCCCGCGAGCCGGTCCCACCACGTGAAGTACAGGCCGTAGTTGCCGTGCGGGCGATGGTGGTGGAGCGCGTGATGCGTGGTCGTCGTGGTCCACGGCCAGCGGCCGATGAAGCCGGCGGGCAGGAGCTCGAGACCGAGATGGCCGATCACGTTGCGCACGATCATGAATGCGAGGAACACGAACAGTGCGATGCGGTGGACGGGCATCGCGAGCGTCGCGAGTGGAACGAACGCCGCGTGCACGAACGCCTCGATCGGCGCGAACGCGTAGGCGGCCCACGGCGACGGGTTGCGCGACAGGTGGTGCACGCGGTGGACGATCCGGAACAGCCGGCGGTGGTGCATCGCGCGATGGGTCCAGTAGAAGTACGCGTCCTGCGCCACGACGAGGACGGCGATCGACAGCACGAAGTACAGCCATCCGTGGGCGTCGACGCGGTCGTAGAGCTGCAACACCCCGGCGTCGGCGCCGTACCAGACGCCCGTCCCGACTGCCGCGAAGATCGCGATCGTGCTCGCCGAATACGCGATCTCGCGGCGGAGCTGCGCGCGCTCGGGCAGCACGCCGCGGATCAGCCGGCGTCGATAGCGCGGCGCGAGCGCGCGGACCGCGAGGAACGCCGCGCCCGCGGCGATCGTGTAGCGCAGGGCATCGATCGCGAGCATCTCCCGCGCAATCTCCAACATACTCATCCGTATGTCCGTTGACTTCCCACATACGAAGCGGTATGTCAAGGCATGACGGCGCCGGCGACGAAACCAGCGACACGCGACGCGCTCGTCGCGGCCGCGACCACCGAGTTTGCCGAGCACGGGCTCGACGCCAGCCTCGACGCGATCTGCGCGCGTGCGGGGTTCACGCGCGGCGCGTTCTACGTGCACTTTCGCGATCGCGACGACCTGATGGTCGCGGTGCTCGATCGCGTGCTGCTCCGGCAGCAGGAGACGCTGCTGCCGGAGGGCGGCGGCGATCTGGCGAGCACGATCGTGCGCTTCGTCGCGATGGTCGCTGCGGGCGAGGGCGTAACCAGCGGGACACCCGCATGGCGGATCCGCCACACGCTCTCGGCCTGTGCGCGCGTGCCCGCGTTGCGCGCCCGCTACATCGCGCTGCAGCGGCGGGCGGCGGCGCGTGTGGCTGCTACGACCGCACGCGGACAGCGCGACGGCCGTGTGCGGCGCGACGTCGACGCGAGCGCGATCGGCGAGCTGCTGGTCGTGCTGTCGCTCGGGCTGTCCGCCGCGATCGACGCCGGGATCCCGCTCGACGTGCTCGCCGGCGGAGCTGCGCTCCAGAAGCTGCTGGCGCGGCGCGAACCGTAGACCCGCTTCGGGTAGATCCGACCGCGGCGCGACGCTCGCGAGGATGATCGCGATCGCGGCGCGCACGGTGAGCAACATCATGGCGCGGGCCATGACGATCTTCGGAGCGCCCGGGTACGTCGCGCGCGCGAGGTGATTTCGGCAAGCAGCGCGCAGCCGATCTCCCGCGGCGCGGCGGATGCGCGAAACGCGGCTCGTAGGTCCTCTGATGCATGGCACGACCCTTGTAGAAGTGCGCGCGCAAGAGCCATCGCTCAAGGAGCCGTCATGCGCCAGCCGCAAGGATTGCGTACGTGGATGTTGCCGGTCGTCCTGCTCGGAGCCATCTCCGCGTGCACCGGCGACACCGGGCCGGCGGGCGCGCCAGGCTCCAACGGCGCACCTGGCTCGAACGGTGCGCCCGGATCGGGTGGTTCCAACGGCACCAGCACCGGCACGATCACCGGCACGCTGACGTTCCAGCCCAACCCGAGCGCGAGCCCGCTGCCGGCGAGCGCGGTCACCGTGACCGACATCTCGATCACCGACGCGACGGTGTCGACCACGAGCGACGCCGGCGGCAACTTCGAGCTCGACAACCTGCCGATCGGCGTCCACTCGCTGACGTTCACGGGCCCGGGCTTCCAGGCGATGGAGGTCGACGGCATCTCGGTGCTCGCGGCCAAGACCGCGGAGGTCGATCGCGAGCTGGTCGCGACCAACCCGATCGTCGTCACGCCCACGCCGCAGACCGCGCCGTCGGGCTTCAACGCCTCGGCGCAGCTCGCGGTCACCATCACCGGCGGGACGCCGCCGTACACGTACACGTGGGTCGCCGCGTCGGCGAACCCGACCGCGGTCACGCTCAGCGATGCGAGCGCGGCGTCGCCGACGTTCACGACCGGCACGCTCGCCGCGGTCCTCGCGAGCGGCAAGGCGATCGGCTTCGGCCAGGTCACGAACTTCGACAGCAACGGTAACGCGGGCTACCTGCCCGATCCTCAGATCGGCTTCCTCGGGATCAGCGCGCAACAGCTCTCGCAGATGACCTACAACTTCACGGTCACGGTCACCGACTCGGTCGGCTTCGTGCGTGCGGCGGTCGTGCCGATCGCGCCGGCCACGCTCGCGCAGGGCAACTCGATCGTGCCGACCGGCGAGATCGTGATCGCGAACATCCCGGCGAGCACCGCGGCGGCGCTGACCATCCCGTCGGGGAGCAAGGCGCAGCTGCAAGACAGCGGCGGCCCGAACCCGTGGTTCATCCCCGATGTCGCGGGCAACTACGTGGTGACCTCGGGCAGCACGCAGCTCGAGGTCAACGCCAGCGCGTTCCAGAGCGCGAGCCCGAGCTGCACGACGTGCCACGTGGTGCTGCCGCCCGCGATCGCGACCGACGTCGACGGCAAGTTCCAGAGCTGGGCGAACTCGGCGCACGGCAACCACTTCTTCAACGACATGCACTACGACGGGACCGGCGAGCTGGTGTGGAACACCGACGCCGACGGCAACTTCGTCCCGGCGGCCACCGGAAACCCGACGGTCAACTGGCCGCCCGTTGGCCAGATGACGCTGCTCGAGTTCGGCATGACCGGCGGTGAAGGCACGCACTACAGCGGCGCGTGCATCGGCTGCCATACCACCGGCTACAACACGCTCGCCGCGAACGGTGGCTTCGACGACGTCGCGCGGACCGCGAGCTGGACGTTCCCGAACCTCACCAACGTGTTCACGGGTCTGACCGGCGTGACCTCGCAGCAGGTCGTGGTCAACGGCGTCGTGACGACCGTGACGTATAGCCAGGTCACGCCCGGGCCGGAGCCCGCCGCGTGGAACGCGATGCCCGCGAGCGTCAAGGCGTACGCGGGCATGCAGTGCGAGAGCTGCCACGGCCCGCTCGGCGGTCACGTCGGCGGCGCGCGGCGCAGCGATGGCACGACCTACGTGATGCCGGTGCCCGTGATGGCGGTCGAAGCGTGCGCGGTGTGCCACGACAAGCCCGCCAACCACGACCGCGTCGCGCTGTGGCGGGAGTCCAAGCACGCCAACATGGCGATCGCGATCAGCGAAGGCGCCGGAGGATCGACCCTGGTCACCGCGAACCCGAGCAACAGCTGCAACCGCTGTCACTCGGCGCAGGGCTTCGCGCAGTACATCAAGCAGCTGCAGGGCCTGCTGACCCGGCCCGACGGCACGCAGCTCCCGAGCCTGCCCGGCCCGCTCGTCGATCCGACCACCAACCCGCTGGCGACGGCCGGCAAGGCCTACCTGCAGCAGACGCTCGGCATCACGCCCGACGGCGTGCAGCCGCAGACCTGCCAGACCTGCCACGACCCGCACACCACGCAGCTGCGCCTCGACGGCTCGACTCCGATGCTGCCGGCCGGCTTCGCGGTGAACGACGTCGGCACGGGCGCGATCTGCTTCGCGTGCCATAACTCGCGCAACGGTGCCCACAACGACGCGCTCAACGGCGTGTACGTGACCGACAACGCGGGCACGCCGAGCTACGCGACCTCGATCGGCGCGCCGCACGAGGCCAACCAGGGCGACGTGCTGTCCGGCAACAACGCGTTCTTCGTCGGCGCGTTCAACCCGTCGGCGCACATGGCGATCAAGGACACCTGCGTCGGCTGCCACATGCACAACTTCCCGGCCGGCTTGACCGGCGCCGGCACGAACCACACCTGGCGCGTCGACACGACGATCTGCGCGAGCTGTCACGGCGGCTCGGGCGACCCGGTCGATGGCGCGGCGCTGCAGGGCCAGTTCGACGCGGCGCTCGGCAGCGTGCAGAGCGCGCTCGACGCGACCGGCCAGAGCTACGTGCGCGGGCTGTACTACAAGGGCAGCGCGAGCACGCTGCAGATTCCGCCCGACGCGACGATCGTGTTCGTCGCGGGCCGCTCGCCCGGCTTCGCCATGACGTTCACCTCGGCGGTGCCCAACCCCGACGGGGCCGGCACGGTCACGACGCTCGGCAGCACCGCCAGCCCGGTCGGCCTCGGCAAGCTGTTCACCGACAGCACGGTCAAGCTGCCCGCGTTCGACCAGCTCAAGGGCACGTTCGCGAAGGCGAACTGGAACTACGAGCTGCTCGCTCAGGACGGCTCGCGCGGCATCCACAACCCGTCGTTCGAGTTCCAGGTGCTGTCGGCGACCCTGGCCGCGGTGAACAACCCGGCGCTGCCGCGCTGAGTCCGCGGCGCAGCCGCCGGGCGCGCGACGAGGTCCTGCGCCCCCTTCACGCGCGCGTTCGTCGCTGCGACCACCTGTTCGGCCTGTGCGTACGCGCGATCGATATCGGGACGCCGAGACCGTCGATGCCGCTCATGTGACACGTGGCGCAGGTCGGCACGAACATCTCTCGCGTGGTGAGCGAGCGCGGCGGAGCGTCGAGGTCGAGCATCGCCAGCGCGCGTTGCACGCGCGGTGCTTGCGCACGTTCACCGGTGCTTCTCGAAGTGGATACAACTGCGCTCGAGATCGTCCCGGTAGTAGCGGACACGATCGACGCTGTGCGCGATCAGGTAGACGCCGAAACCCGACTCTCGCGAACCGTCGAGGGCCGGCGCGGGGACGAGGGACGGATCGAACGGCGCGCCCAGGTAGCGCAGCCGAGCGGCGACGCGGTCCTCGAACGCCTCGAGCCGAAGCTGGATCTGTTGATCCTCGCGCCCGCCGTAGGCGTGCTTGATCACGTTGCTCGCTGCCTCGTCGATGGCGAGCGCGAGCGCGGCCGTCGTCTCTTCGGTAGGCGGCGGCGACAGCGTCGAGCAGAACGTGGTGACCGCCTCACGCGCGCGCCTCAGCTCGCACAGCTCGCTGCGAAGCTCGAGCGTGGCGTGTGCGCGCGGCAGCTCGTGCGGGATCATCCGCACCACGACGCACGTCATGTCATCGGCGAGTGCGCGCGATCCCGCGAACATCGTCACGGCGGCGCGCACGCCTTCGACCACAGCGGCGGGGCCGCTCGCCACGTGCTGGCGCACGCATGCGACCAGGCGCTCGATGCCGAAGAACTCGCCCTGGTCGTCGCGCGCATCGGTCACGCCGTCGGAAAACAGCACGGCGACATCGCCGATGGAGAACGGAACGACCAGCTGGTCGTAGATCTCGCCCTCGCGGACGCCGAGCGGGAGATCCTGACCGTGAACGATCTCGCACGTGTCCGAGCCGGCGCGCGCCACCACCAGTCCGGTGTGGCCGCAATCCACGAGCGTGATCGCGCGGTGTCCGACGTCGAACCGTGCGTAGCACGCGGTGACGAAGCTCTCGAGCCCGATCAGGTGCGACGCCATGCGGCGATGCGCGAGCGTCACGATGTCCTTGGGCTCAGGTAGCTCGTATCCGGCCGATCCGGCCATCAGGTGCCACAGCGCCTCGGGGAAGTTGCCCTTGGTGGCCGCAGCGAGCAGCGCCGCCGGCACGTCCTTGCCCATGACATCGGCGATGATCGCGTCGAGGCAGTCGTTTGCCTCGTGATGGAAGAAGCCGTAGAAGTCGCCGGCGATCCGAGCCGACGGAATCGTGACCGCCGCGACCTCGAGGCCGCGGACCTCCCGCGGCGGCCGGTCGAGCAGCAGCTCGCGCTGGATGCGGCCGCCGATCTCGGCTTCGCGCTCGCGCGCGGCGCGCAGCTCGGCGGTCCGTGTCGCGACGCGCTGCTCGAGCTCCGCGTTCAGCACGCGCAGCTCGCCGCGTGTGTGCAAGGCGGCGAGGCCAAATGACAAGTCGCGCGCGAACTCGTCCAGCAGTGCGACCGCCTCGTCGCCGAACGCGTCCACTTCGCCGGCATAGATCGTGAGCGCGCCGGCCGTCGACGGATCGAGGTCGAGCGGGATCGTGATGCTCGACAGGTAACCGCGCCGGAGCGCGTCGGCGCGCCACGGTGCCAGGGCCGGATCGTTCGCGATGTCCTTCGACGACACGACGCGGTGCTCCCGGATGGCTGTGCCAGTCGGGCCACGGCCGCGCTCGGTATCGGCCCACGTGATGTGCGCGCGGTCGAGGTAGCCGTCCTCGTGTCCGTAGCGTGCGATCGGCCGGACCGTCTTGGCGTCGTCGTGCTCGGCGCGACCCACCCAGCAGAACCGATAGCCGGCCTCCTCGACGGCGGTGCGGCAGATCTCGGTGAGGAGGTCGGCCGGGTCGTTCGCACGCACGAGTGCCTGATTGGATCGCGACAGGGCGTGGTAGGCGCGATTGAGCCGGGCGAGCTCGAGCTCGCCGCGCTTGCGCGCCGTGATGTCCTGGACGGTGCCGATGCCAGCGATAACGGCACCACGGTGACGCTCGACCTCCGCGCGTTCGTGCACCCACTTGTACGAGCCATCCACGACGATCCGATGCTCGAGATCGTACGGGGCACCGCCTAGCGCGGCCGTCCATGCGCGTTCCACCTTCGACCGATCGTCGGGGTGGACACGAGCGAGGAACAGCTCGTACGTCATCGGCATTCCGATCGGGATCTCGAAGATTCGATACACCTCGTCCGACCACGCGAGCCGATCGCGCACGACATCGAGATACCAGCTGCCGACCTGTGCGATCTCCTGCGCGCGATGGAGCTTGGCCTCGCTCTCGCGCAACGCGAGCTCGGCGTGCTTGCGCTCGGTGATGTCGCGGACGAACGCCTGCCAGCGCCCGTCGGGGAGGATCTTCGCGCTGACCTCCACCGGCAGATCCGGCGCTTCCTTGCGGCGCAGGCGGTATTCCGCGATCTGCACGCCGCCGCCGCGAAGCTCCTCGCTCGCTCGGCGGAATCGCGCGGCGTCGTCGGGCGCGAGCAGGTCGCCGATCGGTTGTCCGACCAGCTGCTCGCGCGCGTAGCCGACGAGCTGGCTGCCGGCGAGGTTGACCTCGGAGATCCGGCCGTCGCGATCGGCGACGAAGATCCCGTCGGAGGCTTGCTCGACGAGCTTCGCGATCTCCTCACTCGCCCGGCGCATCCGCTCGGCACCGGCGCGGCTCTCGGCGAGCGCCGCGTCGGCGGCGCGCGTCGCCCGGTAAGCGCGATCTTGCAGCACGCTCAGCAGTACACCCGCGACTGCGAACGCGAGACCCGAAAACACGTAGCGCGGCTCCCCCTTGAGCCACAGCTGCTCGGGTGGGACGAACAGCCACCACGCGAGGGCCCCGGAGAGCATCGTCGCGATCACGCCGCCGCGCAGCCGGCCGATTCGCGTGCTGACGTAGATCCCCGGCAAGAAGAAGAACCACGCGAACGGGCGAAGGAACGGCCACACCGCGTACTGGATCGCTGCGATCGCGATGGGCGGAAGCAGAGCGAGCAGGAGGCGGCCGACTGCGGGCTCGCTCGCGGCACCGGCAGCGCGCTCGACGCGCACGGCGGGGTGCTCGAGGTGGAGCGAGCCCGAGGATTCGCGCTCGACCACGCGATGAGGCACGTGCGCCGCGGGCGTCTCTAGCTCGCGCGCGACGACAAACACGCCGCCGATCTCGCCGCGCTCGTCGCGATAGGCCGATGCGTTCGAGAGCACCGGAATCGCGCGCCCGTCGCGGTGGTGGATCGCGAGGGTGGAATTGCGTACGACCTCGTCGTAGAGGGCCTGGTGGTGATCGGCGCTCGCGCGGCGCGGATCCGTGAAGCAGCTCGCGAACTCGCTTCCGATCAGCTCCGCGCGCGACCGGCCGGTGAGCCGCTGCGCTGCGGCGTTGACGTCGGTGATGCGACCGTCATGGCCAATCGCGACCATCGCGTCGAGGCTCGCCTCGAGGAGGCTGCGATCGTAAGCTTCTGCTCGCCGCGCGGCCTCGCGTGCGGCCTCGGCCTCGGCAGTCCGCCGGCGAGCACGCTGCGAGAGCTGACCGGCGATCACCGCCGTCACGAGGAACGCCACGAGCGCGACCCAGTTCCGCGGATCGGCAATCGTGAGCTCATACAGTGGCGGCAGGAAGAAGAAGTTGAACGCGAGCGTCGCGACGACCGATGCGACGAACGCCGGTCGGCTACCCCACTGCGCCGCGACGAGCAGTACGACGAGCAGATAGACGAGCGCGACCGTCGTGTCGCTGAGGCGGCCTGCAAAGGGCCCCGCCACGGCGGTGACGAGCGAGACCCCAAGCACCGCGATGGCGTAGCCGACGACCGGGCGGCGCAGAGTCTCGCGCACGCCAGGCGGGCGAGCTGGTTCGATGGTAGTGGCCACACATCTCGCCGACGCATGAAATGTGCCTGCATCGCCGACGGATCGGGCGCAAGCGCTGCGCACCTGACGCAGCGGCGCCCGGGCACGGTGCATGCACTCCGCACGGCCATGGAGATCATGACCGAGCGGGTCCAGGGCGTCACGATCGCGGAGCTTCCGTATGACGAGCTCGACGCGAGCAACGCCAGCGATTTCAAGCGCGATGCCGCGTCCCTCGTCGGCAGCGAGACCAGGCTCGTCTTCGACCTCACCCGGCTGCGGTTCGTGGACAGCTCCGGCCTCGGGGCATTTCTCTCGTGTTTGCGCAAGGTCAACGCGCGGGGCGGAGAGTTGAAGCTGTGTGGTCTCTCGAAATCCGTCCGTGCGGTGTTCGAGCTCGTCCGGATGCACCGCATCTTCGACATCCAGCCGACACGCGAGGCGGCAGTCCGCGCGTTCGCTCCGGTTGCCGCGTGACGTTCACCGACTTCGCGAAGACGTAACCGGGCGCCGCCTTGCCCGCGAGCACGAACGTGCGCGGGATCGCCGGCATCGGCTGATCACGCGACGAGCACGGCCGACGAGCGTGCGATCAGCCGAACATGCGCATCGACCACGGTCGTACCGCCGGCAGTGTCGAGCGCGACCTGCCAGCGTGTCCCGCCGGGCAACGCGAACGTGCACGGCGCGGCAGCTGCGTTGAACAGCAGGCAGAGCGACGGTGCCCCCGGCTCGCGCACGGTCACGGCGAGCTGCCGCGCTTCGGGATCGCTCCACCTCGGCCCGCCCCCATCCGGTGCCAGCCAAGTGATGTCGCGATCGCTGTAGAACGCCTCGCGCCGCAGCACTGGATGCGCGCGGCGCAACGCGAGCGCGGCGCGCGCGAAGCGATGCACGTCCGCGTCGCGTGCGAGCGGCGACCAATCGATCCAGCTGGTCTCGTTGTCCTGGCAGTACGCGTTGTTGTTGCCGCGCTGCGTGCGGCCGAGCTCGTCGCCGGCCAGCAGCATCGGCACGCCGCGCGACACCGCGAGCGTGAGCAAGAAGTTCTTGATCTGGCGCACGCGCACCGCGGCGAGCGCGGGGTCATCGGAGGGCCCCTCGATCCCGTAGTTCGCGCTGCAGTTGTCATCGATGCCGTCCCGGTTGCCCTCGCCGTTGGCCTCGTTGTGCTTGTGTGCATAACCGACGAGATCCGCGAGCGTGAAGCCGTCATGACAGGTCACGAGGTTGACGCTGCACTCCGGTCCCTTACCGGAACCCTCGTAGAGATCGGCGCTGCCCGCAAGCCGGCTCGCGAACCGACCAAGCATCCCAGCGTCGCCGCGCCAGAACCGGCGCACGTCGTCGCGGAAGCGGCCGTTCCACTCGGCCCATCGGCGCTGCGAGAAGCTCCCGACCTGATACGCCCCGGCGACGTCCCATGCCTCGGCGACGAGCTTGGTGTCGCGCAGGATGGGATCTTCGGCGATGCGCTCGAGCAATGGCGCGTCCGCGACGACGCGACCCTCGCGATCCCGACCGAGCACCGACGCGAGGTCGATGCGAAATCCATCGACATGGACCTCGGTGACCCAGTAGCGCAACACGTCGAGCACGAGGTCGCGCACGATCGGGTGCGACGCGCGGATCGTGTGACCTGTGCCGGTGAAGTCGCGATAGCGCCGCGGGTCCTCTGCGAGCCAGTAATAGAGCGCGTTGTCGATGCCACGGAAACCGATCGTCGGGCCGCGCTCGTCGCCTTCGGCGGTGTGGTTGAGGACCAGGTCGAGGAGGACCTCGATCCCGGCCTGGTGAAACGCGCGCACCATCTGCTTGAGCTCGAGCAGTGCAGCGCCCGGATCGCGCGTGCTCGCGTAGCTAGCTTTCGGCGCGAAGAAGCCGATCGGGTCGTAGCCCCAGTAGTTACGCAGGCGCTCGCCGGTGTGAGGATCGACGCGTGTGCACTCGTGCTCGTTGAACTCGAGGATCGGCATCAGTTCGACTGCGGTGACGCCGAGGTCCTGCAGATACCCGATCTTCTCGACGAGGCCGCGGTACGTGCCCGGGCACGCGACGCCGGAACTGGGATGGATCGTGGCGCCGCGAACGTGCAGCTCGTAGAGGACCGTCGAGGTCCACGGGCGGCGCAGGGGCTGGTCACCACTCCAATCGAAATCGTCGTGCGTGACGACGCACCTCGGCGCGGTCGTCGCGTCGTCGACGTCGTACTCGCGCGCGGCGTCGAAGTTGCGCCCGGGCGCGAGCGCGATCGCCGTCGCGTACGGATCGACGAGCAGCTTGTTCGGATCGAAGCGGTGGCCTTGTTCGGGCACGTACGGGCCGGCGACGCGGTAGCCGTAGAGCTGGCCGGCCGGGATGTCCTCGAGCCAGACGTGCCAGATGTCGCCCGTCTTGTTGCGCGCGGGATCCAGGATGATCGTCCGGTTCGGCGCGGCGTCGTCGCGGTGCGCGAACAGATCGAGGCGGACGCCGGTCGCGTTGCGACTGAGCAGGGCGAAGTTGACCCCGTTGCCGCGGCGATGGGCACCGAGCGGCAGCGGGACGCCGGAGCGAACGGACTGGACCTCGCAGAGCGCGAGCAGGCGCTCGAGCTCGGACAGCGCTTCGTCATCGCTGTGAGTCATCGAAGGTCGGAGCACATCTTGACACGATCCGTGCACCTGGTCGTACGGATCGGGTCGCTCAGGCCGCCGCTGCGAGTGCGTCGAGCTCCGCGCGCGCCCGCTCGAACGCGGCGTCGAGGTCGCGGCGATCGAGCGCGACGGCGCCGGCCGCCGCACATTCGCGAATCGCCTCGGCCTGATCGCGCAGCGCCATGCGTGCGGCCGGCGACATGCGCGCCGACAATCTGCGGATCGCGTCGAGCTGGCGGATCAGGACCGCCGGTGTGGTGGTCGAAGCTTGCCGGATCTGATCGAACGCGAGCTTGACGAGCCGTTCGAGCCGGACCGCCGGAGTCCACACGCGCAGCACCCCCGACGCGTCGTACCAGTTTCCTTCGAGCGGTGGATTCTCGGCGAGCGCGAGCAGCGCGTCCGCGAGCCAGTCGACGCACGCGACGCCGGTGAACGTGTCGTTGACCGCCGGACTCAGCGCGCGGATCGCGATCTCGACGATCTGGGCGATCCCGAACTCGCTGTCCTGCACGAGCGTGCGGTGATCTCCGAACGCGACGCAGCGGTCGACCTGCTTCTCGAGTACCGAAGCCGCCGAGGCGGGAACGATCGATGCGAGTGGCTCGCCACGTAACACGAACTGACCGGGCCGGAACCGCAGCACGATCATCGCGCTCTGGTCGCGCGCGGCCGCGACGAGCGCTGCGTGATCGAAATGCTGCAGGTACCCGCTCGTCGGGCAAGCGACGATCGCCCCGGTCGCCGCGCGCGCCAGGACCGCGGCGTCGTCGGGCAATGCGCCTTCGCCCTCGACCGAAGTGCGCGCGTGCGAGCGCACGACGGCCGGGTAGATGTCGCGCGCGATCCTCGCGATCATGTCGGGGTTCTGGATCGAGGTCGCGATCCGGTGGCTGTAGTAGACGAGCGACGCGAAGCTCGCGATCACGAGGATCCAGCTCGTGATCAGCGAGATCTGAGGGACAAACCGCGACTCGGGATCCTCGTGCGTCACGAGGAAGCACAGGCCGATGTAGATGAACGTGCCCATGAACAGGCCCACCGTTCGCTGCGTCACACGATCCTGCATGAACCGGTAGAGCAGGCGTGGCCCGAACAGCGTCGCGACCATCGACAGAACCAGCAGCGCGACCGAGAAGATCAGCGCGAGCACCGTCGCGACCGCGCCCATGGTCGCGGACAAGATCGCGCGCGCGTCGTCGATCGAGCCCATGGTCAGCCACGACGGGATGTGGATGATCGCGTACTTGTCGAGCACGTCGGGGATCATCGTGACGCCGAACAACACGATCGCGCCGAGCGAGAGCGCGAGCGGCGTGCGCCACAGATTGATGTCGCGCGGTGCGCGCAGATCGAGCGGGCGTGGAGCGAGCATCACGCGACTACAGCAGGGTCGTCGGGGCGGCGTAAAGACCGGACCAGCCCGTCTTCACGCCGCTCTGATGCGACCTTGATGCCACCTTGAGATCATCCGCGGCGGCGTCGTCTAGCTTCGTCGCATGCGCCTCCTGATGCTCGGACTCGCCCTCGCGTTGACGGCATGCAGCTCGTCGAGCGCGCGCCCCGAAACCGCGAAGCTGCCGCCGCTGCAGCTGCAGTGCGATTTCGTGAACTACCACCACGACGAGTCGGTCAACGTGCAAGGCCCCGGCAAGTGCACCACCGACTGCGACTGCGACGGCGTGCGTTCTTGCACGGACGGCACGTGCACCGGCCCGGCGCGGCCCGATCCCACGGATCTCGCGGCGTGCGACTCGCCCGACTACAAATGGAACGAGGATTGGAACGGCGGCGGCGCAGGTGCGTGCGCGAACGATTGCCAGTGCAACGGCACGCGCCATTGCGTTGGCGGGCGCTGCCAGGTGGGCCCGGCCACCGGCGGCGATTCCGCGCACACGCGCTGACGCTCGCGCGTCCGTTCGCGTGCTATGTCGGACGCGACATGGCGGCCAGCGCTTCGAGCCTCGAGATCGCGCGCGTGCGAAACCGCTCGGTCGTCACCAGCGCGCGTTCGGCAACACCGCTCCGGCTGCTGTCGCCATCCGGCGATGGTCATGCGGCGTGGGTGTACCAGTCGAGCCTCGGGGGCGGCTTCGTCGGTGGCGACGATGTCGCGCTGCGCATCGACGTGACCGCCGGTGCGTCGCTGTTCCTGTCCTCCCAGGCGTCGAGCAAGGTGTATCGCGGCGCCCGGTCGGCGTTCACGCTCGACGTGACCGTGGGCGAAGCTGCGACACTCGTATCGTGGCCCGATCCGGTCGTGTGCTTTGCGGGGGCCGCCTTCGATCAGGTGCAGCGGTTCGCGCTCGAGCCGACGGCGAACCTCGTCGCCGTCGACGCGTGGACCGCGGGACGCATCGCGCGCGGCGAGCGCTGGACGTTCGAGCGACTTTCGACGCGGCTCGCGCTCGCGATCGGCGGCGAATCGGTACTCCACGACGCGACGCTCGTATCGGGCGCGCACGGCGAGCTCGGCACGCGGTTCGGCGAGCTCGGCGCGTTTGCCACGATCGTGCTCGCAGGCCCGCGGCTTGTCGAGGCGTGCGATCGACTCGCGGCGCGGGTCGCGACGCGTGCGCTCGGTTGGCCGCTGATCACCGCGAGCCGCTGGCCATGGGGCCTCGTGATCCGGGTCGGAGCCGCGGCCGGCGAGCCGCTCGCGCGCGCGTCGTACGATCTGCTGAGATCGGACGTGATCGGGCTGCTCGGCGCCGATCCGTGGGCGCGGAAGTGGTAAAGGTGCCGCGTGTTCCTGTCCCCGCAAGAGCTCGACAAGCTGATCCTTCACCAGGCTGGATTTCTCGCGCAGAAACGGCTCGCGCGCGGCACGCGGCTCAACCATCCCGAGGCGGTCGCGCTGATCGCGACCGTGCTGCTGGAGCTGATCCGCGACGGCCGCTCGGTCTCGGAGCTGATGGATCTCGGCAAGCGCCTGCTCGGTCGGCGCCAGGTCATGGATGGCGTGGCCGACATGATCGACGAGGTCCAGGTCGAGGGCACGTTCGCCGACGGCAGCAAGCTCGTGACGGTGCACGCACCGATCGCGCGCGATGACGGTGACCTCCGGCTCGCGCTGCACGGCAGCTTTCTGCCGGTCCCCGCGCTCGACGTGTTCGGCGAGCCGGTCGAGCTCGTGCCCGGCGAGATCCGCGTGCAGCCTGGCGAGCTCGAGCTCAACGCCGGCCGCACGACGGTCGAGCTCGCGGTGACCAACACCGGCGATCGGCCGATCCAGGTCGGCAGTCACTATCCATTCGCCGAGACCAACGCGGCGCTCGCGTTCGACCGCGCGGCGGCGGCAGGCAAGCGGCTCGATGTGCCGGCCGGCACCGCGGTCCGATTCGAGCCCGGCGAGAGCAAGACCGTCACACTGGTGGCTGCCCCGTGAGCGCGCGCATCGGTCGCGCCGCGTACGCGAATATCTACGGGCCGACGACGGGCGACACGATCCGGCTCGGCGATACGGCGCTCGTCGCACGCCTGGAGCGCGATCACACCGTCTACGGCGACGAATGCAAGTTCGGCGGTGGCAAGGTGCTACGCGATCGCATGGGCCAGGCGGCAGGCATCGCCGCGGCCGACGCGCTGGACGTCGTGATCACGAACGCGGTCGTCATCGATTGGACCGGGATCTACAAGGCCGATCTCGGCATCAAGGACGGCCGGATCGCCGGTATCGGCAAGGCCGGAAACCCAGCCGTGATGCGCGGCGTGACACCGGGCATGATCGTCGGCGTCACGACCGAGGTGATCGCAGCAGAGGGCATGATCGTCACCGCCGGCGCGATCGACGCGCACGTTCACTTCATCTGCCCGCAGCTCGCCGACGTCGCCCTGGCGAGCGGCATCACCACGTTGATCGGCGGCGGCACCGGGCCCGCGACCGGGACGAACGCGACGACGTGCACGCCGGCGCCGGCGCAGATCCGCGCGATGCTCCAGGCGACCGACACGCTTCCGATCAATATCGGCCTCACCGGCAAGGGCAACTCGTCGCGGCCCGAGGGGCTCGCCGAGCAGCTCGCGGCCGGCGCGCTCGGCCTGAAGCTGCACGAGGACTGGGGGACGACGCCGCCGGCGATCGACTGCTGCCTCGCGGTCGCCGAGGCCCACGACGTTCAGGTCACGATCCACACGGACACCCTGAACGAGTCGGGATTCGTCGACGACTCGATCGCGGCGTTCAAGGGCCGCACGATCCACACCTACCATTCCGAGGGCGCGGGCGGCGGCCACGCGCCCGACATCATCAAGGTGTGCTCGGTGCCGCACGTGTTGCCGAGCTCGACGAATCCGACGCGCCCGTTCACCGTCAACACGCTCGACGAGCACCTCGACATGTTGATGGTCTGCCATCACCTCGATCCGAGGCTGCCGGAGGACGTCGCGTTTGCGGAGAGCCGGATCCGCGGGGAGACGATCGCGGCCGAGGACATCCTGCACGACCTCGGCGCGATCAGCATGATGTCGAGCGATAGCCAGGCGATGGGTCGCATCGGCGAGGTCGTGATGCG
Organism: Kofleriaceae bacterium; assembly: GCA_035516595.1. GTDB lineage: Bacteria > Myxococcota_A > Polyangia > Haliangiales > Haliangiaceae > JABFXX01. The sequence goes on along the minus strand of DATJAE010000239.1, from coordinate 13,604 downwards.
GACCTGGCAGACCGCGCACAAGATGAAGGAGCAGCGCGGTGGCGACGGAGCGGGTGACAACGCGCGCATTCGCCGCTACATCGCGAAGTACACGATCAATCCGGCGATCGCGCACGGCATCGCCGACCACGTCGGCTCGGTCGAGGTGGGCAAGCTCGCAGACCTCGTGCTGTGGCATCCGGCATGGTTCGGTGCGAAGCCGGCGCTCGTCGTCAAGGGCGGGATGATCGCGTGGGCGCAGATGGGCGACGCGAACGCATCGATCCCGACGCCGCAGCCGGTGCGCATGCGGCCGATGTTCGGCGCGCTCGGTCGCGTTGCGGCCGCGACGAGCCTGGCATTCGTGTCGAGTGCGGCGGAAGCCGCCGGGATCGCGTCGAGCTACGGCCTGTCGCGCGCGGTCGTCGCGGTGCATGGCTGCCGCGGCCTCACCAAGCGCGACATGAAGCTCAACGATGCGTTGCCTCGGATCGAAGTCGATCCCGAGACGTACGAGGTGCGCGCGGACGGCCAGCTCCTGACGTGCGCACCCGCCGGCACGCTACCGCTCGCGCAGCGCTACTTCCTGTTCTGATGCAACAGCTTCTCTACCAGCTCGCGGATTCGGCCTTCCCGGCGGGGAGCTTCGCGCACTCGCTCGGCCTCGAGGCGCTCCGCGGGCTCGGTTTGCTCGCCGGTGAGCGCGAGCTCGCGCTGCGGTTATCCGAGCTGACGTGGCACTCCGCGTACGCGATGCTACCGTTCCTCGACGACGCGCACGCTGGCGACCCGGAGCGCGCCGACCGAGCGCTGGACCGCTTCCTGTCGAGTCACGTCGCGAACCGCGCGAGCCGCGCGCAGGGCCGCGCGTTCGCGATCGCCGCGGAAGCGATGCTCGACGCGCGCGTCGACCTCCCGTACGGCCATCACGCGGCTACGCTCGGCGTGGTGCTAGCGCGCGCTGGCGTGTCACTCGACGATGCGCGGCAGCTCGCGATGTTCGGCGTGCTGCGTTCCGCCGTTTCGGCGGCGGTGCGGCTCGGCGTCGTCGGTCCGCTGCGCGCCCAGCGAATGCTACTCGACGTCGCGCCGATCGCCGAGCGCGCACTCGCCGGCACGCGTGCGTTGCGCGCGGAGGATGCCCGTTCGCTCTCGCCGCTCGTCGATCTCGCGCAAGCCGCGCACGATCGTCTGTACGCGCGGCTGTTCCAGTCCTAGGAGATCCATGCGCCACGATCACGACGGCTTCGGTATGCACGACCACCCTGACCGGCCCGGTCGGTTCGACGACCGCGAGCCAGCGCTGCGCCGGGACTTCACGCGCCGCGCGTTCACCGTCGGGATCGGCGGCCCGGTCGGAAGCGGCAAGACCGCGCTCGTGCTCGCGCTATGCCGGGCGCTACGCGATCGCCTCTCGCTCGGCGTGGTCACGAACGACATCTTCACGCGCGAGGACGCCGAGTTCTTGATGCGCCACGAGGCGCTGCCTCTCGAGCGCATCCGCGCGGTCGAGACCGGCGGCTGCCCGCATGCCGCGATCCGCGAAGACATCACGCCGAACCTTGTCGCTCTGGAGGATCTGACGTGCGCGGTCGCGCCCGAGCTGCTGATCGTCGAGAGCGGCGGCGACAACCTCGCCGCGCAATACAGCCGCGAGCTTGCCGACTTCACGATCTACGTCATCGATGTCGCCGGCGGTGACAAGATCCCGCGCAAGGGCGGACCGGGGATCACGCAGTCGGATTTGCTGGTGATCAACAAGATCGATCTCGCGCCGCTCGTCGGCGCGAGCCTCGACGTGATGGCGCGCGACGCGCACCGCATGCGCGGGAACGGTCCGACCGTGTTCGCGCATGTCACTGCCGGCGTCGGCGTCGCGGAGATCGTCGAACATGTCGAAGCTGCCGTCACTTCGGCGGCTTCGCCGCAGCCACGTTGAGCGCTCGGCTGCGCGCGTCCATCGGACTGCAACCGTAGGCCTCGCACAGCGCCGTGGCGACCCCGATCAAGCGCTGCTCGATCACTTCGCGATGCTCGGCGAGCTTTGGGTCGACGACCGCGAGCTGCAGGTGGCCCCGCACGCCGTTCGTGTGATCGATCAGGACGTACACCATCGCGCAGACGACACCTTCGAGCTCGAAGATCAACACGTGCCCGAACGGATGCCGTCGTGCTGCTTCGAGCGCGGAGGCATCGACGCCGACGTTTTCGAGCAAGCGCGCGAGTGCGCCGACGTCGCGAGATTCCGCGTGACGTACCGCGCCGGCGAGATGCCGGGCGTCTTCGAGGACCATTGCAGCCGCTGTCCGCATCGCAGTCTCCGGGCGACCTCGCGCCCTCCCAAGTCATGGCGCGCGGCCATGCGACGCACCGCAAGACCGCGTCAAGATCGCGTCTCGTTGCGATCAATCCGGACGCCGCGCGGTCGCCCGTGGCAGGCGCGTGCAACGGGCGGGTCGAGACAGCCAGAGACTGAAGCACGCGAGCGGTAGCTCGTGGCGGCCGTATGCGGACGGCGCCAGCTCGCCGAAGCGCGACACGACGGCGTTTCCCCAGGCTCGCAGCCGAACCGGCCACGTTCGCCGCACGATCGCGCGCGGAATGCGCGGCGTTCGCGCGTGCAGGACCAGCGCGAGCACGCTCCACATCGCGACGAAGGTGGCGATGGTGTCCGCGGCGGCACTCGCGATCGCGCCTGGCTCCATGGCTGTTCTCTATAGGATGTCCCGAGCGCCGGCGAGCTCGCGCATGGATCGCGCAAACTCCGTATCAGATTCGCGTAAAGCCGGCGATTGACGGTTTCTTGATGCGAGCTGTACCGGACGCTGATCGGGGCGGCCGCGACGGCGCGCTAGCCATGTCGCATGCGCGAGGACCTCTGCGCGCCCAGCGTGACCTCGCATCCGTACCGCACGCCGCCTACCTCGCCGCAACCCGAGCCAAGGGTCGCCACGGGCGACGACGGCATGCGGCTCGCGATGGGCGTGATGGCGTTCACCGGTGCGATCCAGGTCGGCATCGGCATCGTGCATCCGGGAACGCCGTCTGCGGCGACGGTGTTCGGCGCGTCGTGCTTCGTCGCCGGCCTCGCCTGGCTATCGCGTCACCGCGAGCGCTGCTCGGCCGGCTGCGGCGGTTCGCGCAGCCGATAGCCGACGCCGGCTTCGGTCAGAAGCCACTGCGGGCGCGCCGGATCGGCCTCGAGCTTCTTGCGCAGCGCGCCCATGTGCACGCGCAGGTAGTGAAGCTCGTCGACCGCGTTCGGTCCCCAGATCTCGCGCAGCAGCTGGTGATGCGTGAGCACGCGGCCGGGATGGCGTGCGAGCTCGAGCAGCAGCCGGAACTCGATCGGCGTCAGGTGCACCTCGCGGTCCTCGACGCTGACGCTGTGGCGCGGCTGGTCGATCCGGATCGGACCGATCTCGATCACATCCGGGGTCGGCGTGCCGCCGACCCTGCGCAGCACGACGCGGATCCGCGCCAGCAGCTCGCTCGCGCCGAACGGTTTGGTCAGGTAGTCGTCGGCGCCGACGTCGAGCGCGGTCACCTTGTCGCCTTCCTGCCCGCGCGCGGACAGTACGATCACGGGCGGCCGCGCGTCCGCCGGCACCTTGCGCAAGACCTCGAGCCCGTCCCCGTCGGGAAGCCCGAGATCGAGCAAGATCACGGCCGGGTGAACGCGGGCGATCGCGGCGGTCGCCTCGGCAACGGAACCTGCTTCGACGACCGCGTAGCCGTGGCCGGCCAGGGTCGTGCGAAGAAACCTGCGTAGCTGGAGGTCGTCGTCGACGACCAGGATCGTGCTCGTCATGCCAGTTTCCTCGAGGACAGATCGCCAACGGGCTGCGACCTGGCAGCCGCGGGTTCGACGGGAAGCTCGATGCGAAACCGCGCACCGCCCTCGGCCGTGTTGTCGACCTCCACGTGCCCGCGATGAGATTCGACGATCGCGCGCACCACGGCGAGCCCCAGCCCCGCCCCGGGCGCGGTCGAAGCGCGCACGAACTTGTCGAACAACGTCGAGCCGAGCTCCGGCGGTACGCCGCGGCCGTGGTCGATGACCTCGAGCACGACGAGCGCGCCTTGCTGACGCGCGCGCAGCTCGAGTGGTGCGGCACCGTGCTTGACGGCGTTATCGATCAAGTTGATCAGCACTTGCTCGAACAGCACTGCATCGACACGAACGAGCAGCTCGGACGGTACGTCGAGCTCGACCTGCCAGCTGCCGAGCACGTCTTCCATGCGTGTCAGGGCACCACCGACGAGCTCCTCGACCGAGATCAGCTCGCGGTTCGGCGCGACTCCGCCTTCGACGCGAGTGAGCTGCAGCAGGTTCGTGAGCACGCGCTCGAGCCGGCTCGCATCTTCGACGATCTGGCTCGCGAGATCGTGACGCGCGGCGGCCGACAGTCGGGCCACATCGTCGCGCAGTGTCGTCGCCGCCCCGGTGATCACCGTCAGCGGGGTCCGCAGGTCGTGCGACACGGCCGACAGCAGGGCGTTGCGCATCTCTTCGGTGCGAGCGCGGAGCGACGCGTCGCGCGCCTGCTCGGCGAGCTTCGCGCGGCCGAGCGCGAGCCCGGCCTGGCGTGCGATCGCCTCGATCAACGCGATCGCGACCCCGCCGCGACGGCGCGGGTCCTGCTTGGCCTGCACCGCGATCACGCCGACGGCTTCGCTGCCCGAGACCAGCGGCACCGCGAGCACGCGGGCGTTCGGCATCGTGTCGGTGCCGCGTCCCGCAGTCCGCCGGTGCTCGAAGGTCCAGCGCACCGTCTCGAGCTCCTGCGGCGCGAGCGGCATCAGGCCGGCGACGGCGGTGAGCTCCGCGCGCTCCGTGGCGTCCTGCACGAGCACCGCCGCGGACACCGGGAACGACGATTCGAGGTTTGTGACGATGACGGCGGCCACGTCGGCCGAGGTCACCGCAGCCGCGATGTCGCGCGTGAAGGCGAGCAGCGTGGCCGTGTGGCGCTCGCGGATCGACGCGTCGCGCTTCTGGCCGCGCAGCCGGGTCGTCAGCGTCCCGATCACGATCGCTGCCGCGAGCATCACCGCGAAGGTCATCACGTAGCGCACGTCGGACACCGCGAACGCGAAGCGCGGCGGCACGAAGCAGTAATCGAAAGCGAGGACCGCGAGCGACGCCGCGACGAGCGACGGCCCGCGACCCTCGAGCGAGGCGATCGTGATCGCCACCAGATAGAGCATCGTGATCTCGGCGATCGTCAGGTAATCGAACAGCAGCAAGCCGAGCGCCGTCGTCACCGCGATGGCGAGCACCGCCCAGCCGTACATCACCGCACTCGCGCGCTCGCGCGGGATCGGCGATGCCGGCGGCGGCTTGCCTTCGTCGAGCGGCGCGATCACGTGCACCTCGATCGGGCCCGAGCCGCGGATCAGCGCGTCGAGCAGGCTGCCGCGCAAGCGATCGCGCCAGCGCCCGTGCGTCGGCTTGCCGGCGACGATGCGCGTGACGTTGGTGTCGCGTGCGTGCTCGAGCAACGCGCCGGCCACCGTCGCGCCTGCGAGCCGCACCACATCTCCGCCGAGCGCCTCCGCGAGTCGCAGGTGCGATTCGACGCGCTCGCGATCGCGTTCGCCGAGCGGGGGCGCTCCGAGGACCTCGACGTGCGCGGCCGCCCAGTCGGCATGGAATCCCTCCGCGATGCGCTTCGTCGCGCGGATCAACCGCTCCGATCCGGGGCTCGCCCCCACGCACACGAGGATCCGCTCGGCGGTGGGCCACGGCAGCGAGATGCCATGCAGCTTGCGATATGCGAGAACCTCGGCATCGACGCGCTCGGCCGTGCGGCGCAGCGCGAGCTCGCGCAACGCGTGCAGGTTACCCTTCTGGAAGAAGTTCTGGACCGCGCGCCGAGCCTGCTCGGGGACGTAGACCTTGCCCTCGGCGAAGCGCCCGAGCAGCTCGTCCGGCGAGATGTCGACGAGCTCGATCTCGTCGGCTCGCTCGATCAGCACGTCGGGCACGGTCTCGCGCACGCGAACGCCCGTGATCAATTCGATGACGTCGCGCAGGCTCTCCACGTGCTGGACATTCACCGTCGTGTGCACGTCGATGCCGGCGTCGAGCAGCTCGAGCACGTCCTGCCAGCGCTTCACGTGCTTGCTGCCGGGCGCGTTGGTGTGCGCTAGCTCGTCGACGAGGATGCGCCGGGGCTTGCGCTGCAGCGCGGTGTCGAGGTCGAGCTCGGCCAAGCGCAGCCCGCGATAGTCGATCGTGCGACGAGCCAGTTCCGCGAGGCCGGCCGCGAGCTCGTGGGTCTCCGCGCGACCGTGGGTCTCGACGACCCCGATCACGACATCCTCGCCGGCATCGCGCGCGCGCCGCGCCTCCTGGAGCATCGCGTACGTCTTGCCCACGCCGGGAGCCGCGCCGAAGAAGATCTTCAGGCGCGCGCGCGACGCACGCGCCTGCTCTGCGTTGACTCGTGCGAGCAGCGCCTCGGGCTCCGGTCGGTCGTCGCGCGGATCGCGCATGGCACCACGGACGGAAGCCTAGGACATTCGCCCCGGTACGCCGAGCCCATTCGGCCGCCGGCGAACCGATTGCACCCACCGGGTTGACGGTTTCTTGAGCCGTTCTTGGTGCCACCCTGATCACCTGGCGCGCGGTCATTTCGATGACTACGGTGTCGCTCACTCCCCGAGGGGAGGTGTGCCATGACCATCCTGCAGCTACTTACCCCGATCGCTCGCGTCCAGTGGTTGTCTGTCTCGGATACGGTCCGCGACGCATTCGACCAGCTCGAGACCTACGAGCTGACGGCGGCGCCGCTGCTCGACTGGGCTGGTCGCTATGTCGGAACGGTCACGGAGGCGGATCTGCGCCGGCACGTCGCCGGTACGACCGATCGCGCCGTCGCGTTCGCGACGCCGCTGGCCGAGATCGCGCGTCGCGCGCATAACCCGGCCGTGACGGTCGATCGCGCGCTCGCGTCGATCGCCGAGCAAGCCGCCGCGCACAGCTTCCTCCCGGTGGTCGATGCGACCGGACGGCTCGTCGGGATCATCGAGCGCGGCACCATCGCGCCTCGGCGTTTGCCCTCGGCCGCGTAAGGGTCGCGTCAAGATCGCGGCAAAATCGCGACAATCCGAGGTCGGCTTGTCGCGATCTTGATCGACCGCCGTTCGCGTCCGCCTAGGCTGAGCGCATGTCGGGCGAGATCACGATCACCGAGACGCCGACCGCGTGCGCCGGCGCCGCGACGTCGTTCGTGCTTCGCCAGATTGCATATCGGGCGGGTACGCTCGCGCCCGGGATCCAGGACGCGATCTTTCACGAGCTGCACGCGGCCGAGCACGGCGACCGGTTGTCGGTCGTCGAGAGCTGGTTCGCGAGGCGCGCTCGCGTACTACACGAGCTCGGCTACCGGCTGCGCTATCGCCGCATCGCCTCGCCGACGCGCGAGCTCGTGGCATGGGTCGAGGCCGGTCGCGGTTATCGCGGTGCCGTGCTCGCGACCTCGTACCAGCGTCTCCATCCCGACGCCACGGCTGCCGGCGAGCTCATCGTGCATGCGGTCGGAGTGGTCGTCGAGCATCGCGCGGCCGACGGTGAGGACAGCGTCGCGATGATCGATCCGTGGTCGCGCACGTTCATCGGTCCGTGTTCGCTGCCCTCGACACTCGATGCCGCACACGCCGAGCGCGAGTATCAGGCACTGGCGTTTCACTGGATCGGCTGGTCGTAGCTGACTACTCGTCGCGCGCCGGCGAGCCGTCGCCGGGCCAGCCCGTCGTCTTCATGCCGAGCCGCAGGTCGAGCTGGGCGAGCAGCCCCGTGATCTCGGTCAGGGACTTCCGCCCGAAGCCGCGCGACTTCATCAGATCCGCCTCGGTCTTCTGGACGAGCTCGCCGATGTACGTGATCTCCATCGCGCGCAGACAGTTGCCTGCCCGCACCGACAGGTCGAGCTCCTCGACCGTGCGCCACAGGTTCTCGTTCACGCGCGCCGCGGTCTCGTCGGGTGGCGTGAGCACGGGCTCCGGTCCTTCCTCGAAGTTGAGGAACAGCCCGAGCTGATCACGCATGACGGTCGCCGCGCGCGACACCGCTTCGATCGGATCGATCGCGCCTCGCGTCCACACGTCGAGTGTGAGCCTGTCGTAATCGGTCTGCTGACCGACGCGTGCATTCGACACGGCGATCTCGACCCGGCTCACCGGTGCGAACATCGCCGCGATCGCGATTGCCTCGGGAAGGTCGGGCGCGTGGCGCTCGGCCGGCGAATAGCCGCGGCCGAGCCCGATCGAGAGGCGGAGCGAGAGCGAAGCATGTGGCGCTAGCGTGCAGATGCGATGCTCCGGGTTGCAACAGCGGACACCGTCGACGAGCGCGAGGTCTGCGCCGGTGACGTCTCCGGGCCCGTGCCTGTCGAGCCGGACGATCGCGTTCGTCGAGAGCTCGCTCGCGAACACGAGCTCCGTGAGCGCCGCCGTCAGGTCATCGAGCTCGGCCGGTAGCGCGCGGTCGAACGCTACGTGAGTGATCGCGGCGCCGGGGAGCACGGACAACAACGTGCGCCGCAGCATGACTCCGAGCGTCGTCCCGAAACCTCGTTCGAGAGGCTCGCAGCGCAAGGTCGCATGCGTCGGTGACTGCGCGACAACTTCCAGCTCGCGCGGCCGGATCAGATCGCGCCAGTTCTTCGCGATGAAGCGCTCGTCCACGCGTCGAGGCTACGGCACGGCAGCTCGCGCGCACCTCAAGAACGCGACAAGACGCAACGGTCCCCGACAGGGTGGTGTAGAAGCGGTGTAGAACGGAGAATTTGGGCTCGGTCACGCCACCGGTCACGCGCGCCTCTGCGGCCGCGGCACGAACCGGCTCACGCGCCGCTGGTAGTCGCGATACGCATCGCCCTTGCTGCGCAGCGCCTGCGCCTCCGTCGGTGGAATCCCGGTGACGCCGAAAATGCTCGCGACGATGATCGCTTGCCCGCCGATCGCCACGAGCCCCCACGGCGCGAACGCCACGCCGTACACCGCATGCCCCAGCCACACGCACCACTCGAAGAAGTAGTTGGGGTGGCGCGACCAGCCCCACAGCCCGGCATCGCACACCCGGCCGCGGCGATCGGGATCGAGCTTCCAGCGGCGGAGCTGGGCGTCGGCGCAGGTCTCGCCGAGGATGCCGGTCGCGGCGAGCAGCGCGCCGGGCCAGCGCAGCCAGCCCAGGCCGCCGTGCGCCGGCACGATGAACGGCACGACGAACGCGCTCGCGAGGATCGCGGTGAGCGCGGCCTGCGCCTGGAAGAACACGAAGAACCGGCGGTCGGCGTCGCGCGCCCAGCGCGCGCGCAGGTCGCGGTAGCGGCCGTCCTCGGGGCCGGTCGCCGCGCCGCGCGCGATCAGGTACGTGCCCAGCCGCACGCTCCACACCACGACGATCATCGCGATCGGCAGCCACGATCCGGGCGGCGCGGTCGCACCGAGCGCGAACACCAGCGCGACGACCGCGAACGCCAGCGCCCAGCCGACGTCGACCACGCCGGCGTTGCGGGTGCGCCGCGCGACGAGCCACAGCGCGAGCTGGATCGCCGCGCACACCGCCCAGGCCTCGCCGAGCCGCGCCGCGATCGCGCCGATCACTTCGCGCTCCGCGGCAGCACGATCACGAACGATCGCTCGCCGCGCTTCCACACGGTGACGCGATCGCCCGCCGCGCCGACCAGCGGGAACCACGGCTGGCCCTGCGACGCCGGATCGGGCTCGGCAAACTCCGGGACGATCAGGTCGATCTCGACGAAGTGGCCGCCGGTCGCCGCGTCGACCTTCGCGGCGTAGCTCCATTCGGCCGTCCCGGGGGCGGGGAAGCGATCGTTGTGGAGCGCGCCGCCGTACAGCGCGATCCACGGGCGATGCCCCGGCTCGCGGTCGCGGTGCGCGACCGCCTCGGTCGCGATCCGGCCGAGCTCGCGCGTGGTGAGCGCGAGCATCGCCTCGGCGTTCACCTCGCCGCCGTCGGGCGCGATCTTCGCGTAGTCGTCGCAGGTCACGCGCATCGCGTGCGGCTGGATGCCGGCGGCGCGCGCGGCGTCCGCGAGCTCGGCGATCTCCGACCTGGTCTCGACCGGCCGGCGCATCGTCGTGGTGACCTGCTCGGTCGCCTGCGCGGCGTGCTTGCCGCAGCGCGGGTCCACGATCCAGGTCTCGATCACGAGGTCGCTCAGGTGATCGGCGATCGCCGGCAGCCCGTCGCGGGTGAACCGCGCGAGCGCCGAGCTGACGCGCGTGCGATCGGTGCGCGCGTGGATCTCGCCGAACCCGATCACGCGCGCGTCGTCGGGGATGATCGCGTGCAGCGCGGCCGGCAGGTCGGGATAGCTGTCGTGCGGCGGGAGCTGGGGCGCGGCATCGGCGTGCGCGCGCGGCGCATCGCGCGGCACCGCCGGCGCGGGTGGGGGCGGGGCATCGTGGTGACACGCGGCGACCACCACGACGAGCCACGGCCTCACGCCTCCACGATACCCCGTGCGGTGACAGTCTGCGATATGGTCCCGGCCATGGGACCGAGCCCGAGCGAGCTCCGTACGATTCCGCTCTTCCACGGGTTCGGCGACGACGAGCTGGCCCAGATCGGCGCCCTGTTCGCGCGGATCGACGCCCGGCCCGACGAACCGCTGTTCGACGTCGGCGAGCCGGCGACCACGTTCTACCTGCTGACCGGCGGCGAGGTCGTGCTCGACCACCCCGACGACGACGTGTTCCGGCTGCGCCCGCCCGCGCTGATCGGCGAGCTCGGCGCGCTCACCGGCTTGCCGCGCTCGACCCGCGCGACGGTCGCGGCCGGTTCGGTCGTGTGGGCGCTGCCCGCCAGGACGATCCAGGCGTTCCTCGGGGCGCACCAGGAGCTCGGCGTGCGCTTCCTGGTCAACCTGCTCGGCGCGGTCGCCGACAAGGTCCATCGCGACCAGCGCCGGCTCGCCGACATGCGGCGCAACCTGATCGGCACGCAGAAGGAGCTCAAGCGGCTGCGCGAGCTCGTGCTCGAGACGGTCGAGACCCCGCTGTCGGCGCCGGTGCACGACGCGCTCGACCGGCTGATCACGCACAACCGCCGGGTCAACTACCGGGTCGAGCCGCCGCCGGCGCTCGCCGCCTCGGTCCGGTTCGACGCCGGCACCGCGCCAGTCGCCGACATCTCGCGCACCCACATCACGGTCAACGCGACGTTCGCGTTGCCGGCGGTCGGCAGCTGGGTGTCGGGCGTCGCGCAGCTCGCCGGCACCGAGATCCCGATCTCCGGCCGGGTGATGCGCGCGTCGGGCAAGAAGCTCACGATCGAGCTCGACCTCATGATCGACGAGTTCGTCGCGGTGCTCGAGGGCTACCTCACGCGCGCCCAGCTGCTCGACATCCTATGCTGAGCCGGCTCGCCCTGATCGCGCTCGCCGGCTGCGCTCCGGCCGCGGCCAGTCCCGGCGGCGACGTGCTGCGCCTGCTGAGCGGCGACGCGACCACGATCGAAGCCGACTGGACCGCGCGCGAGGGCGGGCATCGCTTCGCGGTGGTGCGCGACGGCGCGCCGGTCCGGCCGGCGATCAGCGACCACCACGCGTTCGGTGCGCGCGGCCTGGCGTTCGAGGTGCCGACCGACACCTCGGGTCACAAGCAGCGCGTCGAGTACAAGCTGCTCGAGGCCGCGGCGCCCGACGGCCTGCACTTCGACAACGCGCGCTACATCGGCTTCGCGTTCCAGCTCGCCGCCAAGCCGGCGCCGTTCCTCGGCTCGGCGATCTTCTGCCAGGCCTGGCAGGGCTTCCCGTATGGCCCGCCGGTCAGCCTCAAGCTGGTCACCGACGACAAGCCGCCGTACCGGATCAAGCTCGCGATCCGCGACACCGCGACCGGCCCCGACTCCAAGAACCCCGATATCGAGCTGTGGAGCGATCGCCGGATCGATCCCGGCGCGTGGCACACGTTCCTGCTCTACCTCGAGCCGCGCGTCACCGGCACCGGCCACATCAAGCTGTGGATCGATCGCGAGAAGGTGGTCGACTGGTCGGGGCCGTTCGGCTACGACCCGGCGAAGGTCAAGGGCGCGTACGCCGGGCTCGACCTCAAGACCGGCATCTACCAGCCCGACGCCAACAACGGCCATACGTTCTACTTCGACCAGATCGTCGTGACCACGACCTACGAGGCCGCGGCTAGCGCACTCGGCTGGGTAGGCGCGGGGTCAGCGCGGTGATCGTGCGCGGCGCGCGCCGCGACGATCGCGCGGCGCGCTCCGGTGCCGCCGCGGTGCCGCGCACCAGGCCCTCGTGCGCCGGCCAGTCGGGTCGAGCACCCGGCGCGAGCACGTGCAGCCCGCTCTGGTAGTACGCGATCACGTAGGTGTGGCCGGCGATCCGCGCGCCGAGCCGGTCGGCCGCGCGCGCCGCGAAGTCGTGGCCGGCGCGCGCGCCGAGCGTCTCGCACGTGCGAAACCACACCAGCGCGTCCGGCCGGAGCTGCGCGCGCAGCGCGTCGAGCGGGCCGGGCGCGAGCACGCTCGCATCGAGCACCTCGTCGCCGCAGCGCGCCGAGCCCCACTTGCCGTGGCCCCAGTACTGGAGCTCGGCGATGCCATCGCGTGCGCCGAGCCAGGCCAGCGCGTCGCGCCAGCTCGCCGCGCCGTGCGCGCCGTCGATCCAGCCGCGCGCGCGGTACAGCCGCGCACCGGCCGCCCACACCCGGCCGAGCACCCGGCACGTTCGATCGTAGACGACGTAGCGGATGGCTACTTGCCGATCGTGCCCTGGTGCTCGCGCAGGAACTCGATGATCGTGCGGCGATACTCGGGCAGCTCGGAGCGCAGATCGAGGCCGCGCACCTTGTCGGGGTTGTCGTCCGCCCACTTGGTGATCGGATCGATCCGGCTGCCGTTGTAGTCGCACGCCGACGACATCGGCCACTGCGTGACGTCGACCGACGGGATCTCGACCGGCTTGGCCCACTGGTCCTTGTCGAGCCGATCCATGTCGATCGTGTCGCTGAGATCGTTCGCGGCGTTCATCCGCATCGCCAGCTGGCCCTGGATCGTCGGCAGGTCGAACACGTTGGTCAGGTGCTTGAGCGCCGAGGTGTGGTCGTACTGCACCGAGCTGACGTAGCTCTGCTTGGCGTACGGTCCGATGATCATCGCCGGCACGCGGAAGCCGAGCTGGTTGAAGCCGGTCGAGGTGTAATCGTCCGCCGTCGTGGGCGGCGGCACGTGATCGAAGAACCCACCGTTCTCGTCGTAGGTGATGACGAGCATCGTGTTCTTCCAGTGCGGCGACTTGGCGAGCGCGGTGTAGACCGTCGCGATCAGCGCCTGGCCGTTGATCGGGTGGATCGGCGGGTGATCGTCGTTCTGGTAGAACGCCGGATCGATGTACGTCACCGGCGGCAGCTTGCCGGCCATCGCGTCGGTCAGGAACTGCGAGAACCGGCGCACGCGTGCCTGGAGATAATCGTCGGGGATCTGGTACGGGCCCGGATTGTTGAGCGCCGAGAGCACCGGGATCGTGCCGTAGTAGTAGGCCCAGTCGACGTTCGCGTCGTGCAGCCGGTTGAAGATCGACGGCACCGGCAGCGACGAGAAGTTCGAGATGATGCTGTCGTTGTCCTGGTAG
>DATJAE010000238.1:0-11026 GCA_035516595.1 Kofleriaceae bacterium | reverse complement strand
CAGCTGGGCGGCGAGCGCGCGCGCGGCGTCGGCGGTGACGTCGGCGACGCGCGGCGGATCGTAGACGCCGGCCACCAGCCGCACGCCGGGCACGTGGGTCGCGACCGCGAGCTCGGCGAGCGCGACCGGCGCGCGCGCGCCGCCGGGCAGCGCCTCGTAGAGCGAGCGGGTCGGCCGCGGCACGCCGGCGAACACGTGCAGGTTCGGCGCGCCGAACGCGCCGTCGACCAGCACGACCCGCTTGCCGAGCGTCGCGAGGAAGATGCCGACGTTGGCGGCCACCAGGCTCTTGCCGACGCCGCCCTTGCCGCCGCCGATCGCGACCACCCTTGTCATCGGCGGCATCTATACCTCAGCGCGCGCGCTCACTGCGGCTCGTCGAGCACGAACCGGATCTTGAAGCCGCGCACCCGGACCGGCACCGGCCTTCCGTCCTTCTCGCCCGGGGAGAAATGGCAGTCGCGCAGCGCGGCGACCGCCGCCTCGGTCAGGCCGTGCGGCAGGCCCTGCACGACCTGGATGTCGCGCGTGCGGCCGTCCTCGCCGACCGTCAGATCGAGCACGACCACGCCCTCGGTGCCGGCGGCGTGCGCCTCGTCGGTGTACTTGCCGAAGCAGCGGCCCTGCGGCAGCGGCATCTTGGTCGCCTCGAACGCGGCGATCGGCTGCGCGACCGGCTTGACCGGCGCGGCCGAGCCGGCCTGGACCGGCGCGGTGGTGTTGCCGACCGGCATCGCCGGCCCGCCGCCGACCGTCGAGGTCGACTCCATGCTCACGCCGAACACCGGCGGATCGGTCGAGTCGGTCTGCACCGCGGGGTGGTCGGGCGGCGGCGCCTCCTTCGGCACGGCCGCGACCATCGGAGCGTGCACCGGCCGCGCCTTGGGCAGCTCGTGCGCCACCGGCTTGGGCGCGGGCTCGGGCTCGGGCGGCTTCGCGGGCTCCTTGGGTGGCTCCTTCTCCGGCTCGATCACCTGGATCGCGATCTTGTGCGGCGGGCGCGGCACGACGTACGGCGGCAGCTGATCGAGCCCGCGCGCCAGCGCGAAGTGCGCGGCGACCGAGCCCAGCCCGCACACGACGAGCTTCGGATCGAGCCATGTCGGCCACGCGATCATGGAGTCCCGGGCGCCACCACGTTGGTCGGATCGATCTGGATCGCGAACGACGTCACGCCAAGCGATTTCACCACGTCGAGCACCCACACCACGCGGCCGTGCGAGACCGCCTTGTCGCCGGCGATCACCGCCTGGGTTTTCGGGTCCTTGGCGACCGCTTCGGCGACCGCCGCGCGCAGCTGCGCCGGCGTCACCGGCTTGTCGTTGAGCGCGAGCGAGCCGTCGCGGGTGAGCGTGATCGCGAGCGTGGTCGGCTTGATCGTGGTCGACTGGGTCGCGCGCGGCAGCTCGACCTCGATCGCCTGCTTGGCGATCAGGTGCGCGGTCAGCATGAAGATGATCAGCAGCACGAGCATGATGTCGACCAGCGGCGTGACGTTGATCTCCGCGATGATGCCGCGCCGGCGCGTCGTCCCCGCCATCACGCGTCTCCGCCGCGCTGCGCCTTGAGGTACGCGAGCACCTCGTGGGCGTGGGCCTCGGCCGACGCCGCCGCGGTCTCGACGTGGCGCATGAACGCGTTGTAGGTCGCGACCGCGGGCAAGGCGACGAGCAGGCCGACGCCGGTCGCGACCAGCGCCTCCGCGATGCCCGACATCACCGCCTCGGTGCCCTGCAAGGTCGAGCCCGCGAGGTCGTGAAACGATCGGATGATGCCCATCACCGTGCCGAACAGGCCGATGAACGGCGCGTTGTTGCCGAGCGTCCCGAGGAACGCGAGCCGCTTCTCGTAGCGCTGGCGCTCGACCTCGACCGTCGCCGCGCGCTGCTCGTCGACCGCGCCCGGGCCGTCGCCGGCGCGCTCGAGGCAGGCGAGCACGACCGCGCATTCGATCGACCGCGCGCCGCGCAGCACGCGCGCCGCCTCGGCCGGGCCCTTCTCGCGCAGCACGCCGAGCGCGCGCGCCAGCTGCTCGCCCGGCTTGCGCTCCTGGATGTAGAACCACAGCCGCTCGCCGATCACCGCGATCGCGGCGAGCGACAGTCCGATGAGCAGCCACAGCACCCAGCGCGATCCGGCGCGGAGCATGAGGTCGAGGATCTGGGCGTCGATCGTGCTTGTGTCGGTCATGTGTCTCCTTCAGAACCTGCCGCGCACGCCGACGGTCGGCAGCACGTAGCGGATCGTGTTGCCCGGCGTGACTTCCTCGGGCAACAGCGCGACGTTGGTGATGTCGACGTAGAAGTCGAGCAACCACCTCTGCCACACCGCGCGCTTGTCGACCCGGACGTCGAACTGCCAGAACCCGCTCTCGCGCCCCATGTTGTAGCCGGCGGTCGTGGTCTCGGGCAGGCCGCTCTGGAACTGGACGCGCACGCCGATGTCCCAGTTGCGGCGCAGCGGCAGGCCGGCGACCAGGTTCAGCAGGTGGGTGCGATCGTAGTCGTACGGCACCCACGCACCGTCGCGCTGGCGCTCGGCGAGCGACAGCGTGTACGAGATCCAGCCGAACAGCCCGCTCTTGGCCTGGCGGCGCAGCAGGATCTCGATGCCGTACGCCTTGCCGAGCTCGGGCTGGGTCAAGCGATCGATGTACTCCTGGCCCATCCCCATCTGCGTGACGATCTGGGTGGGGAGCAGCGTCGGGTTGGCGCTGGTGCCGACGCTCGCCGCGCTGGTCGACAGGTCGAAGATCGTCGGATCCATGTAGTTGAAGAAGCCCTCGGTCGACAGCGTGAACTGGTGATCGAGCGGGATCTCGGCGCCGAGGCTCGACTGGTACGAGCGCAACAGGCCGTACTTGAGCGGCATCTGATCGAGCCCGGGCAGCGGCAACACGAAGCGCGGCGGCTGGTGATAGATGCCGAGCGATCCCTTGAGCCAGATCGCGCTGTCGTCGCTGTCGGGCGGGACGTCGGGCAGATCGCGGTGGCCGAGCTTGTAGCGCACCGTGAGCCGCGGATCGCCGTCCTCCTTGGTCGCGGTGTGATCGTGGTAGACGTCGCCGCGCACGCCGGGGCGGATCAGCCAGTCGGACGTCGGCCGCCAGATCGCCTCGGCGTACGCCGAGCCCGAGTACGAGGTCGACAGCCCCGCGGTGATCTCGGAGAACGCGCTCGCCGCCGCGTTGGCGCCGCCGCCCTGGACGAGGTCGCGCACGTCGCCGAGCAGGCCGGCGCCGAGCGTCAGTCGATCGCTGTGCTTCCAGCGCGAGCGGATCTCGGGGTCGACCGACCACACCGTGAAGTCGGTGCCGTTGGACACCGTGTGGTCGTAGCCGCCGACCACGCGGTACGTGGTCTCGATGTCGTGGACGGTCTGGTGGTAGCGCAGGTCGAGGCGATGGAAGCCGAGGATCAGCGCGGGTGACAGCGGCGGGTTGGCCGCGTTGGGATCGGCGGTCGGCGACACCGTGTCGAGCTCGTCGTTGGCGCCGAACAGGAACACGGTCCAGCCGTTGGTCTTGGTGCCGCCGTCGACGCGCAGCTGGTAGTCCCAGTACGACAGCGAGGCCTGGTTGGTGGCGAGCGACAGCAAGAACCCGGGATAGCCATAGCGCGCCGCGGCCGTGACGGTGGCGTCGATCGCGTGGATCGGCTCGCGGACGAGCCCACCGACCTGCAGGAGATTCGCATCGATGTCGATCAGGTGCGCGTCGGGCCCGGCGCGCGCGGTGCGGCCGTCGACGATGCCGCCGGTGTAGCCGCCGTACGGCGCCGGCGCGCCCCCCGGGTAGAAGTCGATCGCGTCGATGAACTCGGGATGGATGACGCTCGGGCCGGCGAGCAGGTGGAACAGCAGCGGCACCCGCGTGCCGTCGATCTCGAAGCCGGTCGCCGACGGGCTCGCGCCACGCACCACCGGAAACGGCAGCAGCGACACCACCGACGCCACGCCGGGCAGCGCCTGGATCACGCGGAACGGATCGCCGAACGTGCCCGGCACCTGCTGCAGCTCGGGGCCGCGCAGCGTGATCCGCGAGACCTCCTCGCGCCGCTGCTGCTCGCCGACCACGACGATCTCGTAGGGATCGTACCGATCCTTCTCGACGTAGTAGCTGACCGCGAGCTCCTGCTTGTCGGCGAGCGTCTCCTTCTGCAAGAACGGGTTGTGGCCGGGCGCGTAGACGTTGATCGTGGCCTGGCCGGGCGGCAGCTCGATCCGGAAGTGGCCCTTGGCGTCGCCGTCGGTCTGGTAGGTGCGGCCGCCGACCTCGACCGAGATCGTCGCGCTCGCGACCGGCGCACGCGTGCCGAGCTCGATCAAGCGGCCGCGCAGCACCGCGGTGCGCGCCGGACCCTGCTCGGCGGTGGGCGCGGGCGGCGGTGGCGGCGGCGGCACGAACGTGTGGGTGAACGTGATCGACACCTTCACCGGCTTGCCGCCGAACGTCGCGGGCTGGAACGTGAACGCCTTGGCCGCCGCGATCACCGCGTCGTCGAACGGCGGCTGCGGCGGCGTGACCAGCTCGACGTTCTGGACCGCGCCGGTCTCGTCGACCAGCAGCTTCACCGTGACCGCGACCGGCGCGGTGATCGCCGGCGCGCCGGGCGGAGCGGCGACGTCGGTCGAGCCGATCGGGCGCGGCGGCTCGAAGCTCGCGCTGCCGCTGCCCGCATCGGCCGGCGCGGCGTCGGGCGGCGGCGCGTCGACCCCCGCGTCGGGCGGCGCCTGGGCCAGCGCGATCGCGGGCGCGAGCACGGCCGCGAGCGCGAGCGCTCTCACCGCCACGTCACGCCCCACGAGAGCGTCACGCCGGCGTGCGGCCAGTACTGCTCGCGCACGATCGGCTGCGCGGTGTCGGGATCGACCTGCCCGGTGCGATCGATGCACGCGGTGTACTGGCCGAACGCCTCGAGCTCGACGTTGGTCTCGGCGCGCGGGCCGAGCACGATCGCGTAGGTCGCGCGGAGCAGGCCCGCGGCGCCGACGCCCTGGCACTGCGGCAGCGGCGGGTTCGAGCTGCCGAACGTGTACGACGTGTCGAGGTTCGAGCCGAGCGGCTCGACGTCGGGCCGGCCGGTCGAGCCCTCGACGATGCCGGCGAAGCCGAACCCGATCGCGAGCGCGAGGCTGCGCGTGACATGCCACGTCGGATCGATCGTGCCGGCGAAGCGCAGCCCCGACAGCCCCATGTGCTGCGACGCCGACGCGTACTGGAACGACGCGTAGATCGACCAGTCGGGATCGAGCCGGAGGCCCGCGTGCAGCTCGGCGCCGAGCAGCCGCCCGCTCGGCGCGCCGCGCAGGCCCTGCATCCGGCCGTAGACCAGGCCGAGGCCGAGCCGGAAGCCGCTCTTGGTCCACGCGACGCGATCCGACTCGGTCGGCAGCGACAGCTTCGGCGTGCCCTCGTCGTCCTCCTTCGAGATCGGCGCCGACGTCGTGCCGCGCTCGCTGGTCGCGGTGCTCTTCGGCTCGTCGGCGAAGGCGAGCGCCGGCACCAGTGCGACCAGCGCGGCGGCGCGGCTCAGCACGGCCACCAGGTCGGCGGCGCCGCGGTCTCGTCCCAGTCCGGGCTCGCGCACTCCGGCCCCGACGCGCAGCCCTTGAGGATGTAGTGGGTGAGCCCGACGCACGAGTCGTCGCTGCGTCCGGTGACCACCCACTCGATCACGTCCGACGGCATGCCGAAGCTCGGGTAGTGCACGCACGCCGACTGGCGCTTCGTCAGATCCGGCGGGTTCATCCCGGGCTTGTGGTACGTGACGCTCGAGTCGGCCGTGCGCTCGGTGCACGCGAGCTCGGGCACGTCGAGCGCGGGCGGCACGAGCGGCGGCGCGAGCGGCGAGACCGTGAACGCGACCGGCGCATCCTGGGGCGCGGCCTGGGCGCACTGCGAGAGATCGGTCTCGCTCGGCAGCATCCCGGCGAGCGTCGCGGCGATCGCCGACTGCTCGGTGAAGCCGCTCGCGGCCACCACCGAGAACCCGGGCAGCGGATCGCCGCAGCCGGCGCGCGGGTAGAACGCCGCGGTCTCGTCGAACCCGCCCTCGCGATACGCGACGCGCTGATCCGGCAAGGTCATCGCCACGAAGCTCGCGCCGAAGATGTGATCGGGCGTGGTGTACGGTTGATCGCCCTTCATCGCCTCGGTGTCGAGCCGGTTGGGCCGCGCCAGATCGATCGTCCCGTTGCCGTCGACGTCGTCGTAGAGCACGAACGAGCCGTAGGCGACCCGCGCGGTGAGATCGCCGACCATGACGTCGTCGTTCGGCACCGTGACCAGCTCGATCGTCGACCCGGTGCCGAGCGCGACCGGCACGCTCGCGGCGACGCGTGCCGGCACGAAGCCGAACGGATCGCGGCAGCCGGCGGCCTTGACCGTGTCGATCTGCGCCTGGTTGGCCGCGTCGCGCGGATCGTCGGGCACGATGCACAGCGGCTCGACCAGCCACTGCTTGCCCCACACCAGCGCGAGCGACAGGTTGACCGGCGCGGGCAACAGCGTCCCGCTCGCCGTGACGTCGAACGTCGCGAGCGCGGGCGGCGCGCCGCCCAGGCCCTGCAGCCGGGTGCAGCCGCACAGCAGCGCGAGCACCGCGCGCCGGGTCATGGCTGCCACCCCACGCCGAGCGACGCGACCCAGCCGCCGCGCGGCGAGCCGTCGAGCAGCTCGAACGACGGCCCGGCGCTCACCACCGCGAGCCACGGCCCGGCGACGTGGAGCTCGACCACCGCCTCGAGCTCGCCGGCGGGCAGCGTGTCGACCGCCTTGCTCTCGAGCCCGCTGCCCATCAGCCCGCCGCGCATGCCCTGGCTGCTCGTGCGGTGCTCGTGGACGATCGTGGCGCCCGCGCCGAGCCGCAGGCCGATCACGCCGCGGCCCGCGCGATGCCGCACCATGCCGATCGCGCGCAGCCGGAGGTCCCACTGCGTGACGTTCCACACCTGTGACTCCTCGGTCTCGGTCGACCACGACACGCGCGCGCCGTACGCGAACGCGCAGCCGCAGCCGCGGGTCACGCCGCCGCCCACGCCGGTCGACATCCCGGCGGGCAGCCCCGAGGGCGCGCCCACGTACAGCCCGCCGTCGATCGCGAGGTCGCCGGTCGAGTGCACCTGGAACGAGCTGTCGTCGAGCAGGCGGCCCGACGGCGCCGGATCGGCGAGCGCGGCCGGCGCGATCAGCGCGACCAGCGCGATCGTGACGGCACGCAGCGGCACGCGCGCAGTATCACGCGAGCCCGCGCGGAGTGCACGCTCGCAACATTCGTTCATACGCTGTGCATCGCGCGTACAACCCGCCGTAGGATGTGGCGTGGCGTTGCCGTACGTCGAGATGCCCCGGGCAGGTGATGGGATGATCTCGCCGTTCGGCGCGATCGTGCTCGCCGGCGTGACGCTCGGCGGGCTGGCAATGGTCGGCACGGCGCGCCGCTACGCGATCGCGACGGGCGAGGCGCTCGGCCTGGCCGGCGTGCTCGTGCTGGTCGGCCTGATCGGCGCGCACGTGTTCGACGTGCTGTGCTACCAGCGCGGCGAGCCCGGCGTGTGGCTGCGCGTGCTCAGCGGCATCTCGCTGTACGGCGCGCTGATCGCGGTGAGCGCGACCACCGCGATCTGGGCGCAGGCCCGCCGGATCGAGCTCGCCGGGCTCGCCGACTGCGTCGCGCTCGGCGTGCTGGTGGCGGTGGTGGTCGGCCGGATCGGCTGCGCGCTGGTCCACGATCATCCGGGCGTACCGACCGAGCTGCCGATCGGCGTCGACTTCCCGAACCGCGTCGTCGCCTGGCTCGGGCTGCACGGCGCCGGCGGCACGGTGCGCCTCCACGACTGCGGGCTCGAGGAGCTCGTCGCGCTGCTGCCGCTCGGCGCGATCGCGTGGACGCTGTGGCGGCGCAGGCTGCGCCCGGGCGTGGTCGCCGTGGTGATCGCGCTCGGCTACGCGGCGCTGCGCTTCGCGCTCGACTTCCTGCGCCTGCCCGCGACCGAGCCGAGCCACGCCGGGCTCACCGCCGGGCAGTGGGCGAGCGTCGCGATGGCCGCCGTCGCAGCGTTCGCGGCGACGACGCTCACGGCGGCGGATCGGTCGTAGGCGTCAGCGCGATCGCGTCGGCCCGCGCGCCGGCCTCGCGCTGCCAGATCGCGAGCACGTGCGTGCCGGCGGCGAGCACGTGGCTGGCGCCGACGTTCCAGTGCCACGCCGAGTCGTGCGGCGGTTGAATCGGCGTGGTGTCGACCACGCCGTCGACGCTGTACCACAGCGAGTCGTCCGCGGTCGTGGTCGCGTACATCCGGACCTGGAAGAACAGCGTCGCGGACTGGGCGAGCGCGACGTCGTACGCGAGCCACGTCGCGCAGGTCGCGAGCTGCGTCGGATCCGGGCACGCCGCGCCGTCGTCGGGCGTGATCTGCATGTACGACGTGCCGGTGTAGCCCGCGACCGCGGTCTCGCTCGTCCACTGGTGACTCGCGGTCGGCGTCTCGCTGGTGTAGGCCTCGGCCTCGATCACGATCGGCCCCTGCGCGGCATCGATCGGCGCGCCGCCGTCGATCGCGCGGGCATCGATCGCGCGGGCGTCGATCGCGCGGGCGTCGATCGCGATCGGCGCGTCGCCGCCGGCGACCTCGCCGTGGTGGAAGCCGCACCCGGCGAGCACGAGCGCGCCCGCTAGCCGCACGCGCGCACCGCCGCCGCGACCTCGGCGAGCTCGGCCTCTGCGATCGTGCGCACGTCGAGCCACAGCCGGCCGTCGTCGATCCGCGCGATCACCGGGACCGGCGCGGCGCGCAGCGCGCGATCGAGCGCGTCGGACGAGCGCCCGCGCAGCGTGACCGCGAACGACGCCAGCTCGGCGGTCGGCATCGCCCCGCCGCCGACCGCCGACCGGCACGGCTCGACCGCGATCGCGAGCCCGGCCACCGCGCCGATCGCCGCGGCGAGCCGATCGGCCGCGGCGCGCAGCGCGACCTGCGGGCGCGACACCGCCGCGATCGCCGGCACGTCGCCGGCGCGGCCCTCGCGGTAGAGCGCGAGCGTGGCGGCGAGCGCGGCGAGCGTCAGCTTGTCGGGACGCAGCGCGCGCATCAGCGGGTGCTTGCGCGCACTCTCGACCGCCGCGGCGCGGCCGACCAGGATCCCGGCCTGCGGTCCGCCGAGCAGCTTGTCGCCCGAGAACGTGACGAGGTCGGCGCCGCTCGCGACCGTCTCGGCGACGGTCGGCTCGTCGGGCAGGCCCCACGCGCGCTGGGTCGGGCGGTCGATCAGCATGCCCGAGCCGAGGTCGACCATCGTCGCGACGCCGCGCGCGCGGCCGATCGCGACGACGTCGGCCGCGCTGACCTCGGCGGTGAACCCGACGATCGCGAAGTTCGAGCGGTGGACCTTGAGCAGCAGGCCGGTCGCCGGACCGATCGCGGCCTCGTAGTCGGCCGGCTTGGTCTTGTTGGTCGTGCCGATCTCGACCAGCGTGCCGCGCGACAGCGCGAGGATCTCGGGCAGGCGAAACGATCCGCCGATCTCGATCAGCTCGCCGCGCGAGACCACGATCTCCTTGCCCGCGGCGAGCGCGGCCAGCCCGAGCACGGTGGCGGCCGCGTTGTTGTTGGCGACCACCGCGTCCTCGGCGCCGGTCAGCTCGCGCAGCACGCCGCGCAGGTGATCGTGGCGCGAGCCGCGATCGCCGCGCGCGAGGTCGTACTCGAGGTTCGAGTAGCCGCGCGCGACCTCGTCGATCGCGGCGCGCGCCTCGGCGGCGAGCGGCGCGCGGCCGAGGTTGGTGTGCAGCACCACGCCGGTCGCGTTGATCACGCGGCGCAGCGCCGGGCGCGCGAGCTCGGCCGCGGCCGCCGCGATCTCGGCCGGCGCGATCGCGGCCGCCGCGCCGCCCGCGAGGATCGCCGCGCGCTCGCGCGCGATCGCTCGGCGCGCCGCCTCGACCACCGCCCAGCGCGGCGCGGCGCCGAGCGCCGCCGCGGCGTCGGCCAGCTCGTGCACCGCCGGCAGGCGCGCCAGCTCGGGCCGCGCGGTCACGGATGAGCCCAGCGCGCGAGCGTGTCGCGCGCCTCCTGACCCGCCTCGTCCTGGCGCCGCGCGACGGTCTCGAGCCACGGCCGGAACGGGTCCCGGCCGGTCTCCACGCCGTCGATCTGGCGGATCACCTGGACGAGGTTCTGCTCCGGCGTGTGCACCGCGACCTGGGCGACCGCGCGCGCGAAGTCGTCGCGCATGTGCTCGGCGCGGAGCAGCAGCACGAACGTGTCGGCGGCGTCGACCGGCGCCTGCTCGAGCCACGCCGCGATCGCCGGCTGCATCGCCTCGTGCTCGGCGAGGTCGCGCACGAGCGAGATCAGCGGATCGGCGACCACGACGTCGCGCTGGTGCACGGCCAGATCCTTCAGCACCTCGGGCAAGACATCGGCGGCGTCGTCGCCGAGCGACGCCAGCTCGGTCACCGCGGTGTAGGCGACGTCGCGCCCGTCGTTGCCGGCGCTCCTCGCCATGCGGGCGACGCCGGCCCGCAGGTTCGCGAGCTGCTCGCGCGCCCAGTTGCGGCGAAACGCCGGATCGTCGGGCAAGGTCGGGCGCGGGAAGTCGCCGACGTGAAAGTCGGTGACCAGCTCGACCGGCCGCCCGGTCGCGTCGAGCCCCCACCACGACGGATACACCCCGTCGCCGTACCCCGACGCAAACGCGATCGCGACGGCATCGCCCGCGGCGGGCCAGCGCGCGATCCCGTCGGGCCGCGCCGACACCGCGGCGAGCAGCGCGTTGCTGACCGCCTCGCCGCGCACCTTGTCGACCGACGCGCCGTCGACGAAGCAGCCGGTGCCGGCGTCGACCCCGTAGCCGTAGATCTGACCGGGCTTGAGCGCGCGCACGTCCTCGCCGGGGCGCACCGCGAGCTCCCACCGCACCGGCGTGCCGGGCGCCAGCACCACGCGGGCGAGCGCGAACCGCTGGTCGCGGTCGAGCTCGAGCAGCTCGACCCGGTACTTGCCGGGCGGCACGGTGCGCGCGAAC
>DATJAE010000237.1:0-37949 GCA_035516595.1 Kofleriaceae bacterium | reverse complement strand
GCGGACGGCTCGCGCTGATCGCCGGCGACGCGGGCATCGGCAAGACCGCGCTGGCGGCGGCGCTCGCCGACGAGGCCGAGACCGGCGGTGCCGGCGTGGTCTGGGGCAGGGCGTGGGAGTTCGCCGAGGCGCCGCCGTACTTCCCGTTGTGGCCGTGCCTGCGCGGGCTCGGGATCGAGCCGCACGGCGACGCGTTCGCGTTGTGGGAGCAGGTCGTCGCGATGCTCGCGCGCGCGCCGGCGCCGGCGGTGTGGATCGTCGAGGACCTGCACGCCGCCGATCTCGGCACGCTCGATCTGCTGGCGCTGCTGGCGCAGCCGCTGCGCACGATGCGCGTGCTGGTCGTCGCGACCGCGCGGCTGCGCGATCCGCGGCTCGGCGAGCGCATGCTGCAGCGGCTCGCGCGGATCGCGCGGGACGGCCTCGAGCTCCGGCTCGAGCCGCTCGACGAGCCCGAGCTCGCGGCGCTCGCGCGGGACGCGCTCGGCAGGTCGCCGCCGCCCGACGTGGTGCGACGACTCGTCGAGCTCACCGGCGGCAACCCGCTGTTCGCGGTGGAGTGCGCCCGCGCGGTGCGCGGCGGCGGCGCGGTCGAGCTCGCGGCGCTCCCGCCGACCGTGCGCCAGGTCGTGCTCGAGCGGGTCGCGCACCTGCCCGATGCGACCCGCGATGCGCTGGCGGCCGGCGCGGTGCTCGGGCGGGAGTTCGCCGCCGCCGTGATCGCGCGGATGGCGGGCATGCTGCCCGCGCGTGCGATCGAGGCCGTGCTGCCCGCGCTGCGCGCGGGGGTCGTGCGCGAGCTGCGACCGGGACAGTTCGCGTTCAGCCACGCCCTGGTGCGCGACGCGATCGAGGACGCGCTCGACGCCGATGCCCGCGCCGCGCTGCACGGCCGCGCCGAGGCCGCGCTCGCCCCGCTCGGCGACGGTTCCGACGTGCTGGTCGAGCGCGCGCGCCACGCGCTCGCCGCCGCGTGCCCCGGCGGCGCGGACCGGGCGCTCGCGCTCGCGACCCGCGCGGCCGAGCTGCTCGAGCACGAGGGCGCGTTCGATCGCGCGTTCGAGCTGCACCTGCGGATCGACGGGGCGCGCGCGGCCGGCTTTCTTCCGCCGGCCGACGCGGAGAGCGCGCTGCACGTCGCGGGTCTCGCGCGCGCCGCCGGCCGTGCCGACGAGGCGCGCGCGCGCTGCGACGCGGTGATCGCCCGCGCGCGCGTCGCGCACGATCCCGAGCTGCTCGCCCGCGCCGCGCTGATCCAGCTCGCCGACATCCGGCCCGGCGTGATCGATCGCGCGCAGGTCGCGCTGCTCGAGGAGGCGCGCGACGGGCTGGCTGACCGCGCGCCGGCGCTCGCGTGCCGCGTCGTGGCGCGGCTCGCCACCGCGCTCCAGCCCGCGCCCGATCCGGCGATCCCGATGGCGATGGCGCGCGAGGTCCGGGCGCGCGCGCTCGCGCTCGGCGATCCGGCGGTCGTGATCGACGTGCTCGAGCTCGCGGGCTGGGGCATCGCCGAGGCCGCGTACGGCGAGCGCGTCGCGTGGGCGAGCGAGCTGCGCGATCGGGCGCTCGCCGCGGCTGCGCCCGACAAGGCGCTCGCCGGGTTGCTGTGGCTCGCGCTGGCGCGGCTCGAGACCGGCGAGTTCACGGCGCTCGAGCGCGATGTCGCTGCGATGCTCGCCGCCGCCGACGAGCTCGGTCACCCGCGCCATCGCTGGCGCGCGCTGCTGCTGGTCTCGCTGCACGCGATCAGCGCAGGCCGGTTCGCCGACTCCGATCGCGCGCTCACCGAGATCGAGCAGCTCGCGCCGGTCATCGACGATCCCGCGCTCGCGCTGGCGTTGCCGCTGCACCGGCTGATGCGCGCGCTCGTCGGCCGGCGCGACGACGAGGTGCGCGCGCAGCTCGCCGGGCTGGCCGACGTGGTGCGCCCGGTCGCCACCGCTGCGCTCATGGAGGCGATCCTGCGCGGCGTGTGCGCGGCGCGGCTCGGCGATCTCGAGCTCGCGCGCGGCGAGCTCGCGCGCGTCACCGCGCGGCTGCCGCTGACCGCGCTCGAGGCGCGCGCGGTCTCCGGCCAGGATCCGGTGCGCGCGTTCGTCGCCGAGCTGGTCGCCGCGGTCGGCAGCGACGGCGAGCGCCGCCACATGCGCGGCGTGCTCGCGCGGCTGGAGGCGACGGACGTGTGCGGCGGCGCGATCACGTTCAGCCACGACGGCCCGACCGCGCGCGTGCGAGGATTGCTCGCGGCGTCGCTCGGCGAGCGCGCCGAGGCCGAGGCTGCCCTGCGCGACGCGCTCGCGCTCTGCCGCGCGCGCGGCCATGCGCCGTGGGTCGCGCAGATCGCCCACGAGCTGGCCAGCGTGCTCGGCGACGGCGCCGAGGCCCGCGCGCTCGCCGACGAATCGGCGCGGCTGGCCGGCGAGCTCGGCATGATCGGGCTCGCGCGCGGCGAGCGACCCTTCGCGGCGCCGCTGCGCATCGAGCGCGCCGGCAACGACTGGCGGCTCGCGCGCGGGGCGGCGAGCGCGATCGTCAAGGACTCGCGCGGCGTCCAGCTGCTGGCGCGCCTCGTCGAGCGGCCGGGCGAGGACATCCACGTGCTCGCGCTGGCGAGCGACGACGCGGCCGCGGCGCCCGAGAGCACGGCGGGCGAGCAACTCGACGATCGCGCGCGCGCGGCCTACCGGCGCCGGCTCGGCGAGCTCGCGGACGCGCTCGCCGACGCCGAGCAGCGCGGCGATGCCCGGCGCGCCGCGATGCTCGAGCGCGAGCGCGGCGCGCTGATCGGCGAGCTCGCGCGCGCGACCGGCCTGGCCGGAAAGGCGCGGATCGCGGGCTCGACCAGCGAGCGCGCCCGGGTCAACGTCCAGAAGCGGCTCAAGGACGCGATCGGCCGGGTCGCCGAGATCGACCGCGAGCTCGGCGCGTACCTCGAGCGTGCCGTACGCACCGGAACCTACTGCAGTTTCCGGCCGTGACCCCGCCGCGTCACGATCGGTCACGCCCGAGGTCACGCCTTCGGGGCATGGAGACCTTCTGCACGCTGCTCGTCCCCGTCCTGTTCGTCACCTTGCTCGTGATCGAGCGCCTGTTCCCGGCGCGCCCCCAGCCGAAGATCCGGTGGTGGCTGCCCCAGGGCATCGCGTTCTTCATCGCGACCGCCGCGATCAGCACGATCCCGCCCGCGCTGTTCGCCGGGCTGCTCGCGCCCTGCGCGCCGATCCACCTGCGCACGCCGCTCGCCGGCGTGATCGGCTTCGTCGTCACCGACCTGGTCAGCTACGCCGTGCACCGGGTGCAGCACAGCTGGCCGTGGCTGTGGCGATGGACGCACCAGATGCACCACAGCGCCGAGCGGGTCGACGTCGCGGGCGCCGCGATCTTCCATCCCTTCGAGCTCTTGCTGTTCAGCGTGATCGCGACCGCGCTCACCGTGCTGCTCGGGCTCACGCCGGCGGCGGCCGCGCTCGCGGGCCTGCTCGGCGCCGCGACCGGCATGTTCTCCCACCTCAACATCCGCACGCCGCGCTGGCTCGGCTACGTGATCCAGCGACCGGAAGCGCACTCGATCCACCACGCGCGCGGCGTCCATGCGTACAACTACGGCACCGTCATGCTGTGGGACCTCGCGTTGCGCACGTTTCGCAATCCGGCCGGCTTCGAGCCGGGCCCGGCCGGGTTCTGGGACGGCGCGTCGCGCAAGCTGCTGCCGATGCTGATCGGCCGCGATGTGGGAGGTGCGTCGTGATCGCCAATCCAAACGAGCTGCGCGTGCTCGCGCACGAGCTGTCGTCGGCCGCGTGGTCGCTCGCCGCGATCGGCGCGCTGTTCGAAACCGGGCTCGCCGACCAGCTTGCCGCGCCCCGCACGCTCGACGAGCTCGCCGCCGCGAGCCCGGGCCTGACCGCGCGGCGGATCGCGGCGGTGCTCGACGTGTGCGCCGAGCGCGGCGTGGTCGCGATCGACGGCGAGCGCTACCAGCTCGCGCCCGGCGTGGCGCCGGCGCTGTGCGGCCCGCTGCGCGCGACGTTGCTCGGCGACCTGCGCTCGAACCTGATGCAGCCGCTGGCGCTGCTCGACCGCGCGGGGCAGAGCTGGGACCACGCCGATCCGGCGCTGCTCGAGGCGCAGGGCGACGCGTCGGCCGTGCTGCCCGCGGTGATCAAGCAGGCGTTCGCGCCGATGCTCGGCGACCTCGCGGCGCGGCTCGAGCGCCCCGGGGCCCGGCTGCTCGACGTCGGCACCGGGGTCGGTGCGCTCGCGATCGCGGCGTGCCGGAGCTTCCCGCAGCTGCGCGTGGTCGGCATCGATCCGGCGCCGGTCGCGCTCGCGCTCGCCCGCCGGCGCGTCGCGGCCGCGGAGCTCGGCGATCGCATCGAGCTCCGCCAGCTCGCGGCCGAGGCGCTGCGCGACGAGGCGGCGTTCGCGCTGGCCTGGCTGCCGGCGTTCTTCGTCCCGCCCGACGCGCTGCCCGCCGCGATCGCGCGGGTCGCCGCCGCGCTCGAGCCCGGCGGCTGGCTGATCGCGGCCGCGCCCGGCGCGGGGCCGGTGTGGCAGCTGGTCACCGAGACGTGGGGCGGCCCGACCGCGAGCGCGGAGGTCGAGGCGCTGCTCGCGCGCGCCGGCCTGCACGAGGTGCGCGCGCTGCCCGGCCCGCCGTGGGCGCTGCAGCTGCTCGCCGGTCGGCGGTGATTTCGGCTTGCGCGCGGCTCGATCTGTTAGTATACACGGTGTATACTTTCGAAGGAGACCCGCATGAGCCTGCAACGCCAGCGCCTGCTCGCCCGGTTCTACGATCCGTTCGCCGCCGCCGGTCTGCGCGAGGTCGCGATCTCGGCCCGCATGCTCGAGCTGGTCGGGCCCGCGCCGCGCCGGATCCTGCATCTCGGCTGCGGGCGCGGCTGGCTCGCCCGCACGTTCGCGCGGCGCTATCCCGGCTGCGAGGTGATCGGCGTCGACGCCGATCCCGACATCCTCGCCGGCGCCGAGGACCAGCAGCGCCGCTCGGCGAGCCGGGTGCGCTACCTGCTCGGCCGCGCCGAGGCCCCGCCGGTGACCGGCGCGTTCGACGCGATCGTGTCGTCGCTGCTGCTCCATCACCTGCCGCGCGCGGCGAAGGTCGCGGCGTTCGGGCGCGCCGCCGAGCTGCTCGCGCCGGGCGGCCGCGTGCTGGTCGCCGACTTCGGCCAGCCGCACGATCTGGTGATGCGCGGCGCGTTCCTGCCGGTGCAGCTCGCGCACGGCTTCGGCGATACCGCCGACAACCTCGACGGTCACTACCTCGTCCTGATGCGCGCGGCCGGCCTGGTCGACGCCGCCGAGCTCGGCCGCTGGCGCTCGCCGCTGGGCACGGTCGCGCTCTATCAGGCGCGCGCGCGGGCGCTCGCGGCGTGACCCCGCTGCGCGCGCGGCTGCGCGACGCGCTCGGCGACACGGTCGGACGCGGCCACGCGCGCGCCAGGATCCTCGCGGCCGCGATCGACACGTTCGCCGAGCACGGCGTCGCCGCGGTGCGGGTCGAGGACATCATCGTCGCGGCCGAGGTGTCGCGCCGCACGTTCTACCAGCACTTCGCGCACAAGCTCGCGGTCGTCCACGCGCTGTTCGAGCTGGTCACCCAGCACCTCGCGCAGACCTTCGCCGCCGCGGTCGCGCGCACGACCGATCCGAGGGCCGCGATCGACGAGGCGCTCGACGTCTACCTCGAGCTCCACCGCACCGATCGCGACATCGTGCGCGCGCTGCTCGAGGAGTCGCTGCGCGCCGACAGCCCGCTGTACCCGCTGCGCGTGCGGTTCCGCCGCGACATCATGCGCGGGCTCGACGCGATGTTCGCGGTCGCGACCCGGCGCGCGCTCGATCCGATGGTCGGGCTCGCGCTGGTCTCCGCGGTCGAGGGGATCTCGCGCGAGCTCCTGGCCGGCACGCCGAGCCGGCGCGAGCTCGCGCGTGCCAAGGCGGTGATCGCCGGGTTGATCGCGCTGATCGCCGCTCACGGGAAGGAGCTCCCCTGAGCTGGCTACCGCGGTTGCCAGCGCGCACACCGGCGCTTCGCGAATCCGCGGGCTTGCTCGGGCATCGCGCTTGCTCCTGCGCGTCTGGATGCCCCACACTCCGCTGCTCAGAGCCCTGCAACAGTTCGCTCGTGACGTCCGCGCTTCACGCGCCACCGGCGTGCCGGTCGACGAGCTGCGCGCGATCCGCCGCGAGGGGATCTCGCGCCGCAAGCTGCTGGCGGGAGCGGCGGCGGGCGCGGCCGGGCTCGCGCTCGCCAGGCCGCGCCGCGCGCTCGCCGCGTCGCAGTCGCAGACGGTCACGATCGTCGGCGGCGGGATCGCCGGGCTCAACTGCGCGCTCACGCTGCGCGACCAGGGCTTCGCGTCCACCGTCTACGAGGCCTCGGGCCGGCTCGGCGGCCGGATGTTCTCGAACAACGGCGGCTACTGGGATGCCGGCCAGGTCAGCGAGTGGTGCGGCGAGCTGATCGACACCGGGCACAAGACGATCCGCGATCTCGCGGCGCGCTACGCCCTGCCGCTCGACGATCTGCACGCCGCCGAGCCCAACAAGTCGACCGAGACCTACCTGTTCGACGGCTCGTACTATCCGTTCGATCAGGCGGTCGCCGACTTCGCCGACGTCTCCGATGCGCTCGCCGCCGACCTCGCGAACGCACCGTTCCCGACGCTGTACAACTCGTACACCGCCGACGGCGCCGAGCTCGATCACACCAGCGTCTACGACTGGATCGAGAGCCGCGTGCCGGGCGGCCACACCGCGCCGTTCGGCCAGCTGCTCGACGTCGCGTACGCGATCGAGTACGGCGCCGACACCGCCGTGCAGTCGTCGCTCAACCTCATCTACCTGCTCGGCTTCCAGCCGAAGAACGACTTCGTCCTGTTCGGGCAGAGCGACGAGCGCTTCCACATCCGCGGCGGCAACCAGCAGCTGCCGCTCGCGATCGCGGCCGACCTCGGCCCCGACGTGGTCAAGACCGGCTACTCGCTGGTGCGCCTCGCCGAGACGCCGAACGGCCGCTACACCTGCACGTTCGCGCGCGGCGGCGGCACGGTCGAGGTCACGTCGGACTTCGTCGTGCTCGCGATCCCGTTCGCGGTGCTCGCGGGCATCGACACCAGCGGCGCCGGGTTCGACGCGCTCAAGAACACCGCGATCCAGCAGCTCGGCCGCGGCCACAACGGCAAGCTGCAGCTGCAGTTCGGCGCGCGCACCTGGCTGGGCAAGGGCCCCTGGCCGGGCAAGGCGAACGGCTCGAGCTACGCCGACACCGGCTACCAGAACACGTGGGAGGTCACGCGCGCCCAGCCCGGCACGCCGGGCATCCTGGTCATGTACTCGGGCGGCTCGGTCACCGACGGCATGAAGACCACGACGCCGTACACCACCGCGAGCGATCCCGACGTGGTCTCCGACGCGCGGCGCGGCCTGCGCCAGCTCGCGCCGGTGTATCCGGATCTGTCGTGGAACGGCAAGGCGACCCAGTCGCTGCCGCACAAGTCGCCGTTCTTCAACGCGAGCTACTCGTACTGGAAGACCGGCCAGTACACCGAGTTCGCCGGCTACGAGCGGCACCCGCTCGGCGGCGTGTACTTCTGCGGCGAGCACACGTCGATCGACTTCCAGGGCTACATGGAGGGCGGCGCCAAGACCGGCAAGCACACCGCGAACAAGCTGGCGAAGGTCCTGACGTGACTACCTGAGCTCGATGTCGCTCCAGATCGCGAGGCCGCGATCGTCGATGTCCATCGTCATCGTCGCGCGGCCGAGCATGCGGGTGAACGCGTCGGTCTCGCTCCCCACGGGTGACAGCGCGGCCGCGAGCGCGAACAGCCGGGGATAGTCGTAGCTCGCGACGAACAGCGGCGCCTTCGCGGCGTGACCGGCGAGCGCGCGTTGCGCGATGTCGTGGCTGCGCGGGCCGGCCGCGATGACCAGGGCGTGCGGGCCGACGCCGGCGTAGAGCTGGAGCGGGAACGGCAGGGGGAACGGCGCCGCGATCTCGTGCAGCGTGCCGTCCGCGGCGATGCCGAGCTTGCCCAGCATCGGCAGCTCGCGCACGAGCTCGGCGTAGAGCGCGGGCGCCGAGCCCGCGGCGACCAGCGAGAACCCGTCGAAGGCGCGCGGCTTGTCCCCGGCCATGTCGAGCGCCTCGACCGCCATCGCGCCGCCGGTGATCTGATCGAGCGGCGCGGGCAGCTTCTCGGCGAGGCGGTCCGCGATCTCGTGGAGCTTGCGCACGGGCGCGTGACAGACCTCGCCGACGCCGGCGATCGCCTCGGCCGCGCGCTGGCCGAGCGCGCGCATGGCGTCCAGGCTCATCCCGCCGCCCATCGCGAACACCGGATCGCCGGCGAGCACCGCGTCGAGCCCCGGCACGTCGCGCTTGGCGGAGGCGAGGGCACGGCGCAGGTCGGGCGCGAGCTCGACCACGACGCCGCCGACGAGGCGCCTGGCGCTGATCTCGCGATAGCCGACCGCGATGCCGGGCACGCGCCCGGCGAGCTGGTCGATCGCGGCCATGCAGTCGGCGGGCGCCGGGCCGAAGGCCGCGCCGATCTCGTCGACCAGCTTGCGGGTGTCGACATAGCCGACCATCTCGGGCCCCATGCCGTCGCGCTCGATGACGGCGGCGAGCTGACTGCCGTCGGCCATGTTGCGCGCCGGCTTCTCGGCGCCGAGCACCAGCGGCAGGGTGGCATCGATCCGCGCCGGCTTGCCGTACGCGACCACCAGCTGCTTGTCGGCGAGCGCGATCACCATGGTGCCGTCGCCGCTGTCGAACCGCCAGTAGCCGCGGCCGCCGAGCGTGTGCTGCGGCGGCAGCGTCAGGCCGGCGCGCGACGCGATGCGCTGGATCGTCGCGAGCAGCGCCTGCTCGTCGGCGATCTCGACGCGCGCCACCACCGGCTCGAGCCCGAGGCCGTAGACCGCGAAGCGCGGCGACGGGTTGATCCCCAGCGACGCGAGCCCGGCCGCGTTCCACTTGCCGGCGAGCTCCGCGGCGATCGCCGCGACCACCGGAGACTGGGGCCGCTCGACCATCGCGCGCTCGACGATCGGCGCGACCGCGGCCTGGATCTTCTGCCAGTACTCGAGCGGCACGGCCTGGAACGACGCGACCACGTACGGCGTGTCGGCCGGGATGCTCGCGAACAGCGGCGGCGCCGGCGGGACGGGCAGGGTGCTGCGGCCCGGTTGGCCGCATGCGGCGAGCGCGACGAGCGCGATGGCGATCCGGAGCATCGCTGCGTGATATCACGGTGGGCCGCCGGTCCGCGCGTGATCGCGAATCGCGCGCAGCTGCTGCTGTTGCGCCGCGCTCAGCGTGTTGCGCAGGCGGACCAGCAGGGTCAGGTGGGCGCGCTTGAGGTCGTGCTCGAGCGCCATCACCGCGTCGGCCTGTGCGAGCACTCGCGGCTCGTCGAGCGCCGGCGCGGCGAGCAGGGCCGCGAGCGCATCACCCTGGGTCTTGAGATCCCATTGCAGCTTGACCGCCGTGGTCTGGAAGCGCTGGATCTCGGCGACGATCGCGGTGCGCTGCGCGGCCGAGAGTCCGAGCTCCCCCTGATGCGCCATCACCAGATCCGGCGGGAACAGGTGATCGCCGATCGGATCGTCGGGAGGAGCCGGCGGCATCGGATCGGCGGATGCCGACGTGATCGCGGCGAGCACCAGCAGCGCGGCGAGGCGGATGGTCATGGCACGAGTCCTTGGTCGAGGTGGGGCGTCGACGCGAGCAGCCCGCGATCGGGCACGTCGAGCAGCGAGTCGGTGGGCAAGCGGAGCGAGCTCGACGCCATGCCGATTCCCGCGAGATCGATCGCGGGCGGCGGGCCGCTCGGCGTGCATCGCAACAGGACGAGCGCGGCGATCGCGGCGGCGAGCGTCGCGCCGAACGCCGGCACGAGCCAGCGGCGCCGGCGAGGTCGGTCGTGCGCGGCGGCCAGGGTCGCCTCGAACGTCGGCGGGCGATCGTCGGCGTGGCCGAGCCGCAGCGCGGCGCGCAGCTCGTCGTCGGTCATGTCGGCACCTCGCGGACCAGCGCCGCGCCCAGGCGCTGCTTGCCGCGCTCGTAGTGGGTGCGCGCGCTGCCCGCCGAGACGCCGAGCACGGCCGCAGCCTCCTCGATCGACAGATCGTGATACGCGACCAGCTCGAGCACCTCGCGCTGGCGCGCCGACAACCGGCGCAACGCGCGCCGCACCTCGGCGGCATCGCGCGACTCGGCGAGCACCTCCGGCGCCGCCGGCGCGCGGCGCGCGACGAGCTCGACCAGCAGCTGCGCCGACAGCACGCGGCGCACCGTGGCGCGCCGGCGCTGCTCGAGCGCGCACCGCCGGATCACGCCGAACAGCCAGGTCCGGACCGACGAGCGCCCGGCGAACCGCGCGCGGCCATCGAGCACCCTCACGAACGCCTCCTGGAGCACGTCCTCGGCGTCGGCGCGGATGCCCGCGCAGCACGACAGCGACCACGCGAAGCACGCGTCGTGGTGGACACGGAGCGCGGCCACGACTTGCTGCGCGGCGGGTTCGTCATGGCGCGATCGGGTTCCAGTCGGCACCGAAGCCCTCGGTGATGAACGTACGATAGCTTCCTGCGGTATCGGTGACGTAAACACCCCCGGGCTCGTTGCTGCCGAAGCACGCGCGGAAGATCAGCACGCGCGTCCCGTCGGGCGACGCTTTCGGCACACCTTCGATGCAGTCGGGCTCGGCGGGCAGGCTCAGATCGGTCCTCGGCTTGCCGGCGTACCACGCATCGCTCGACAGCGCCTCCAGCCGGCGCTCGGTGGTCGGGGCCGAGGCGTGGGCCGGCGCACGCGGCATGCCGAACGACGTGTAGATCGTCGCGCCGTCGGGCGAGAACCCGGGATCGGCGTTGCCCGACTGCTCCATCCCGCTCGGCGTACATGCCGTGCCGCCGTCGTCGACCTCGGTCCGCGCGCTGCCGTCGGGGCGGAGCTTGTCGAGGCGCACCTTGAAGCACGGCCCGGCGATGTCCTCGGCGATCGCCAGCAGGATCCAGTCGTCGCTCGACCACGCGATGTCACCCCAGACCGCGTCGTCGACCGCGCCGCTCGACGACGCGATCGCGCGCTCGTTGCCGCCGTCGGCGTCCATCAGCCACAGCGTGCTCGCCGAGCCGGCCGCCACGCCATGCGTGAGGAACGCGATGCTCGTTCCATCCGGGGACCAGGCCGCCTGCGCGGCGTCGCCGCGATGGGTGAGCAGGGTCTCGCGGTCGTCGGCGAAGTCGTAGCGCGCGATGTCGGTGTACGCGCCCGGGCTGCCGTAGGTGCCGGTCTCGTACTTGGTGTAGAGCACGGCCGTGGCGTCGGGCGAGAAGTGCGGCAGGAACTCGAGCTGGTCGTCGTGCGTCAGCTGGACCCGCCCGGTGCCGTCGAGGTTCATCACGAACAGGTCCGACGGGGCGCCCGAACCCGGTGGCGCGGAGGTGGTCGCCACCTGGGTGACGATCTCGGCATGCGACGCGACGCGCGGGCTGGAGGTGCACCCGACCAGGCAGGCGCCGACGATCGAGAACCGAGTCATGGCGATGAGTGACTCGAGCCCGGCCCCGATCCGACAGCCGGCGCGCTCGCGTGCGCGGCGTCACTAGTTCGGCGCGCCGACCTGCGAGCCGCCGACCGTGAGCCCGTCGTCCTCGTCCGCCCCGGTGCTCCCGCAGTGCGACGCGATGAAATCGTCGAGCACCTCGAGCCGGTGCGGCAGGAACACGTCGGTGAGCGCGGGCGACAGATGGCTCTGCTCGTCGATCTGCACGAAGCCCAGGCTCTGCGGCCACACCAGGCCGCCGCCGAGCTGCGCCTCGTTGCCGACCGTCGACAGCTGGTGGCAGCCGCCGCAGGTCTGGGTCGACGCGCGGCGCAGGATGTCCTGCACGGTCAGCGTGCTGCCCGGCGGGATCTGCGCCTGGATCGCCGACTCGATCGTGGTGTCGGCGTGCTGGTCGTAGAGCACGTCGGTGTTGAGCTCGGACACACTCTCGTAGGTGTTGTACAGGTCGTTCGAGATCGTCATGCCGATCGCGTTGAGGTCGCCGGCGGCGAGCGCCTTGACGTTGGACGGGAAGTCCTGCACGAACTGCGGCGCGAGCGAAGCGGTGCCGTCGAACAGCTCGCGCGCCGGGTTGGTCTTGGTCGACACGTGATCGATCATCAGCGTGCAGCTCGGCGCCGAGGTGGTGCCGTCGCAGACCAGATCGGGCTTGAACTCGCGGAGGTGCCACTGCACGCCGTTGATGAACATGTTCGAGCGCATCTGGCCGGCGGTGTACGCACCGTTGGTGTAGAGGCCGTAGTGGCGCGCGTCGACCACCGCCGGGACACCCGGGATCGCGGTGCCGAGGTAGTAGAACTGTTCGAGCTTGTCGGCGAGCGACTGGGTGCTCGGCACGACCGACAGCGACTGCCAGAACTCGGCGATCGGCAGGCAGCCGGTCAGCCCGAGCGCGGGGTTCGGGTTGGGCATCGCGCCCTCGAAGATGTAGAAGCCGCGGCCGAGGATCTTGCTCGACTTCATCGCGTACACGATGCGGTACTCGCCGCAGTTCGCGCCGCTGGTCGGCGCGAGGTCGAACCGGTTGGTCAGCGCGACCGGCACGAACTCGGTGCCGCTGTTTGGATCGAACGGGTCGACGCTCGCGAGCTCGAACTCGGGAGTGCGCGGGCACTTCATGTCGTAGTGCTCGGGGTTGACCTTGGGGTTGGTGCAATCGGTCGGCCCGAACGTGCTCATCCATTGCTGGTAGAGCTGGGTCGGGGTCTCGCTCGGACTGGCCGGCACGCTGGCGAGCACTTGCTTGACCGTGCGTTCGAAGCTGAAGCGCGACAGCACGCCGGCATCGGTGACGACGAGGGACGGATCGGTGCGCGTGCCGTCGACCTGACAGGCCGGCGCCAGCGCGGCGGCCTGATCCGCGGTGCTGCTGTGATCCATGCAACCCGACACGAGCGCGAAGGAAGGCAAGGCGAGGAGGATTGGCTTCATGTCGGCAAAGAGCCGACGGCGCGAAAAACGGCTCAGCGTTTCTCACGGCGCGATACAGGAAGCGTGCGCTCCGTCAACACACGCCGCGGTGCACTTCCACTGGCCGGCCACGCAATCGCAGTGATCGGCCACGCAGGTGGTGGCGCACGTCACGCCGCTGCTCGCGCAGCTCGCCATGCAACCGACCGGGATCGGGCCGGTGCAGCCCTGCGCGGCGCACTGGTTGGAGCAGCAACCTTCGTCGCCGGGCGCGCAGCCCGAGGTGCAATCGGCCCCGACGTAGCAGATCCCGCTCGAGACGGCGAGGCACGCGTTCGCGGTGGTCGCGCCGTTGCAATCCGACGGCGGCGCGCAGTCGCAGGTCGGGCAGCCGTTGCGCGCCAGCCGGGTCCAGCCGGCCGGGCACGCGGTGCACGACGCGGTCGACGGACACGGCTCGCACACGTCGTTGGTGCAGATCGCGGCGCCGAGCGTGCACTGGCGATCGTCGGTGCACGGCGCGCAGTCCGGGTTGCACGCGTGGTTCACGACCAGCGCGCCGCCCTCGCAGTACGCGGTGTCGCTGCAACAGCTCGACGGGCTCCCCGGGTTGCCGTCGCAGGTGCCGGTGAACGCGCACGCCTGGCCGCTCGCGCCGGCGAGCGCCTCGGGGCACGTCGTGATCGTCTGGTTCGCGACCAGGACGTCGCGATCGACCGTGCACGCGCACAGCGCCACCAGCACGAGCGCGCGGATCATCGGAAGCGCACTCCGATCTCGCCGATCACGACCGGTCCGGCGAGCGCCGCCGCGTCGCGCCCGCCGGCCCGTGCGATCAACCCCTCGGCCCAGCCGGCCTCGATGCTCGCGAGCACGCTCCACCCGGTGAAGCGATGCACGAGCTCGCCGGCGAGCGTGGCCTGGCCGTAGGCGGCGCTCGCGTCGTGCGCGATCGCCACCGCGGTGCTCGCGGGGCGCGCGGTCACGCCGGCGACGCCGCCCTCGATCCGCGCGACCAGGCACAGCCCGGCGCGGCACGCGAGGTCGCGCGCGACGGTGGCGGTCGCGAGGTACGGCCGGAACGAGCCGAGCGCATCGCTGCCGGTGCCGAGCGCGCCGCGCACGCCGATCCGCAGCCATGGCAGCGCGAGCTCGGCGCCGGCCTGCGCGAGCGCGGTCGGCGTCGAGGTGTAGAGCCGCATGCCGACGCTCGGCGCGAGCGACCAGCGCGCGGGGTGCGGTGCGGGCGCGCCGGTCGACACGACCTGCTCGAGGTCCGGCGGCGGCGCGGCCGCGATCCGCGGCGGTGGCGCGCGCGGCGCGGGGCGGATCACCGGCGCGATCGTGTCGGTGACGGGGACCAGCACCTGCGGGGCGGGGCCGCTGGTGTCGCTCGCCGCGACCTCGACCAGCTCGGCGACCGCGAGCGCGAGCAGCTTGAGCCGCAGGTCGGTCGGCACCTCGCCGAGATCGACCGTGCGCGCGATCGCGCCGTCGGCGGGCACCGGCTCGACGTGGAGCGACGCGGTCGCGAGATCCGGGCACTCGACCACGATCGCGAAGTCGCGCGTGCGCAGCGCGGGATCGGTCGGAAGCTCGCGATCGATCGCGACCCGCAGCGCGCGCACGTCGAACGCGGTGCAGCGCGCGAGCTCGACCCGCGGCTCGGCGTTCGCCACCGCCGCGAGCGCCGCGACGCTCGCGATCGCGAGCTTCACGGGCCGACCAGCGCGTGCAGCATCGCGCGATGCACGCCGTGCGGGTGCGCGCGATCGTACTCGGCGAGCGCGGCGGCGGCGTCGTCGCGGTGGCCGGCCTTGACCAGCGCCTCGATCCGGCGCGCGCGCGCGTCCTCGAGCAAGCCGAGCGGCTCGCCGAGCGCGATCACCTTGCCGAACGCAGCGGCGGCCTTGTCGGGCTGGCCGAGGTTCTCGAGGTAGATCCGGCCGAGCGTGAACTCGGCCAGGCCGGTCGACTCGTCGCCCTTGGCGCCGGCGAGCGCGCGCTCGAGCAGCTCGGCCGCGCCCGCGGCGTCGCCGCCGGTGCGGCGCTGATCGGCATCGGCGAGCACGCCCGCGAGGTCCTGCGCGGGCGGCGGTGCGGCATGCGGTGCCGGGCGAGGTGCCGGGGGCAGCGGTGGCGGCGGCGGTGGCGGCGGGGCGGGCGGGGGCGGCGCGACCGGCGCGGGCGCAGGCGTCGGCGAGGGCGGGCTCGCCGCGGCGGTCTTGACCGGCGCAGGATCCGCGATCTCGAGGTGCTGGCCGGCGGTCAGCCGCACGACGCGGCCGGGCACGCGCTCGCCGCGCACCATCACGACGCCGCGCTCGACCGCGACCAGCAGGCGGTGATCGTCGGCATCGACCACGAACGCGGTGCCCACCACCTCGACCGTCGCGCGCGAGGTCTCGATCTCCCAGCGTCGCGGCCCGCCGGGGCGCACGTCGAAGTGCGCGCGGCCGTGGCCGAGCAGCGCGACGAACCGGTCGGCATCGTTGGACAGCACCTGCATGCGCGCGTCGGCCGCGAGCTCGACCCGCGAGCCGTCGTCGAGCTCGACCGCGCGCGCGGCCGACGCACCGAGCTCGGCGCCCGGCGCGACCGCGATCTGCGGATCGCGCGCCGCGAGCGGGCCGGTGCCGCCGTGCGGCCACAGCACGACCGCGACGATCGCCGCCGCCGCCGCGAGCCCGAGCGCGAGCGGCCAGCGCGGCCACGCGCGGCGCCCGGTGCGCGCGTGATGGACGCGCTGCCACACCGACGCGATCCGCGTCTCGTCGATCGACGGCTCGAGGATCTGCTCGATCGGCTCGCGCGTCACGGCGCGACCTCCTCGCCCAGGTGGTCGGCGACGATCGCCTCGGCCTCGGCGAGCCGGCGCTTCACGGTCGCGAGCGAGCAGCCGCACGCGGTCGCGACGTCCTCGAGCCGGTAGCCGACCACGTGGCGCAGCACCCACGGCGTGCGCAGCTTGAGCGCCATCCGGCCGAGCGCGCGATCGATCAGCGCGAGCTCGGCGCGCTGCTCGGGCGATGCCTCGCCCGACGCCTGGTCGTGCAGCGACGCCTCGAGCTCGGCGCCCGACCACAGCCGCGTCCACTTGCGCCAGCGAAACCGCCGGTGCACCCGGCTGACCGCGATCTGCGCGAGCCAGCCGCGCAGCGCCGCCGGGTCGGCGAGCCGCTCGAGCTGCTCGAACGCGATCAGGAATGTCTCCTGGACCACGTCGTCGACCTCGTCGCTCGAGCGCAGCAGGCGCTGCGCCGTGCTCGCGACCAGCCGCACGTAGCGCCGGTAGATCGCCTCGATCGCCCACGCGTCGCCGCCGCGGGCGCGGTGCACCAGGTCGTCGTCGGGCGGCCGGTCGGCCGGGTGCAGGGGCACCACCTCGCCCGCGGCATCCGGGAACGCGACCGACACCATGAACAGAGGAGCCACGACCACGGCGAATCGGCTCGATGTTCGCACGGTTCGGCCCGTGGCGACGCGATCTCGCGCACTTGCGACTCAGGTCACGCGCTTGCTCCGGGTATCGAACCGGGCCCGCGCCTCCTGGATCGACGTGCGGTGCTCCGCCGCCCAGTCCGCGAGCCCGCGGATCGGCTCGAGCAAGGTCTTGCCGAGCCGGGTCAGCTCGTAGTCCACCCGCGGCGGGATCTCGGGAAACAGCGTTCGCGAGATCAACCCGTCGCGCTCGAGCCCGCGCAGCGTGAGGGTCAGCATGCGCTGCGAGATTCCCTCGATCGCGCGCCGCAACTCGCTGAATCGCATCGACCCTTCGCCGAGCAGCGCGATGATCTGCACGCTCCACTTGTCGCCGACGCGGTGGAGCACCTCGCGGACGGCGGGGCACGCCTCCGCGCGATGCGGCTTGATGTTCCTCGGTGACATCGCTGTGCCTTCTTGCGAGGGGTCCATGCGGTTCTCAAGATGATGTTGGTTACGATCATATACCGACGCAACAGCGAGAACCAAGAAGGAGCTTGCGATGAGCCAGTGGGACTTCGACCTCCAGCACTCGAGCATCGGCTTTCACGTCCGCCACCTGATGGTGTCCAAGGTCCACGGCCGGTTCGGCACCTGGTCGGGCGAGCTGCAGTTCGACCCCGAGCACCCCGAGGCGTCGCGCCTCGCGGTCACGATCGACGCGGCGAGCCTCGATACCAGGGACCAGAAGCGCGACGACCACCTGCGCTCGCCCGACTTCCTCGACGTCGCGCAGTTCCCGCACATCACGTTCACCAGCACGAAGATCGAGCGGCGCGGCGACGACGCGTTCGAGCTCGCCGGCGACCTCACGATCCACGGCGTGACCCGCCCGGTCGCGATCGCGGTCGAGGGCGGCGGCGTGGTCAAGGATCCGTGGGGCGGCACGCGCACCGGGTTCTCGGGCAAGACGGCGATCAGCCGCAAGGACTTCGGCATGACGTGGAACGTCGCGCTCGAGGCCGGCGGCATCGTGGTCGGCGACAAGGTCGAGATCACGCTCGAGATCGAGGCGGTTCACAAGGCGGCGACCGCGGCCGCCTGACGAGATCAACGTCGCGCACGATCTGCGTCGGCTGGCGGCACGCGTTCGCGCGCGAGCAGCCGGTCGGGCTGCGCGTCACGATCCGAGGCCCGCGTGCTTCGCGATCCACCGGGTCGTGACCTCGAGCACCGCGTCGTCGATCGCCGGGTGCTGCGCGTACTCCGAGACCGCGCCGGTCCTCGCGCGCTGGAACAGGTGGTTCAGGCCCGGCAGCTCGTCGACCTCGACGTCGGCGTGGTGCGCGAGCGCCTTGCGGATCGCGGCGAGGTTGGGCGCGGCCGCGACCTGCATGTCGAGGCTGCCGTCCAGCGCGAGCACCGGGCAGCGCAGCTTCGCGAGCGTCGCGGCGGGATCGTAGTCGAGGTACCAGCGCAGCCACGGGCTCCAGGTGTCGGCGACCCGCGCGTCGATCCACGCCGGGTCGTCGGAGATCGCGCGGAGCGCCGCGCGCAGCTCGGCCTCGCTGTGCGCCGTTGCGAGCGCCGCCATTACGCGGCGCTCGCGCGAGACCTCGCTCGCGACCGCCGCCTCGGGCGCGCCCTCGGCGCGCATCATGTCGCCGGTCTGCTGGACATCGACCTCCGGCATCGGCAGCGCGGGCCCGGCCCACAGCACGA
Organism: Kofleriaceae bacterium; assembly: GCA_035516595.1. Lineage (GTDB taxonomy): Bacteria > Myxococcota_A > Polyangia > Haliangiales > Haliangiaceae > JABFXX01. Next base: position 19,791 of record DATJAE010000237.1, on the reverse strand, counting down.
TGAACGCGACGTCGCGGGTCTGGGCGGCGACCATCGGCGCGATGATGCCGCCCTCGCTGTGACCGAGGATGCCGATCCGCGCCGGATCGATCTCGGCGCGCGTGCGCAGCAGCGCGAGCGCGGCGCGCGCGTCGTCGGCGAAGTCGGGCGGGGTCGCCGCGGCGAAGTCGCCGGTCGAGCGCGCGGTGCCGCGATCGTCGTAGCGCAGGCTCGCGATGCCGTGGCGCGCGAGGTAGTCGGCGAGCTGGCGAAACGGCCGCACGCCGTACACGCACTCGTCGCGATCCTGCGGCCCCGAGCCGGTCACCATCACCACCGCCGGCGCGCGCGCGGCACCGGCCGGCAGGGTCAGCGTGCCGGCGAGCGTGACCCCGCCGGTCGACGCGATCGCGACCTCGAGCTCGCGATACGGCACGGCGGGCGGCACGACCCGGGTGAGCCGCGCCGGCGACGCGGCGCCGCCGCGATGTAGCGTGCCGGTGATCGCGCCTGCCGCGAGCTCGCCGTCGAAGTAGGCCGGCGGCTTGCTGTCGAGCTCGAACTGGATGCGCGCACCGTGCCTGGTCAGGTGCGCGACGTGGCGCGCGTGCGGGCAGCCGGCGCCGAGCCCCGCGGTGCCGACCACGCCGTCGCCGCGCACCGCGAGCTCGAGCGCGAGCGCGGTCGGGCCGGCCGCGCCTCGCCACCCGCCGACCAGGTCGCCGGCATCGGAGGCAGCGAGCGCGGGGCCGGGCGGCGGCGGCACGTAGCGGTCGGCGGCGGGCGCGGCGCCCTTGCGCGCGAGCTGGAACGGGAAGCGCTGGCCGCTCTGGGTCATCGTGCCGGCGATCGCGTCGCCGCGCAGCGTGCCGGTGAACGCGGCGCCGACCTGCGCGAGCTCGAACGACACGCGATCGCCGGCGAGCGCGACCCGGGACAGCGCGAGGCCGGTCGCGCCCTGCGCCGGGATGTCGATCGTGCCCTTGCCGTCGTCGCCGAGCACGACCGAGAACGCGAGCGGCTGGCCGGGCAGGTCGATCGTGCCGGCCCACGCGCCGGCGAGCGCGGCGTGGACCGCGGGCGCGGTGGGCGGTGCGGGATCGTGGTGAGCACAGCTCGCGAGCGCGAGCACGAGCGCGAAGCGGAGGTTCGTCATGGCGGCACTGTTGCGGCGCGCGCCGGCAAGGCAAGCGGCGAGGCGACGACCGGCGGCGAGTTTGCGACCGGAGGCGGCTGGCCGGCGACGAGCCGGAACCTGCGTGGCACGGCGCGCGGGTGTGGCATCCTGCGAACGTGGCGATCGGCATCCCGTCGAGGAAGCAGCACGCGATCGGCGTGGCCGTGCTGCTGGCGTTCGTGCTCGCGCCCTCGGCCGCACGCGCGCTCGCCGGCCAGCCCGACACCACGGTGGGCCTCGTCGCGTTCTTCGCCGCGGTCGTGATCGTCGTGCCGGTGACGCTGGCGCTCGGGCTCGCGCTCGGCGAGCGCCGCGCGCTGTCGACCACGCGCACGATCGCGCTCGCCTACGGGCTCGCCGCGGTCAGCGGCGCGGTGCTCGCGGTGATCGCGCTCGCGTTCGATCGCGCCGGCGTGCTCGAGTTCGATCCCGGCGCGACGCTGCTGGGCGAGGCGATCAAGGGCGCGTACCTCGCCATGGCGATGGTCGGGCTGTGGGGGATGCTCGTGCTGCTGCCGCGCGCGGTGGCCGACGCGCGGGCCCGCGAGCGCGAGCGCGCCGATCTGCGCCGCGAGATCGAGCGCGCCCGGGTGCGCGCCGCGCTCGAGCCGCACTTCGTGCTCAACACGCTCAACGCGATCAGCGGCCTGGTCGGCGACGATCCCGACACCGCGCGCGAGCTGGTCGGCGATCTCGGCGACCTGCTCCGCGACGTGGTCGCGATGGCCGAGCGCGAGGTCCAGTCCGCCGCCGACGAGGTCGCCTGGCTCAAGCGCTACGCGCGGATCCTCGCGGCCCGCCACGCCGGCCGGCTGGTCGTCGAGTGGTCGATCGATCCGGCCGCGGCCGCGATCGCGGTGCCGGTGCTGCTGCTCCAGCCGCTGGTCGAGAACGCGATCCAGCACGGCGCGCTGCAGCGCCCCGGCGGCGGCACGGTCAAGGTCGAGCTGCGCGTCGCCGATCGCGCGCTGCGCTGCACGATCGAGGACGACGGCCCGGGGATGGCGCCCGAGCTGCGCGACGGCGCGCGCGGCCTCGCGCTGACCCGGCGGCGGCTCGCGTGCGACGCGCCGGGCTCGACGCTCGTGATCGACTCGGCGCCGACCGGCACGCGCGCGACCGTCCACCTGGTGACCGCGTGATGCTGCGCGCGCTGATCGTGGAGGACGAGCCGCCGGCGCGGCGCTACCTCGGCGAGCTGCTCGCCGGCACGCGGCGGGTCGAGCTGGTCGCCGCGGTCGGCACGATCGCCGAGGCCGATCAGGCGCTCGCCGCCGAGCTCGCGATCGACGCGGCGTTCGTCGACATCCGGCTGGTCGATCGCCCGGGCGACGCGTCGGGCCTGCACTGGGCGCGGCGGGTCGCCGCGCAGCCCGGCGCGCCGCAGCTCGTGCTCGCGACCGCGCTCGCCGAGCACGCGCTCGCCGGCTTCGAGGCCGGCGCGGTCGACTATCTGCTCAAGCCGTTGACCCGCCAGCGCGTCGCGGCCTGCGTCGACCGCCTGATCGCGCGCCGGCCCGCGCGCGCCGCGGCCGCGCCGTCCCGGCTGGTCGCGCGCACCGCGCAGAGCCTGGTGTTCCTGCCGATCGACGGCGTGCTCGCGTTCGAGGCCGCCGATCGGCTCGCCTACGTGCATCACGTCGATGGCCGCTATCTGGTCGATCTGTCGCTGGCCGCGCTCGAGCAGCGATTTGCCGACGTCGTGCTGCGCACGCATCGCAACTGGCTGGTCGTGCTCGATCGCGTGCGCGAGCTCGGCCGCGCCTCGGGAGAGCTCGTGCTCCAGGTCGGCGAGCTCGCCGTCCCGGTGTCGCGCGATCGCGCGCCCGGCGTGCGTGAAGCGCTGGTGTCGCGCGCGCTCGGCGCCCGCCGCTAGCGGCGCTAACCTTGTCCATGGAGACGCTCACCACGACCTGCTGCATCGCGGGCGGTGGCCCCGCGGGGATGATGCTCGGCTGGCTGCTCGCGCGCGCCGGCGTCGACGTGATCGTGCTCGAGAGGCACCGCGACTTCCTGCGCGACTTTCGCGGCGACACGATCCATCCCTCGACGCTCGACGTGCTCGCCGAGCTCGGCGCGCTCGACGAGCTCCTCGCGTTGCCGCACCGCGAGCTGCCCGAGATCGACTTCGACATCCTCGGCGAGCGCGTCGCCGGACCAGACCTCGCGCGCCTGCCGACCCGCTGCAAGTTCTTCGCGATGATGCCGCAGTGGGACTTCCTCGAGTTCGTGCGCCGCAAGGCCGACATCCTGCCGCGCTTCCACCTGATGATGGAGAGCGACGTCACCGGCCTGGTGCGCGACGGCGAGCGCATCGCCGGCGTGACGCTCGGCGATGGCCGCGTGGTGCGCGCGCGCCTGGTGGTCGGCTGCGACGGCCGCCACTCGGTGGTGCGCACCGCGGCGGGCCTGCGCGTGCGCGATCTCGGCGCGCCGATCGACGTGATGTGGATGAAGCTCCGGCGCCTGCCGATCGATCGCGACCACGTGTTCGCGATCGTCACCGCGGATCAGTTCCTGGTCATGCTCGATCGCGGCGACTACTGGCAGTGCGCGTACCTGATCGAGAAGGGCGGGTTCGCCGAGATCCGCGAGCGCGGCATCGCGGCGTTCCGCGGCGACCTGCGCCGCGTCGTGCCGCAGCTCGGCGAACGCGTGGACGAGGTGCGCGACTGGGACGACATCAAGCTGTTGACCGTGCGGGTCGATCGGCTCGAGCGCTGGGCGGTGCCGGGCCTGCTGTGCATCGGCGACGCCGCGCACGCGATGTCGCCGGTCGGCGGCGTCGGCATCAACCTCGCGGTCCAGGATGCGGTCGCGACCGCGAACCTCCTCGCGCGCGGCCTGCGCGAAGGCACGCTGAGCGACGCCGAGGTCGATGCGGTGCAGGCCCGCCGCGAGCCCGCGACGCGCAAGACCCAGGCGCTGCAGCTGCAGATCCACGCACGCGTGCTCGCCAAGGTGGTGCGCGGCCGCGGCGATCGCACGCTGCGGATCGCGCGCTGGCTGCTGCGCCGCGCGCCGGTGCTGCGGCGCTACGTCGCGCGCGCGATCGGCGTCGGTTACACGCCGGAGCACGTCGCCGCGGTAGGATGAGCCCGGGCGCGCGCTCGCGCGCTACGCCCGGTAGCGCAGCGCGCGGAGCACCTGACGCGCCGCGCGGGCCCCGCTGGCGAGCGCGCCGGCCACCGTGCCCTCGTAGTCGGGATCGGTCGCCTCGCCGGCGAAGTACAGCCGGTCGTGCAGCGGCCGCGCGAGCTGCTCCGCCGCGCGGATGCCGCCGGCGCGGGTGTAGCTGTACGCGCCGCGGAAGCACGGATCGGCGTCGAAGTCGTGGAAGTGGTGGTGCATGACCGCGCCGGCGACCTTCGCCCGCGGCACGCCGATCGCCTCGGCGAAGCCGTCGATCGCGCGCTCGGCGAGCGCCTCGGCGGGCTGGCCGGCGAGCGCGCGCGCGTGCGGGCCGCCGGCCCACGCGGTCAGCTGATGGCGATCCTCCTGCGACGCGAGCCAGTAGGTCGGGAACGCGCCGGAGCTGGCGTGCACGAAGTCGAGCCGGCGCGCGAGGTGATCGCCGAGCACCGGCTCGCGCAGGCACAGCACCAGCTTCACCACCTGGCCCATCGCGATCTGGCGCAGCGCGAGCTCGTGATCGCCCAGGCCCGGGTCGAACCGCACGTCGGGCAACACCCCGACCGGAAGCGTGACGATCACGCGATCGGCGGTCGCGAAGCCGTCGACGCGGCCGCCCGTGCGATACGCGATGCGGATCGGGCGCGACGCCCAGTCGATCGCCTCGACGAAGCAGCCGTGGTGGATCGTGGCGCCGCCGGCCGCGGCGCGCGCCGCCAGGAAGTCGACCATCCGGCCGTAGCCGCCGTGGACGTGGTACTGCCGCGCCGGCGGCTCGCCCGGCCCGCTGGCGTCGGCGGCGACGCTCGCGATGCTGATGTCGTCGAGCGGCGCGGCGAAGAAGCCCTCGACCAGGCTCGCGAACAGCGCGCGATCCTGGTCCGACATCGGCTCGTGATCGAGATAGGCCCGCGCCGACTCGTCGCGGTACGGCACGTCGCACAGGAGCGCGCCGAACCGCGACCACAGGTCCGGCGCGCGGACGAGCTGGCCGTGGTCGCTGACGTGGTGCTCCTGCTCGATCAGATCGAGCCGGATCCCGGCCTCGTGCGCCAGCCGGCAGGTCGAGCGCGGCTCGCCGTGGACGAACTCGGGGCCGAGCTCGATCGCGATCGTGGTGTCGGGCTCGCGCTCGCTGTGCGCCCGGCCGCCGACCCGATCGGTGGCCTCGAACAGCTCGACATCGACGTCGTGATCGACCAGCACGCGCGCCGCCGCCAGCCCGGCCATCCCGCCGCCGATGATCGCGACCTCGGTCACGGGGCACCGAGCGGCCGCATCGGCGCGAGCGGCTCGCGGACCTGGAACGGCACGAAGCCGACCCCGATCGCGAGGCCGTACACCATGTGGGCGAGCACGGCGCGCCCGGTCGGCGCGGCGCTCGCCAGCTGGCCCAGGCCGAGCAGCGGCAGCACCGCGATGTACATGATCGCCCACACCATCACGCCCCAGGCGATTCCCGCGAGCACGGTCGCGGGTCGGCTGATCCCGTAGATCATGAGCGCGAACACCACCGCCCACGCGATCGCGACCGCGAAGTGACAGGTGAGGCCTATCACCACGGACGCCAGGTCGAAGCCGCCGTGCTGTGCGCGCGCGCCCAGGAGCGGCGCGGCCGCGGCCTTGACGATCGGCCACACGTCGGCGCCGTGGAGCAGCGCGATGCCCAGCAAGTACAGCTCGAGCACCGCGCCGCCGATCAGCCCGGCGATCACGCCGCCCGTGATGGCGCGGCGCGGTAGGAGCGTGCGGGTGGGGTCCATGCAGCGACCGCGTGCATCGCGCCTGCCATCTCGACAGCGCGCCGATCGGCTGCGACGATTACCGAGATGACCAGCGCGGCGGCGGCCGGCACGATCGCGATCGGAGACCTCACGATCCATCGCCTCGGGTTCGGCGCGATGCGCGTCACCGGCCGCGGCGTGATGGGGCCGCCGCCCGACATGGCCGCGGCGCGCGCGACGCTGCACGCGTTGCCCGAGCTCGGGGTGGACTTCGTCGACACCGCGAACGCCTACGGCCCGCTGATCAGCGAGCTGCTCGTGCGCGAGCAGCTGCACCCGTATGCCGGCATGGTCGTCGCGACCAAGGGCGGCTGCCTGCGCCCCGCGCCGTTCAAGTGGGTGAACGACGGCCGGCCCGAGGCGCTGCGCATGGCGGTCGCCGGCAGCTGCAAGACGCTCGGCGTCGATCGCATCGACCTGTGGCAGCTGCATCGCATCGACGACAAGGTGCCGCGCGACGAGCAGTTCGGCGCGATCGCCGAGCTCCAGCGCGCCGGCCAGATCCGCCACGTCGGGCTGTGCAACGTCACGGTCGACGACATCGCGCAGGCGCGCGCGCACTTCACGGTCGCCTCGGTGCAGAACCTCTATCACGTGATCGATCGGCGCAGCGAGCCGGTGCTCGAGCTGTGCGAGCGCGATGGCATCGCGTTCATCGCGTACTACCCGCTCGCGACCGGCGCGCTCGCGCTCGCCGACTCGGTGCTGACCCGGGTGGCGGCTTCGATCGGGATCACGCCGGCGCAGGCCGCGCTCGCCTGGCTGCTCCACCGCTCGAAGCAGATCGTCGTCATCCCCGGCACGTGCAACCCGGCGCACCTGCGCGAGAACGTCGCGGCCGCCGACGTCACGTTGACGCCGGAGCAGTACCGCGCGATCGACGACGTCGGCCGGCGCGCCAACATGCTGCGCGCGCCGAGGCCTTAGCGGCGCCGGCGGCGCAGCGCGAAGCCGGCGGCCAGCGCGCCCGCGGCGAGCCCGAGCCACCACGCGCGGTGGTGCGACTCGGACGGCGTCGCGATCGCCGGGCCGCCGAGCTCGCCCTTGCCGAGCTCGATCGCGTAGGCCGCGGCGAGCCGCGCGAACTTGAGCGCGTGGTCGGCGTTGTTGCCGCTGATCTCGAGCGTGTCGTCCTTGGTGTGGATGCGGAGGTTGTGATCGCGCATGCGCGACTCGAACGGCATCGACGCGGGCACGCCGATGCGGAACCACGACGCGTGGTCGGAGCACGCGTAGCCGCAGGCGTCGAGGCCCCAGCTCGCGCCGACGTAACGATCGATCAGCGCGGTGAGGAACGCGTTCTGCTTGCCGCTGGTGAAGTCCTTCATCAGCCAGATGTCCTTGTCGGAGCCCCGGTAGTTGGTCATGTCGAGCTGGAGCGCGCCGACCACGTCGATGCCGCGCTGCTGGTAGTCGCGCGCGATCGCCTGCGAGCCGCGCAGCCCGATCTCCTCGGCGGCGTACGCGATGAACTGGATCGTGCGCTGCGGTCGATAGTCGCTCGCGAGCAACACCCGCGCGACCTCGGTGAGCGTGGCGATGCCCGACGCGTCGTCGTCGGCGCCGGGCGCGCTGGCCGCGCTGCCGCCGCGCATGACGATCGAGTCGAGGTGGCCGCCGATCACGATCACCTCGCTCGCGCGCGTCGTGCCCGGGATGGTCATCACGACCGACTTCTGGGGGTAGCCGTGATCGACGAGCTCGACCGTGACCTCGGGCCGCGAGGTCAGGCCGCGCCAGCGCTCGGCGAGCCACGTCGAGGCGGCGGCGCCGCCGGGCGACTGGTAGTAGCGGCTGTGCATCGCCGACAGCTCGCGGATCGTGTCGAGGATCCGCCCGCGATCGAGCGCGGGCAGGACGCGGCGCACGATCGCGTCGCGATCGATCGTGTAGTCGACCGGCCGCTCGCGCGCGGGGCGTAGCGCGGCGCGCGCGTCGGCGAGCGAGTCGTGGACGATGTAGCCGCCGCAGCGATCGAGCTGCGCGTGGATCTGCGCGGACAGCGCGGGCAGCTCGCGGTCGGCGAGCGCGATCACGGCGACGCCGCCCGCGCTGTCGAGCACGTCGAGCGTCGCGCCGTCGTGCGCGGCCGCGGCGCGGGCCGCCGGGAGCGCGTCGGTGCCGATCGTGAGGTAGCGAGTCGGGGAGGGCGAGCTCGCGCAGGCGGCGAGCGCGACGACCAGGGCGAGGCGCATCTGCGAAGCTTACCTGGTGATCCGACCGGCGGCGACGCTCGTAGCTCCGGCGTGGGGTTCGCGGCTTTGACACGTCCGCCAAGTCGTGCGACGACCCGAGCAGCGACGTGAAGGCGAAGTCGGCAACGAGCGAGGGCGAGGTCCGCACGGGGATCGCAAGGTCCGGCGCTGCCGGACCGCGCAGCACCGGTGAAGGGCGGTGCGAAGTGGTGATCGTGCAGTCGCCGTCGCTGCTGCGCGAGACCGCAGGCGTGGTGCGCGCGGTCGTCCACATCGTGTTCTGGTCGGCGCTGCTGATGGGCGCGACGTGGTTCCGGCGCGACACCGCGGGCGCCGGCCGCGCGCCGCAGGTCGCGGTCGACGAGGTCGCGTTCCGCGAGCTCGATCCCGAGGCGCAGCGGCTGTACCGCGCGTGCCTCGAGGGCCTGACCGAGGCCGAGGACGTGCGCTCGCGCGCCGGCGACTGGCCGACCGTCGCCGCGCTCGCCGCGCGCGCGATCCCGCCGTTCGCGCCGGATCCGCTCGATCACGCCGGCTACACCTGGACGATGCTCCGCGACGGCACGCTGATCAACTACGTCGGCGCGCCCGACGCCGCGTCGAAGCGCCCCACGTTCGTGATCTCGATCCTCGAGCCGGACCCCGGCACGCCGATCGATCCGCAGGCCTATGTCGACGAGACCCACCACAAGCTGCGCGACGGCACGCTGCTCCACGTCTCGGTCTGGGTCGGCACGCGCGCGCTCGCCAAGCCGGCGGCGACGCCCGCGTTCGAAGATGGCTGGCGGCGTGTCACGATGGCGGCGCCATGAAATCGCTCTGTCACTCCACGTTCGTGCTGGTCGCGCTGATCGCGCTCGGCGCCTGCAACAAGCCGAAGGACCAGGCGCCGCCGCCGTCGCCGGAGGCGCAGCCCGCGCTCCACCCGGTCGTGGCCCAGGGCCCGCTGCGCGTCGGCGTCACGCTGCATCCGTATTACTCGTGGACCGCCAACGTGATCGCCGGCGTGCCGAACGCCGAGGTCGTGCCGGTCCTGCCCGGCGAGATCGACGCCGGCAACTATCAGCCATCGCCCGACGACATCGCCAAGCTCGCCAAGCTCGACGCGATCGTGATCAACGGCATCGGCCACGACGACTTCATCCGCGACATGATCAAGGCGTCGGGCAACACCCACCTCGCGGTGATCGAGGTCAACGCGCAGACCCCGCTGATCAAGAGCACGCACGGCGACTCGCCGAACTCGCACACGTTCATCTCGTTCACCAACGCGATCCAGCAGACCCGGCTGATCGCGAAGAAGCTGGGCGAGCTGCGCCCGCAGGACGCCGACGCGTTCGCGCAGAACGCGTCGAGCTACGCCGACAAGCTGCGCGCGATCCAGAGCGCGGCGGCCGCGCAGCTCGCGCACGCCAAGATCAAGCGGGTGGTCACCGTTCACGACGGCTACAGCTACCTGCTCCAGGAGTTCGGCATCGAGCTCGCCGGCGTGGTCCAGCCCGCGCACGGCCTGACGCCGTCGGCCAAGGAGCTCGGCGACATGATCGAGCTGATGAAGAAGCAGAACATCGCGGTCGTGCTCACCGAGGAGGATTTCCCCGAGAAGCTGCTCGCCACGCTGCGCGACGCCACCGGCGCCAAGGTCTACATCATCAGCCACGTCGCGGTCGGTACGTACTCGCCCGAGGAGTTCGCCACCGTGATGCAGCGCAACGCCGAGACCCTGGTGAAGGCGCTGGTCACCGATCCGCCGTGAGCAACTCCGCGATCGAGCTCGACCACGTCACGATCCGGCGCGAAGGCCGGCTCGTGGTCGACGACGCGTCCCTCGAGATCAACGCCGGCACGATCCACGTGGTGATCGGCCCCAACGGTGCGGGCAAGAGCACGCTGCTCACCGCGATGCTCGGTCAGACCGCGTTCGCCGGCGAGATCCGCATGTACTTCCGGCGCGGCGGCGTGATCGGTTACGTGCCGCAGAGCTTCGTCGCGGATCGCACGCTGCCGATCACGATCGCCGAGTTCCTCGCGCTGTCGCGCCAGAGCTGGCCGGTGTGCCTCGGCGTGCGGCCGCACGCGCGGTCGCGGATCACCGCGATCCTCGCGAAGGTCGGGCTCGCCGGCATGGAGCGGCGGCGGCTCGGCGAGCTGTCGGGCGGCGAGCTGCGCCGCGTGCTGATCGGCAACGCGATCGATCCGGCGCCCGAGCTGCTGCTGTGCGACGAGCCGGCGACCGGGCTCGATCCCGATGCGATCGCGCAGCTCGACTCGCTGCTGTGCGCGCTGCGCGACGATCACGGCACGACGGTCGTGATGGTGTCGCACGATCGCGCGCAGGTGCGGCGCGTCGCGAACCGCGTGACGCTCCTCGACGTGAAGATCAAGGACAGCGGCCAGCCGGCGAAGGTGCTCGAGCGCGCCGGCGCGGCGCTCGACGCGGTGGCGCCGTGACCTGGCTGTACGGCTGGTGGATCGATCTCGCGCGGGCGATCGGCCTTCCGTCGGAGTTCCAGTACCCGTTCGTCGCGCGCGGCGTGGTCGCGATCCTGATGCTCGCGCCGCTGCTCGGCGGGCTGTCGCACCTCGTGGTCGCGCGCCGGCTCGCGTTCTTCTCGACCACGCTCGGCCAGGCCGCGCTCACCGGCCTGGTGATCGGCGTGGCGATCGGCCAGCCGCTCGACGAGACCTACACCGCGATCCTCGGGTTCTGCCTGCTGGTCGCGGTGATCATGGTGTACGTCCGCCGTCAGACCACGCTGCCGCCCGACACCGTGATCGGCGTGTTCATGGCGTTCACGCTCGGCCTCGGCATCTGCCTGCTGGTCGCGGCGACCCGGCGCTTCAACATCCACCAGATCGAGGCGGTGATGTTCGGCAGCGTGCTCACCATCACCGATCGCGATCTGATCCTCGTGATGGTGCTCGGCACGCTGGTCGGCGCCGCGGTCGCGTACGCCTACAACACGATCCTGGCCGACAGCCTGAGCCCGCCGGTCGCGCGCGCGCGCGGCGCCCCGACCACCATGATCGACTACGGCTTCGTCGTGCTGGTCACGATCGCGATCACGGTGAGCCTCAAGATCATCGGCGCGCTGCTGGTCGAGGCGATGGTGGTCGTGCCCGCGGCCGCCGCGCGCAACCTCGCGCGCAGCACGCGCGGCTACCTGTGCTGGTCGATCGCGATCGCCGCGATCTCCGGGCTGGCGGGGTTGTTCATCTCGACCTCGTGGCGCGTGCCGAGCGGCGGCGCGGTCGTGCTCGCGCTGTCGCTGTGCTTCTTCCTCAGCCTGCCGATCGGCCGCTGGCTGCGTAACTAGCTGATCGCGCGCGTTGATCCACCTCGCGATCCGAAGCGGGGTGATCGCCGTACATACCGGCGTGGGGACTTGGGATCGAGGCCGCCGAACGGCCGTCCTGGCGCTCGGCGCGATCGGCGTCGTGGTCGCGAGCATCTGGCTCGCGGTCGCGCCGCCGGCGGCGGCCGCGGTGACCGCGCAGACCTATCCGAGCTACGCCCCGACCGACCCGAAATCGGTCGTCGCGCAGGTGGCCAGGCGCGATCCGCGCGAGCTCGCGATGCGCGCGGCGCTGCGCGAGGACCCCGAGCGCGTCGATCTCGCGACCGAGCTCGCGCGCGCCGACATCCAGCGCGCCCGCGCGCTCCAGGATCCGCGCTACCTCGGGCGCGCGCAGGCCACGCTCGCGCGCTGGTGGGCACAGGACGATCCGCCGCCCGACGTGCTGCTGCTGCGCGCGACGATCCGCCAGTCGCTTCACGACTTCACCGGCGCGCGCGCCGATCTCGACCGGCTGATCGGCGAGCGCCCCGACGACGCGCAGGCCCAGCTCACGCTCGCCGTGGTCGCGACCGTCACCGCCGACTACCCCACCGCGCGGCAGGGCTGCGCCCGGGTCGCCGAGCTCGCCGCGCCGCTCGTCGCGACCACCTGCATCGCGCAGATCGACGGCGTGACCGGCCACGCCGAGCCGGCGCGCCAGGCGCTCGCCGCAGAGCTCGCGCGGGGCGGGGTCGACCCGGCGCTGCGCGGCTGGGCAGAGACCGCGCTCGCCGAGCTCTCGATCGTGCGCGGCGACTACGCCGCGGCGGCCGCGCAGCTCCACGAGGTGCTCGCGCTCGATCCCGACGACGCCTACGGCCGCGCCGCGCTCGCCGACGTCCTGATGTGGACCGGCCACCCGGCCGACGCCTCGGCGCTGCTCGCCGGGCGCGAGATGATCGATAACCTCCTCGTCCGCCGCGCGATCGCCGAGCACGCGGCGCATGGCCCCGCAGCGCAGAAGCTGGCGCAGGCGATGCGCGACCGGATCGCGGCCGCCGCCGAGCGCGGCGATCGTGTCCACCTGCGCGAGCACGCGATGTTCGAGCTCGAGGTCGAGGGCGATGCCCGCCGCGCGCTCGCGCTCGCGCTCGACGACTGGGCGGTGCAGAAGGAGCTCGCCGACGCGCGGATCGTCGCGGCCGCGGCATGGGCCGCCGGCGATCCGGCGTCGGCCGAGCCGGTGCGGGCGTGGGCGCGCGCCAACGGCGTCGAGGACGTGCAGCTCGCCCAGCTGCTCGGCGGTGCGCCGTGAAGGCCGCGCTCGCGCTCGCGCTGGTCGCCGCGACCGGCGGCGCCGCGTGGGCGCACAAGCCGAGCGATGCCCACCTCCAGCTCGCGGTGCAAGGCGATCGCATCACCGGCACGCTCGCGGTCGCGCTGCGCGACCTCGACGGCGCGCTCGATCTCGACGCCAACGGCGACGGCAACATCACGTGGGCCGAGGCGCTCGCGGCCGGCCAGCGCATCGAGGCCTACGCGCGCGCGCGGCTGCACGTCGCGGCCGAGTCCGAGCCGTGCGCGATCGGCTTCGGCGCCGCGAAGCTGGTCGACTTCTCCGACGGCGCGTACTGGGCGATGCCGCTGTCGGCGAGCTGCCCGAGCGCGCCCGACACGCTGGTCGTGACCTACGCCCTGCTGTTCGATCTCGACGCCCAGCACCGCGGCATCGTCTCCGTCGCCACCGCCAAGGGCAGCCAGACCATCGTCGTGCGCGACGCGCGCCCGCTCGCGATCGCGCTGTGCCGCGACACCGCGTGGACCGGTGCCGCGCTCGGTGCCGGCCAGCCCTGGCGCGAGCCGTGGCTGCTCGTCCTGCTCGCGTGCCTGTTCGTCCCGGCGGTGCGCGCGCGCCGCGGCGGGCTGTGGCGGCCGGCCACCGACCCGCGCGACGTCCTGCGCCGCAGCGGCGCGCTCTACGCCGCGTTCGCGCTCGCGAGCACGGCGATGCTGCTGGCCGCGACCGCCGAGCTGGTCTACCTGCCGCCGCAGGCGATCCAGACCGCGATCATGGCCGCGCTCGCGATCGTCGCGGCGGCCAATCTGCTCCGGCTCGGCGATGGCCGGCGCGACCTCGCGTTCGAGCTCGGCCTGATCCACGGCCTCGCATGTGCCGCGCAGCTGCACGACGCCGGCGTCGCCGCGATCTACGGCTACGCGCTCGGCCTGGCGCTCGTCGAGGCCGCGTTCGTCGCGGGGCTCGCCTCCGCGGTGTACGCGATCCGCCGCACATTCGCATATCGCGCGCTGTTGCTGGTAGGCTCGATCGCGACCGTGGCGGTGGCTCTGATCTGGACGTGTCAGCGGTGGCTCGCGTGAGGGCCCGCCGGATCTACGCGCTCGCCGCGATCGCCTTGTGGCTGGCTTCGGTCGAGGTCGCCCCCAACCTGCACCTCGCGCTGCACGACGAGCTCGCGCCGCACATCCACGTCGGCGACGGCATCGTGTTCCTCGTCCCGGAACACCGCCACGCCGACGGCACGATCCATCGCGGCGAGCCGCATCACCATCGCCGCGGCCCGAACGACGCCACTCAGCTCCAGCTCCAGCACGGCGCGAACAGCCTGGCGCACCACGCCTCCGCGGTGCAGCCGACCGGGCTGTGCCACGTCGCGCCGCTGCCGGTCGACCGCCGGCCGATCGCGATCGCCGCGATCGCGCCATCGTCTCCCGCAGCTGCTCCGCTGCTTCGCGCCAGCGCGCGCGGTCCTCCCGCGATCGAGTCCTGAGCCACCTCACGACTCGACTCGTCACGGGAGCGTTCCATGTCCACCAGACACGTTCTGGGCGGCGTCGCCGGCCTATGGCTGACGATCGCCGCCGTTCCGGTCGCACGCGCACAATCCGATAACCCACCTCCCGCGGCCGCGGGCTCCAGCGACGGTAGCTGGACCGCGCCCGCACCCGGCGCGCCGCCGACCGACTCGACCGACGCCGCGCCCGAGCTGCCGACGCCCGCGCAGGCCGCCGGCGAGGTGATCGAGGTCCACGGCCTCGCGCCCCAGCCCTCGGGCTCGCTGCTCGAGCCCGAGCCGATCGCGGCGTCCGACACCTCGATCGACGCGCCGCAGCTCGCGCTCCGCCCGCATCGCCGCGCCGAGGACATCACGCAGGAGGTCCCCGGCCTGTTCACCGTGCAGCACGCCGGCGGCGGCAAGGCCCAGCAGTACTTCCTGCGCGGCTTCGACCTCGATCACGGCACGGATCTGGCCGGATTCATCGACGGCGTGCCGATCAACGCGGTCAGCCACGCCCACGGCCAGGGCTTCCTCGATCTGCACTTCATCATCCCCGAGGCGATCGACTCGCTCGAGTCGACCAAGGGGCCGTACTCGGCGCGGGTCGGCGACTTCGCGACCGCCGGCTCGATGAGCTTTCACCTCGCCGATCACCTCGACGCCAGCATCGCGCGGATCGAGCTCGGCACCGACGGCCACCTGCGCGCGGTGGTGGTCGACTCGCCCGACCTCGGGCCGAAGTGGCGCGCGGTGGTCGCCGCCGAGGCGTTCAAGGAGGACGGGCCGTTCATCCACCCCGAGGACTACGTGCGGATGAACTCGTCGATCAAGGCGACCCGGACGTTCGACGATCGCAGCGAGCTGTCGCTGACCGCAATGGGCTACAGCGGGACGTGGAACATGTCGGGCGTGCTGCCGGCGCGCGCGGTGTGCGGCGAGGGCGACGGCACGCCGGTCCCGGCGCTCTACACCGGGTCGCACTGCATCAGCCGGTGGGACTCGATCGATCCGAGCCAGGGCGGGGTCAGCCAGCGCTTCATGGCGCTCGCGGCGTATCGCAAGCCGATCCCGCGCGGCGAGGTCGAGGCCTCGGTGTACTCGCTGCACTCGAGCTTCCAGCTCTATCCCAACGACGGCATCGCCGCGTCGTTCCAGCCGGCCGGCATCCAGTACGGCTCCGAGGTCGAGCAGGACGACGCGCGCGAGGAGTCGGGCGTGAACCTCCGCATCACCCAGAACTACGAGCTGCTCGGCGGCCCGCTGCGCCAGACCATGGGCCTGCAGATCCGCAACGACATCATCGGCTCGCAGCTCCACCGCGACGAGGATCGGGTGCGGCTCGACGGCATGCCGGGGATCCCCGGGCCGATCGTCGACTCCGGGATCACCGAGACCGAGTCGGGCGCGTATCTCGAGGAGGACTGGAAGCCGCAGAAGTGGCTGCGCGCGATCCTCGGCGGCCGCATCGACCGGGTCGACGCCGACGTCAACAACGAGAGCGCGACCGCGATCGACAAGGTGTCGGGCTACCGCGGCGAGATGCAGCTGTCGCCCAAGGCCAGCGTGGTCGCGACGCTCGATCCGCACGTCGATCTGTTCGCGAACTTCGGCCGCGGCTTTCACTCCAACGATGCGCGCACGCTGATCATCGGCAGCGCGACCACGCTGCTCGCGACCGCGACCGGCTACGAGCTCGGCGCGACCGTGCGGCCGATCCACGGGCTGTCGATCTCGGGCGTCGGCTTCCTGCTCGACCTCACGTCGGAGCAGACGATCGACGGCGACACCGCGTCGACCGACCCCTCGGGTCCGACCCGGCGCTACGGCACCGAGCTCACCGCGCGCTACCAGTACGACGACTCGCTGTACGCCGAGGCGACCTACACCTACGCGCACGCCCGCTACACCGACGCGGCTGACATCGCGGCCGGCACCGACTACGTCGCGCTCGCGCCGGTCCACACGTTCTCGGCCGAGGTCGGCGGCTACCAGCGGCTCGCCGGCGGCTACACGCTGATCGGCTCGCTCAACGTGCGCGCGATGTCGGATCGCCCGGGGATCGAGGACAACTCGCTCACCGCGACCGGCTTCACCCTGTTCAACGGCCTGGTCGGGCTGCGCTGGAGGTTCCTCGAGGCCGGCCTGACCGTGCTCAACATCGCGAACGTGAAGTGGCGCGAGGGCCAGTTCGCGGTCAATTCACGCCTGCCCGGCGAGGGTCCCAACCCGCCGGTCGGCATCAGCTTCACGCCGGGGATTCCGCGCGAGTTCCTGCTTCAGCTCGGAGCGAGGTTCTGATCATGCGCACCATCCTGCTCGTGCTCGCGCTTGCCGCGTGCGAGACGTCGACCACCGACAACTTCCAGAACCCGCCGCCGGGACCACCCGCGACATGCATGACGATTGCGGCGCTCGCCGGCTGCGACGGCGGCTCGCTCGCCTATGCCTGCAGCGACGGCCGCCCCGACGACTGCCCGGGCTGCGGCGCGGGGCTCGAGGCGCACCAGGGCCCGAACCTGGTGTGCGATCGCGGCTCGCCCGGCGCGGCCGGCACGACGCTGTACTGCTGCGCGCCGTACGGCACCTACGACAGTGACTGCGTCGCGACCACCGAGATCGCGGGCTGCGGCGGCACGTCGCTCGGGTTCTCGTGCACCGGCGAGACCACGCCGGCCCAAGCCGACGCGCAGCTCAGCTGCAGCGGCGCGCTCGCCGGCAGCGGCGGCGCCACCGACTTCTGCTGCACGTCGACGCCGCCGGCGCCGACCTGCGCGTTCGATGCGTCGGTCGCGTGCACCGGTGTGGCGATCGGCTTCACCTGCGCCGGCGCGGACGCGCCGTTCAGCGGCGACGCGTCGCTGGCGTGCACGCCCACCGGCCCGGCGGGCGCCACCACCAGCTACTGCTGTGCGCCGCCGCCGTGATCACGCGGCGGGCTTGAACTCGTACACGAACGTCGCGTGGCCCTCGTTCTTGTCGGGCGGGGTGAGCTGCAGCCCGCTCACCGTCTTCACCACGCACTGGCCGAGCGGGCCGCTCGCGGGCTCGACCGTCGCGTTGGTGATCGTGCCGGTCTTCTTCTCGACCGTGAAGTGCACCGTGATCGTGCCGGCGAGCTTGGCGTCGCCCTTGAGCGCGTCGTCGTAGCACTGCTTGATCTGCGCGCTGTGGTCGTCGAGCAGCTTCGCGGTGTCGGTGCGGTAGGCCTCGAGGCCGCGCGCGGTGCCGCCGCAGGCGGCGACGGCGAGCGCGAGCGCCAGGGCGCTGGCGATGCGGGTCATCATCAGTGGCCTCCCTTGCCCTTGGTCGCGGTCGGCGCGGGCTTGGTGCTGGTGTCGCCGGTGTCACCGGGGGCGGTGACGGTCTCGTGCTTCTCGTCGACCACCTTCTCCTTGCCGGTCTTGGGGTCGATCTCGACCTTCTTCTGGGTGACGTCCTGCTCGAGGATGGTGAACTCGACCCGCCGGTTCTGCTCGCGGCCCTCCGCCGTCGAGTTGTCGCCGATCGGCTTGCTCGAGCCGTAGCCCTTGGCGGTGAGCTCCGCCGCGGCGATGCCGTGCTCGGTGAGGTACTTCATCACGGCCTTCGCGCGCTGATCCGACAGCGTCAGGTTGTGCGGCTCGCTGCCGTCCGAGCTGGCGTGACCCTCGATCCGGATCTTCTTGATCTGCGGATTCTTGGTGATCACGCTCGCGATCTCGTTCATCAGATCGTCCGACTCGGGCTTGATCGTCGCCTTGTCCCAGTCGAACTGGATCTTCTCGTGGATCTCGATCTTGTTGTCACGCACCTCGACCCGCGGTGGGGTGGGTGCTTCCGCGACCGGCGGTGGCGGTGTTCCCTGGATCGGGAGAGTGCTCTGACCCTGGAAGGTCACGGGGCCGCCGCAACCGGCTGCCGCTACGATTACCAATATTTTCGCTAGTTTCATTGGGATCCTCCAGCTCCTTGGAAGAAGACGCACCAGGGCAACGTTTGTTCATCCACGAAGCTTCGAAAGTGCCTGCGTGCACCACACGACGAAGCTGACGATCAGCATGAGCGCGACGAAGTAGCCCTCGGCGAACTGCCACGCGAGGTGCTGGTAGAGGTAATAACACCCCCACGTCACGTTCAGGGCGATCAGCGCGTACGAAAGACGTTCGGTGCGGCTCTGGCGCGCCGCGAGCACCAGCGCGGACAGCCCGAGCATGTTCCAGTAGTACGCGTTGACCGTGAGCCAGACGAACACGAGGAACGGTCCGGCGGCGAACGCGTCGATCGGATCGAGTCGCGCGATCACCAGCAGCGCGATCAGCGTGAACACGACGCGCACGATCAGGAAGCCGAGCTCGTGATCCGCGATGTCGACGTCGGCGCGCGCCTGCTTGATCTCGGCCGGCTTGACCAGGTTGTGGGCGAGGTTGTGCGGGGTCGACTCGACGAACTGGAGATAGACCGTCTTCAGCGAGTACTGGTTCGGGTAGTACTTCTCGTGCTGCGCGACGTCGATCCGGTCGGCGTATTGCTTCCAGATCGACGGGCCGCCGAACACGATCGACGACGCGATCACGAACACCGCGGCGCAGCCGGCGGCGCCCGCCGCGAGCCGCCACAGGTGCGGATGCAGCCGGCGCTCGCGCACCGACTCGACGATCAGCCGGAAGCCGAGCGCGAACGCGAAGAATATCGGAAAGATCTTCGAGAGGATCGCGTAGCCGAGGAACGCGCCCGCGATGATCGGTCGCTCGCGCTTGTAGAAGCCGATCGCCATGCCGAGCGCGAACAGCCAGTCCCAGCGCAGGATGCTGCCGCCGAGGTAGTCGTAACAGAACGGCGCGAGGCACCAGATCACGAGGCCGAACGCACCGGTCGACGAGCCGAACGTTCGGAACAGGAACGCGAACATCGCGGCCATCAGCAACATGTCGATCGACGCGAGCAGCCACTGCCCGGTGTGCGAGCTGCCGAACATCTCGACGAACGGCAGCGCGACCAGCGCCCACGCCGGCGATCCGCTGTTGCCGTGATCGGATACCACGTCCTCCCACGGTGCCGGCCAGCGCGACAGGTTCGCCCAGTCGGCCTTGAAGTCGGCCCACGTGTCGTCCGAGAACCGCGCGCGCACGCGATCCTTGTCGGCCATCGCCTTCTCGAGGCCGAGCAGGTTGAAGTCGTGCAGGTCGCGGGTCGACCGGATGTCGTCGAGCTCGTGCGTGCCCTCGCGATCGGCGAGGATGGTCGCCTTGTAGATATCGAAGTAGCCGACCTCGCCGAGATACTTCGAGCCGACGAAGAAGTGATACTGCTCCCACGGGTGAACGATACCGTTCACGCCGTGGAGCTGACCGAAGTTGGTGAACGCGAACACCGAGAGCGCGGCGACCACGTAGGTCGCCCACTTCCAGCGCGCGCGCACCGCGCTCGCATACGGCGAGATCACCCTGTCGAGGACGAGCAACGCGATGC
>DATJAE010000236.1:0-7433 GCA_035516595.1 Kofleriaceae bacterium | reverse complement strand
CTCGATCGCGAGCCGGGTGTCGCCGAGGCGCTCGGCGGCCAGCCGCGCCATCTCGCTCTGCTTGGCGCGCTGCTCGGCGGGCGGCAGCACGCTGGCCTCCTTGCCGAGCAGATCGATCAGCGCGCGCCACTGCCGGCGCTTGGTGTAGATCTCCTTGAGCCGGCCGAGCGCGTCGCGATCGCCGGGCGACAGCTCGACGATGCGCTCGAGCGGACGGATCGCGTTGGCGAAGTTGCCGAACCGCTCCGACCACAGATCCGCGACCTCGCGGAACAGCTTCACCCGCTCGGTGTCGGGCACGCCGGGCGCCTCGGCCTTGCGCGTGAGGATCGCGATCAGATCGTTCCACCGGCCGAGCGCGCGATACTTCTGCGCGAGCTCGTCGGCCGCGCGCTGATTGTCCGGATCGATCTTGAGGATCGCCGTGTAGGTGTTGATCACCATCACGTCGAGCCGCAGCCGGTCGCGATAGATCTCGACCACGTCGAACAGCCGCGCGACGCGCGAGCCGACGTCGGCCTCCGGCAGCCGCTCGATCTCGTCCTTCATCAGGTCGAGCAGCGCGTTCCACTTCTCGGTCTTGCGATACAGCCGCGCCAGCGCGGCGCGCGCCTGCAGCGAGCCCGGATCGCCGCGCAGGTGCTGCTTCCACGCCTCGATCGCCTTCTCCGGGTTGTTCTGCGCCTCGGCGAGCTCGGCGATCTCGATGCTGATCGATTTCTCGCCGCTGTCCGAGCGGGCGCGGCTCGGCGCGCCCTTCTCGACCTGCTTGAGCATCGCCATCAGCTTGCCGGTCTCGCCCTTGGCCGCGTAGTACGCGCGATAGAAGTCGAGCGCGGCCGGATGCGCCGGATCGAGCTTGCGGATCCGGCGGAAGTATTCCTCGGCCTGGTCGAGCGACCCGCCGTGTTTCCACAGCACCATCGCGATCTGGAGCAGGATGCCGAGGTCCTCGTCGCGGCGCGCCCTGAGCGCGGCCTGATACGCCGCGATCACCGCCGTCCAGTCGCCGGCCGCCGCGGCGGCGTCGGCGACGATCCGCAGCGCGCGCGGGTGCGCCGGGTCGAGCGCGAGCGCGCGCTTGATCGCGCGTTCGGCGCGCGGGTCGTTGGCGATCGGCCCCTTCGCGAGCTCGTAGAGCGCGACCAGCGCCGACACGCGATCCTCGAGCGTCGCGGCCTTGTCGGCTCGCTCGTCGAGCAGCTCGCCGAGGTCGTTCCAGCGCTCGGCGCGGCGCAGCATGCGCGCGAGGTGAAACGCCGCCTTGGCGTTCTTGGGATCGATCTCGAGCGCCTTGCGCAGGTACTGCTCGGCCTCCGGCGCATCGGGCTGGAACCGCGCGAACGCCTCGGCGGCCGACACGTAGAGCCCGGTCGCGAGGCTGCGATCGGTCGACGCGGTGGCCTCCTTGACGTACTTCTCGGCGAACTTCTTCCAGTTCTTCTCCGCGAGCTCGAGCTCGCCCTGCGCCTCGCTCGCCAGCGTGTCCATCGAGCGCAGATCGAGCACGTGCTGGAACGCGCTGCGCGCGCCGGCGACGTCGAGCAGCTCGCCGTCGAGCACCATCCCCTTCTCGAGCAGCAGATCGGCCTTGCGATCGACGTCGGCCGCGATCTCGAGCTCGACGTCGATCAGCTGCACGACCGCGTCGGGGCGGCCGCGCCCCGCGAGCAGCTTGCGCGCGGCGGCCAGCCGCGTCGCGCGCGCTTCCGCCGGGGTCTCGCGCGCCGCGGCACCGAGCGCGCGCAACGCCTGGAGATCGTCTGGATCGTGCTCGATGACGGCGAGGAGTGAGGAGAGATCGGCCATGGTGGATGCGACCGCCGACTGCCGGGTGCGCCGCGTGAAACGATGCTACGCAGCCGTCGTGGCAAACTCAACGCCGCGCGCCGGTTCGTTGCCCGCGCCGCACGAGGTTCTCCGACTCGTCGGTTTCGCGGTAGGGTCGGGAGCACGCCGTGGGCACGCGTAGCTCGCTTTCGTACCTGAAGCCGTATCGCCGGGCGCTGCTGGGCGGCGTCGCGATGCTGGTGGCCACCAACCTGTGCTTCCTCGGCATCCCGGCGTACGTCAAGATCGCGGTCGACGACCTCCAGGCCGCGAACTTCGGCGACGTCCCGCACGCCACGCTGCTGCTGGTCGGCTTCGCGATCGCGACCGCGCTCACCCGCATCGCGTCGCGCGTGTGGATCTTCAACGCCGCGCGCGCGGCCGAGTACGACCTGCGCTCCGAGCTGTTCGGCCACATGCTGACGATGTCGCCGGGCTACTACCGCGACCATCCGACCGGCGACGTGATGTCGCGCCTCACCAACGACGTCCAGACCGTGCGCGCGATGTGGGGCGCCGGCGCGGTGCACCTGGCGAACGCGGTGACCTCGTTCGCGACCGTGCTCACCTACATGATCCTGCTCGATCCGGTGGTCGCGGTGGTGTGCATCCTGCCCTACCCGCTGATCTTCGTCGTCGGCAACGCGCTGTCCAAGCGGATCTACCGGACCCAGCGCGAGGTCCAGGCCGAGCTCGGCACGCTGTCGGCGCGGATCCAGGAGGACCTCGGCGCGATCCAGGTGATCAAGACCTACGGGCTCGAGGACGTGCGGCGCTCGGGCTTCCTCGCCGGTTCGCGCCGCCTGCTCGACAAGAACATGGAGGCGGCCAAGGTCCGCATCCAGCTCGGGCCGACGCTCAACACGCTCGCGCCGTTCGCGGTCGCGATCCTGATCCTGGTCGGCGGCCGCGCGGTGATCCACGGCGAGCTCGACGTCGGCTCGTACACCGCGTTCGGGACGCTGCTCGCGCGCCTGGTGTGGCCGACGCTGACGCTCGGCTTCATGCTCGCGCTGGTCCAGCGCGGCCGCGCGTCGTGGTCGCGGCTGGTCCAGCTCCAGGACACCCGGACCGACATCCCCGACGGCACCGGCGCGCCGCTGCCCGCGTCGAGCCGGCCGGCGCGGGTCGACGTCACGCACCTCACGATCAAGATCAACGATCGCGCGCTGCTCGACGACGTGTCGTTCGCGATCGAGCCCGGCACGATCACCGCGATCGTCGGGCGCACCGGCGCGGGCAAGACCACGCTGGTCGAGGCGATGTGCCGGCTGATCGAGGTGCCGCCCGGCGCGATCGCGATGGACGGCCGCGACATCACGACGATCCCGCTGGCGTCGCTGCGCGGGCAGCTCGGCTACGCGCCGCAGGAGGCCTTTCTCTTCTCGACCACGATCGCCGACAACATCGCGATGGGCTACGGCCAGGGCACCGCGATCCCGGCCGCGCGCCGCGCCGAGCTCGAGCGCGCCGGCGCCGCCGAGGCCGCGCCCGACCTCAGCCGCGAGGGGCGGATCGTCGCCGCGGCCAGGGCGGCCGGGCTCGAGCGCGACCTCGCCGCGATGCCGGAGGGCCTCGCGACCGTGGTCGGCGAGCGTGGCATCACGCTGTCGGGCGGCCAGCGCCAGCGCGTCGCGCTCGCCCGCGCGCTCGCCGCCACGCCGCGCCTGCTCGTGCTCGACGACTCACTGTCGTCGGTGGACGCCGAGACCGAGAAGCTGATCCTCGGCCACCTGCGCGGGGTGATGTCGGGACGGACCGCCGTGCTGATCTCGCACCGGGTCGCCGCGATCAAGGACGCCGACCAGATCCTCGTGCTCGATCAGGGCAAGCTGGTCGAGCGCGGCACCCACGACCAGCTGATCGCGGCGGGCGGGGTCTACGCCGAGCTCTATCGCACCCAGCTCGACGCCGAGCTGCAGGTCGCGGCGCCGTCGGTGCAGGAGGCGGTGTAGTGGCGGTCGCGAGCACGCCGGGTGGCGTCGCGGCCGAGCAGGTCCTGGGCAAGGCCTACGACGTCCGGCTGATCCGCCGGCTGTCGAAGTACATCCGGCCGCACGCGCGGCTGCTGGGGGCGTGGATCGCGTTCATGCTGGTCGAGATCGGCTTCACGCTCGCGCAGCCGCTCGTGGTGATGTACTCGCTGCAGCATCACATCCTGGCCGGCAACATCGCGATGCTGCCGATCGACGCGGGGATCTACGTCGGGCTCGTGCTGCTCCAGAACGTGTCGGCGTTCTTCGACCAGTACTTCCTGCAGCTCGCCGGCCAGCGCACGATGCACGACCTGCGCAGCGCGATCTTCGATCACGTGCTCGCCCAGCGCGCCGCGTTCTTCGACCGCATCCCGGTCGGCCGGCTGATGACGCGGATGACCAACGACATCGAGTCGCTCAACGAGATGTTCGCGCAGGGCGCGATCACGCTGATCGCCGACGCGGTCACCGCGGTCGTGATCGTCGTGATCATGCTGTCGATCGATGTCCAGCTGTCGCTGATGACGTTCGCGACGCTGCCGCTCGTGGTCGTGCTGGTCGAGATCGCGCGGCGCGCGATGCGCAAGTCGTTCCGCCAGATCCGCGTGCGGCTCGCCGCGATGAACGCGTTCGCGCAGGAGCACCTGTTCGGCATCCGCGTGCTCCACCTGCTCGGCCGCGGCCGGACCGCGCAGCGCGAGTACGACGAGATCAACGCCGGCCACCGCGACGCCTATCTCCTGCAGATCCGCGCCGACGCCGCGATGTACGCGCTGGTCGAGATGATCGGCAACATCGCGCTCGCGGCGATCCTGTGGTGGGCATCGAGCCGCACGGTGAGCGACGCGGCGCTGATCGCGACCGTCGTGGTGTTCAAGGAGTACATCGAGAAGTTCTTCGTGCCGATCCGCGACCTGTCGTCGAAGTACGCGGTGATGCAGGGCGCGATGGCGGCGTGCGAGCGGATCTTCCAGCTGCTCGACACCGAGGAGTACGACGGCCAGAACGATCCAGCGGCGACGCGCGGCGACGACCTCCGGCCGGTGCCGGGCGCGCCGGCGGTCGAGCTGGTCGGCGTGCACTTCAGCTACGGCGCCGAGCCGGTGCTGCGCGGGCTCGACCTGCGCGTGCCGCGCGGCGCGACCGTCGCGGTGGTCGGCGCGACCGGCTCGGGCAAGTCGACCACGATCAAGCTCTTGACCCGGCTCTACGAGCGCGACCGCGGCGCGATCCGGATCGACGGCGTCGACGTGCGCTCGATCCCGCTCGCCGACCTGCGTGCGCGCGTCACCGTGGTGTCGCAGGACGTGATCCTGTTCGCGGGCACGCTCGCCGACAACCTGACGCTCGGCAAGCCGTTCGATCGCCCGCGCATCGACGAGGCGGTGCGGCGGGTCGGGCTCGATCGCGCGCTCGAGCGGCGCGGCGACGACGTGACCTGCCGGGTCGCCGAGCGCGGCGCGAACTTCTCGGCGGGCGAGCGCCAGCTCGTCGCGTTCGCCCGCGCGCTGCTGCGCGATCCCGAGATCCTCGTGCTCGACGAGGCGACCGCGCACGTCGATCCGGAAGCCGAGGAGCTGATCGAGCGCGGCCTGCGCGAGCTCATGCGCGGCCGCACCACGCTGGTGATCGCGCACCGGTTGTCGACCATCCGCAACGCCGATCTGATCGTCGTCATGGACAAGGGCCTGGTGGTCGAGCAAGGCACCCACGCCGAGCTGATCGCCAAGGGCGGCCTGTATGCCGCGCTCGAGAAGACGTTCCGCCGCCAGGAGGGCTGAGCGCAACGATTCGTGGCAGCTCGCCGCTCCGAGCATCCGGTAGTCGTGCGTCGTACATCGCCGCGCGGGAGCGTCGAGCTTTGGGTATGATCCGGCTCAGATGCCGATGGGGGTGAACGACCGGTTACGAATCGCGGTCGACGTGATGGCGGATGGCGCGATCCTCGCGGACACCACGACCGGCGAGGTCGTGATCAACCGGACCGCGCGCACGATGCTCGGGATCCCGCAGGACGCCGCGGTCGACACCTCGTACCTCAAGGACGTCGTCGGGTTCTATCCGTTCGATCTCGCGGCGGGCGCGCCCGATGGCCAGCCGATCCGCGAGGAGGTGCGGATCGGCGAGCGCGTGCTGCACTCGGTGGTCACGCCGCTGCGCGAGGCAGGCGTGCCGATCGGCGCGATCGTCGTGCTGCGCGATCTCGGCGACACCGCCGATGTCGCGCGCCGCCGCGCCGAGTTCGCGCAGGTGATGTCGCACGAGCTGCGCACGCCGCTGACCTCGATCGCCGGCGCGCTCGACATCGTGCTGTCCGGCTACGCCGGGCCGCTGTCGGATCGCCAGCTGCGCTACGTCGACATGGCGCGCCAGGCCGCGACCCGGATGAACCAGCTGGTCGACCAGCTGCTCGACCTCGCGCGCGCGCAGGCCGGCACGATCACGGTCGCCGCCGCGCCGGTCCAGCTCGATCGCCTGGCGCGCGAGGTGATCGATCGCTACCGCGCCGCCGCCGCGACCAAGCAGCTCACGATCGTGCTCGGCGCGTCGGCCGACGACATCGCGATCCTCGGTGACCCCGAGCGGCTCGCCCAGGTGCTCGGCAATCTCGTGACCAACGCGATCCGGTTCTCGCCGCACGGCGGCGTGATCGACGTCCAGGTGTTCGGCCCGCCGCTGTCGGAGGACGCGGTCGGCGTGTCGGTCCACAACTCCGGCGAGCCGATCGCGCCCGAGGATCGCGAGCGCATCTTCGAGCCGTTCTCGGCGTCGAGCCGGCGGGTCGGCGGCACCGCGCTCGGCCTGTCGATCTCGCGCACGATCATCGAGGCGCACGGCGGCCGGATCTGGGTCGAGTCCGGCGCGGGCGGCACCAAGTTCGTGTTCACGCTGCCGGTGTCGGCCAAGGCCGAGAAGGCGACCCAGCCGATCAACCTCGACACCTCGTCGCGCCGGCGCGGGCTCGGCGACAACGCCTGCGCGCTGGTCGCCGACGACGATCCGCGGCGCGCGCTGCTGCTCAAGGGCCTGCTGATGTCGCTGACCGATCGCGTGCTGGTCGCCCACGACGTCGACGCCGCGCTCGCGGTGGCGCGCGCCGAGCACCCGGCGCTCACCGTGGTCGCCGGCGCGATGACCGACGCGCTCGCGCTGCTCGCGATCCTCGAGCACGATCCGGACACCCACAAGAGCGCGGTGATGGTGGTCGGCGAGCACGAGCGGCGCGCGGATCTGATGTCGGCCGGCGCCGACGACCTGCTCGAGTTCCCGATCCAGCCCGCGCAGTTTCGCGACGCCTGCCTGCGCCTGGTCGAGAGCGGCCGGCGCGAGGCGCCGCGCGTGCTGGTGGTCGACGACGACGCGTCGATCCGGATGATCTGCCGCGAGGTGCTCGAGCTCGGCGGCTACCAGGTGCGCGACGCCGGCAGCGCGACCAACGCGATCGCCGAGGCACGCCGGTTCCGTCCCGACATGATCCTGCTCGACGTGCTGATGCCCGGCATCGACGGCTATCGCACCGCCGAGATGATCCGCGCCGACCCCGCGATCGGGATGGCGCCGATCATGTTCCTGTCCGCGCGCGGCGACACCGCCGACAAGGTCCGCGCGTTCCGCAGCGGCGCCGAG
>DATJAE010000235.1:0-6497 GCA_035516595.1 Kofleriaceae bacterium | reverse complement strand
CATGGCCCGAGCGGGAAGCTCCAGGCATCCGACAGCGTGCCGAGGCCGTCGCCGAGCGTGCCGCCGCCGTAGAGCACGAGCTGTCCGCGCCCGCTATCGAACACCATCGACGGGTGATCGCGGGCCGGCGGGAGGTTGGAGGTGGCGAGCCCGGCGAACGTCGCCGAGTCGAGCGTGAACGTGGTGCCGAGCGACGTGTCCTCGCTGTCGAGGTTGTCGCCGCCCTCGAGGATCACGCGACCGCACGCGTCGAGCGCGTCGCCGAAGTGCGCCCACGCCGGTGGGCTCGACACGATGGCGAGCTCGGTCCAGCGCTGCGCCGCGAGATCGTAGCGCCACGCGTCGCGCTGGACGCTCTCGGTATCGTGGCCGCCGATCAGGTACAGCGCACCTGCGCGGTACGCCAGCGCGTACGACGTGCGCGCGGAGGGCGCGTCGCCCGGCTCGGGCAGCTGGGTCCAGGTGTCGGTCGCGAAGTCGAGCTGCCACAGATCGCCGAGCGACTGCAGGAACTCGCCGGCGCCGCCGAACACCCAGGCGTGCGCGCCATCGCTCGCCGCGGTGATGTCGTGACGCGGCGTCGGTCCCTGCGGCAACGCGGTCCACGTCTCGGTCTCGAGATCGAACGCCTCGACGTCCGGGATCGACGTCGCCAGCCCGATCCGCCCGCCGATCAGGATCAAGCGATCGTTGAGCGTGTCGAGCGCGCTCGCGAGATCGGTGCGCCCGTAGATCGTCGGCGACATGTCGGTCGACTGCCACGCGAGCGTGTCGAGCTGGAGCACGAGCAGGTCGGCGAGCTGGCCGGTGTCGTTCTGGCCGCCGAACACCAGCATGCGATCGCGGCGCGCGTCGTACTGCGCGGTCTGACCCCAGCGGCCGCGGATGCCGGCGGTGTCGATCGCCTGCCACGCCGGCGCGCCTGGCGTGGTCGGCACCGCGCAGGCCGACAGCCACGCGAGCCCGACCAGCCGCCTCGAGGACTTGTGCGTGATCGGTTGCATCGCTCGTCGCGTGATCTTGCCCACGGCGCTGGCAGATCGTTACGTCGCCCGCGGCGCCGCCGCCACATTATCAGGACGCGATGAGGGCGATCGCCATTCTCGCGGTCTCGGCGGTCGGGATGCTCGGCGCATGCATCGACGTGTGCCAGCGCGGCGACGCGCGCTGCGACGGCAATGTCGCCCGCAACTGCGAGCTCGGCGACGGCGCGCACTGGACCGCGCAGGCGTGCGACACCAGCTGCGTGGTGATCGACGGCCACGGCGCGACCTGCACGCTGTCGCCGACGCCCGATCCGACCTGCACCGCCTCCGACATGTCCACCGCGTGCATCGACGACACCGCGGTCACCTGGACCGCGTGCTATCGCACCAGCGAGACGCCGTGCTCGGCCGCGTGCATCGCGCCGACCAGCGGCGCGTGCGCTGGCTTCGACGCGTTCTGCGCCGAGTCGTCCGAGCCCGATCCGCTGTGCGCCGACGTGTTCGCGGCATGTGCCGACAGCGCGACGCTCGTGCAGTGTTCGTGCGGCTTTCGCACCGTGACCACGCCGTGTCCGTCGTCGACGCCGAGCTGCACCAAGCTCGAGGACAACGCCGAGTGCGAATGATCGGCCGTCGCTCGACGGCACAGCCGGCACGACGTGGTCGCGCGAACAAACCGGCGCGGTCGGGCGTCTACCACAGGATGCGTCGATCCGCGTGTTGCGCGCTCCTGGCGCTCGCCGCGTGCGAGGGCGAGCCAGCGGCGAGCCGCGCGGTGGCGCGGGGCGCCGCGCCGGTCGCGCGGGACGCCGCGCGGGTGGTCGTCGCCGATGCCGCGCGCGACGGGTGTCGCGCCGGCGAGCCGGTGGTTCACGCGTTCCGGTTCGGTACGCTCGCGGCGCCGGCCGGCTGGTGCTGGCGGCGAACCGCCGAGGGCGACGATCTGAGCGGCGTCGTGCTCGACGATCAGGGCCGGGTCCGGGCGCGCTACGACGAGCTGGCATTCGACGGCAAGGTCGGCGATGCGTGCGCTCGCGGGCGGGCGATCCGCGCGGCCACGCAGCGCGGCGTCGCGTATCGCGCGTGCGAGCTCGCCGATGGCCGTCATTGCGTGTCGTTCCACGGCCAGGCGAACCTGTGCAGCGAGCCGCCGGATGACACGTTTTCGTTGCACGATCTGATCGCGACGCTCGGGCCCGCGCGCGGCAGGCCGTAGTACATGTCGGGGATGCGCGTTGCGGTGATGGCTTGCGTCGCGGTGGTGGGTTGCGGCAACACCGCACAGAGCCCGCCACCGCCGCCGGCAGGGTCGGGCTCCGGATCCGCCGTGGCCGTGAAGCCCGCGCCGTGCGACTTCTCCGGCAGCTATCGCATCCGCTTCGCGTCGAACGGCAGCGACGGCTGGTGGCTGCGCTGGAAGATCGCCGGCGGCAAGGCCGAGGTGACCGCGAAGGACGTGATGGACGTGTTTCCGCAGGGCCCGGTCGCGTTCGCGGCGGATGGCTGCACCGGCACGATCAGCGCGCATACCGATCACTCCGGCGATACCCGGCTCGTGTTCACGCTCGATCCCGCGAGCAACGCGATCGCCGGCAAGCTGTCGCGCACGCTGGGCGGCGGCAGCGGCGCCGACAACGGACCGGAGACCGTGCCGGTCGCCGGCCGGCGCGACGTCGGCCCGCTCGGCCCCGCGTGCGTGAAGCCCGGCGTGTACCAGCTCGGCTTCGCCAAGGCGAAGTGGAAGCTCGAGGAAGGCCACCCGCGCGCGCTGTCGTGCAAGGACATGAACGAGGTGGCGGCGACCCGCGTGCGGATCGAGCCACTGGGCGACCAGCTGTTCGTCGACGAGGTCAGCGGCGACGCGAACGAGCAGGGCTTCGGCCGGGGCAAGGCGACCCGCACCGGCGACTGCGCGTACGACGTCGTGTACGAGATCGAGACCTTCAAGCTCGACGGCTCGCTGGTGTTCGCCGGCGACGCGGTCACCGGCCGCGCCAAGCAGATGCACTACACGTTCATCGAGGACGGCACGGCGGGCGAGAACGAGTGGACGTGCGCGACCCGGGACGCCGAGCTCGCGATCAAGCGCATCGCCGAGTGACAAGCTCGTATACTTGCCGGGTGCGCATCGCGGTGGTCGGGCTCG
Source organism: Kofleriaceae bacterium (assembly GCA_035516595.1). GTDB lineage: Bacteria > Myxococcota_A > Polyangia > Haliangiales > Haliangiaceae > JABFXX01. The sequence goes on along the minus strand of DATJAE010000235.1, from coordinate 3,365 downwards.
TGGTCGCGGTGCGCGCGATCGAAGGCGCGATCCGCTACGAGACCGACCAGAGCAACTGACCGCCCCGTGTCCCGGGACAGGCCTCGATCGCCGTAACTACCGTGATCGCGTGGCCCGGGCGTGGTCCGCGGCGTGCTCGATGGCCACCGCATGCACATCAAGACCAACCTTGTCCTCGCACTCTCGCTCGCGGCGTGCGGCGTCGACGCGCCGACCGCCGACGAAGGCCTTCATGTCTCGGACCGAACGGCCGACCGGCTGGCCGGCACCTACGGCGGCGCGGGCACGAGCGTCGCGTTCGAGCTCGCGCGCGATCACGGCCAGGCGCACGTGCGCGTGACCGACGCGGGCGGCCGCACGCTGATCGATGCGGTCTCCGACGAGCACAGCGATCCGACCGCGCTGATCGATGCGGCGCGGCTGGCGCCGGGCGATGCCGGTTCGCCCGAGGCGTCGCTGCTCGTGCCGCTGCGCGACGCGTTGCACGCGATGCCCACGACCGACGCCACGCTCGCGGCCGAGCGGGCGCGAGGGTCCGGTGACATGCCGACCGCGCAGGCGGCAATGACCGCACAGTCGTGCCCGTACTACTTTTCGTGCGACAGCTGGGCGCCGCCGGGGTCGGTCGTGGTGTGCGGCACGCAGTTCTTCGGCGAGTCGTCGATCTATGTCTGGAACGACGGTCCGCAGTGGCAGCTGTACAGCCAGTGGAACGCGTCCGGGCCGGTCGTCAAGGAGTGTGCCGTCCAGGGCAGCTTCGGCGTGATCCCGCCGAACTTCGACATGGACCTCAGCGCCTGGTACTGGGGCGAGAACGTCTACATCTACAACACCGGCGTCGACTGGATCTACGTCTCGCACTGAGGGCTGCAACCGCGCGCCCGAGCCGCTGTCTCTGTCCAGCAAGCCGGCACATCGCCTCGCCCGCGACGATGACGGCCGCTACGCGTCCGGCATCGCGATGACCTGTCCCACCGGGAAAAGGAATCGCTGTGTCCAGCTCGAGAGTCGTGCTCGTGACCGTGCTCGTCGCGTCGACCGGGGTCGCGCGCGCGGGCGACAAGTACAAACGCACCCCGGCCGTGAACGTCACGGTCAACTTCTCCGACCGGGTCAAGCCGGTCCAGCCGCACGCGTCGACCGCCGCGCCGCAACCGGGGCTCGACGCCGATGCGGTGCTCGACCTCGAGGGCCGGCTCGGCAGCGTGCGCGGCGAGCAGGAGCAGATCCTGCTCGACCTGATCCAGCAGACGCCCGACCGCGACGTCGACGAGAAGTGCGACTACTACTTCCGGCTGGCCGAGCTCTACGCCAAGCAGCAGCGCTACTTCCGGCTCGAGGCGGCCAAGGCGCAGATCGCCGCCGACAAGGATCCGAAGCACAAGGCCGAGCTCGACAAGCTGGCCGCGAGCAACGCGGCTCGCTCGCATCAGTACCTGGTCGCGGCGGTGCGCACGTACAAGGCGCTCGCCGACAACGACCTGTTCCGCAACTACCCCAAGATGGACATGGCGCTGTTCTATTACGGGTACACGCTGCAGAGCGGGGCGTACGTGAAGGAGGCGCGCGCGGTCTACGACAAGCTGCTCGCGAGCTATCCGAGCTCGAAGTACGTGCCCGAGGCGCACCTCGCGTTCGCCGACTACTTCTTCGAGAACAACCAGCTCGACGACGCCGAGGCTCGCTACAAGCAGGTCCTCGAGTTCCCGCACGCGTCGGTCTACTGGTACGCGATGTACAAGATGGGCTGGATCCATCTCAACAAGCAGCGCTTCCAGGAGGCGCTCGAGACGTTCTATCAGGTCGCGCTGGCGACCCGGGGCGATCGCAAGCAGGTCATCCTCAACCGCGCCGCGAAGAAGGACTTCGTGCGCGCCTATGCCGAGATCGGCAAGGCCGATCAGGCGTGGAACGCGTTCAAGCGGGTCGACGCGGGCTACGCGCTCGACATGCTGCAGATCCTCGCGGACCTGTATCTCGAGCAGGGCAAGAGCGATCGCGCGATCTACACCTACCGCGATCTGATGAAGCGCGAGCCGACGAGCGCGAGCGTGTGCCAGTGGCAGTACGACGTCGCGCACGCGATGCTGTCGATGCCCGGCGCGAGCAACGCCGACAAGGTCGGCGAGATCGAGAACCTCACCCACCTGTGGCGCGCGCTCGCGTCGCGGCCGTTGCCCGCCGCGGCCAAGCAGGAATGCCACGACGACGCCGCGGCGATGTCGGGCGAGCTGGCGCGCGCGTATCACTCCGAGTCGGTGCGCACGCTGAACGTCGAGACCTTCGGCTACGCCGAGCGGCTGTACCGCGCCTACCTCGACGCGTTTCCCGATGCCGACGACTTCGCGCAGACCCAGTACTTCTACGCCGAGCTGCAGTGGTCGCGCGCGACGCTCGAGCGCGATGCGCGGCGCCAGGTCGCGCTGTGGCAGCGCGCCGCGAACGCGTTCACCGACGTCGTCAAGCTCGGCAAGGTCGAGCCGCGCCTGCTCAAGGAGTCGGCGTACGCCGCGGTGCTCGGCTGGAAGAACGCGCTCGACATCGATCCGCGGCCCAAGCAGCAGGCCGCCGACGATGATCCCAAGGCCTACACGGTCAAGCCCGAGCCGCTGCCGATCCCCGAGCCGGACCAGAAGATGATCGCGGCGTTCGAGCTCTACATCACGTACGTCAAGGATCCGAAGGACCCCGACGTGGTCGGGATGAAGTTCAGCGAGGCCAACACGCTGCGCCGCTACAACCACTTCCGCGAGGCGATCCCGATCTTCGAGGACATCGTGTTCCATCACGCCGAGCACGAGGCCGCGCCGACCGCGGCCAATCTGCTGCTCGACATTTACAACCGGCAGCAAAACTACGACGACATGCTCGCGCTGGTCGACAAGCTGTCGGCGCTGCCGCTCGGCAAGACCGACGAGCTCGCGCCGGTGCTGGCCAAGCTCAGGGCGCAGTCGCTGGAGAAGCGCGCGCAGCTGCTCGAGAAGCAGGGCAAGTTCGTCGCGTGCGGGCTGGCGTACGAGGACATCTACAACACCAAGCCCGAGGATCCCGGCAACGACGTCGTGCTCTACAACGCGGGCACGTGCTTCGAGGAGGGCAAGTCGATCGGCGCGGCGATCAAGATGTTCGACACGCTCGAGCGCTACTACGCGAGCTCGAAGCTCGCGGCGCGCGCGCTGGCGCGGCTCGGCAAGGACTACGCCGACCTCGCGTTCTACGATCAGGCGGCCGAGCGCTACGAGCAGTACGCCAAGAAGTTTGCAGGCGAGAAGGACGCGTTCGACGTGCTGAGCGACGCGACGATGTTCCGCAAGGGCACCGGCGCCGACGACAAGGCGATCGCCGACACCAAGTACTTCGTCGAC
>DATJAE010000234.1:0-12007 GCA_035516595.1 Kofleriaceae bacterium | reverse complement strand
CCAGCCGGGCAGCGGGCCCTGGTCGGGCGCGGCGCTGCCGAGCAGCGAGCCGCCGGCGTCGTGCGTCGCGACGGTCTGGGTCTGCTGCATGATCTGCAGCTGGTCGGCCGCGACGTCGCGCAACACGTTGATCGGATCGCGCAGCTGCTCGCGCGCGCGCTTGAGCGCGACCAGCGCGGCCTCGGCGCGCGCGACGCCCTGATCGGCGGCCAGATCCTGGAGCTCGCGGCGCGCCTCGGCGATCCGGCTGCGCGCGTCGCCGAGGTAGCTGTCGAGGTTCTTGAGCTGGACCAGCCGGACCTTCTCCTTGTCATCGCGCTTGTCGTCGGGCTTCTTGCCGATCGCGTCGATCTCGTCGCCCGCGAGGTCGCCGATCACCCCGGCCTCGGCGACGACCCCGCGCTCCTGATCGGCGAGGTGGGTGAGCGCGCTCTGCTGCGCGAGCGGATCGGCGCCGGCCGAGTCCTTGACGTGCGCCCACGCCGCGCGCGCCTGGTCGAGCACGCCGCGCTGCTCGTCGATCACCGCGTCGAGCCGGTGCTCGAGCGTGTTCTCGCCCTTGCGCAGCTCGTCGGTGATCGCCTGGACGCGCGCACGCGCGATCGCGAGGTTGGCCTCGGTGTCGGGATCGTCCTTGCGCTGGCGCTCGGCGTCGAAGAACCACGACACCGCCTCCTGCTCGAGCTCGAGCGCCTTGGCGAGGTCGGCGTCCTTTCCGGCCTTGGTCTGATCGGCGTGTGCGGCGTACGCGACGCCGAGGTCGTACGCCGCGCGGAACCTGAGCTCGGGATCGACGCCGGCCTCGTTGCGCGCCTCGATCAGCGCGCTCTCCGCGCCCGCGAAGTCCTTCGCCGCGAGCTTGTCGACGCCGTCGTCGTACTTGTCGCGCGCGTCGCGGTGCTCCGCCGGCGTGCACGCGACGATCGCGACGATGGCGAGCGCGCGCCTCACGACGACCTCCCGTCGCCCGCGCCGGCGCCGACCCACAGCGCGGCCATCAGGCAGATCAGCGCGACCAGCACGAACCAGAAGTAGCGCTCGGCCGGGACGACGCGCTTGGTCGGATCGCCGGCCGACTTCACGATCGGCATGACGTACGACTCGAGGATCGACTTCAGATCGATCGCGCTCGTGCCGGCCGGGATGTACAGGCCCTCGGTCGCGATCGCGATCTTCTCGAGCGCGGCGCCGTCGAGCTTGGAGATCACCGGCGTGCCGTCGGGCTTGAGCAGCTTGGACTTCGCGCCGGTCTGGGGATCGGTCAGCGTGATCTCGCTGCCGCCCGGGCTGCCGATGCCGATCGCGACGATCTTGATGCCCGCGTCGCGCGCGGCCTTGGCGGCGTCGAGCGAGTACGGATCCTGATCGTCGCCGTCGGTGATCAGCACGATCAGCTTGGCGCCCGGGCCGCGCGGGAAGCCGCGCACCGCCGCCTTGATCGCCTCGCCGATCTTGGTGCCGCCGCGCCCCGCGCTGCGGGTGTCGACGGTCGCGAGCACGGTGTCGAAGAACGAGTGGTCCGGCGTGAGCGGACAGACCGGCGCGGCGCGCCCGGCAAACGCGATGAGGCCGACCCGCGCGTCCTCGAGCTTCTCGACGAGCTCGCCGATCTCGGCCTTGGCGCGGGCCAGCCGGTTCGGCGGCGCGTCCTCGGCGAGCATCGAGCGCGACACGTCGAGCACGAACATCACGTCGGCAGAGGTATCGCTCGCCGCGGTGGTCACGACCTCGCCCGGCGCCTGCGGCCGCATCAGCGCGCCGATCCCGGCGAGCATCGCGAGCAGCAGCAGCACCAGCCGCCACACGATCCGCGAGGTCGACGCCTGCGCCGAGAGCCGGCGCTGCATCGCCGGCGACAGGAACGCGGCGAGCGCGCCGCGGCCGTGCAGCTCGAGCGCCGCGAGCCCGCCGATCAGCGCGAGCGCCAGCCACACCAGGTGGATCCGCTCGGGGTGCTGGTAGTTCCACTCGAAGAGGGGCAGCCCGGTCACGGCAACCTCCGGAGCAGCGTCCCGCGCAGCAGCGCGGCGGCCGCGATCCAGAACAGCGCGCCCGCGACGAACCGGCCGTAGTACTCGTGGAACTCGATGAAGCGCTCCTCCGACAGCTGGCTGCGCTCGAGCTTGTCGATCTGGCCGTAGATCTGGCGCAGGCTCGCGTTGTCGGTGGCGCGGAAGTACTTGCCGCCGGTCTCGTCGGCGATCTTGCGCAGCAGGGTCTCGTCGATCGACACCTGCATCTGCATCAGCGCGGTGCGGCCGTCGCCGCGATCGACCCGGATCGGCGCCACGCCGTTGGTGCCGGCGCCGATCGTGTAGACCTTGATGCCGTGCTTCTTCGCGTCCTCGATCGCGGTGTCTTCGTCGATGTCGTGCACGTTCGACTCGCCGTCGGTGAGCAGCACGACGACCTTGCTCTTGACCTTGGACGACAGCTCGCTCAGCCGATCGACCGCGAGCTCGAGCCCGGCGCCGATCGCGGTGCCGTCCTCGTCCTCGCGCGCGAAGTCGAGCTGGCGCGCGGCCGCCACCAGGTTGCCGTGATCGAGCGTCGGCGGGCTGCGGGTCTCGGCGTAGCGCGCGAACGCGACCAGGCCGATCGCGTCGTCGTCGCGGCCGTCGAGGCCGCCGCCGCCGAGCACGAACTGGTCGAACACCTTGCGCACGGCGTCGAGCCGGGTCAGCTCCTGGTTCTTCTCCGACAGATCGAGCGCGCGCATCGAGCCCGAGCAGTCGATCGCCATCATGATCGCGATGCCCTCGCGGCGCACTCGCGCGTCGCGATCGCCCTTGCGCGGGCCGGCGGCCGCGATCACCAGCCCCGACGCCCCGATCACCATCATCGCATCGGGCAGCCACGCGATCCGCGTGCGCCAGGTCTTGCCGCCCGCGGGCAGCGCGCGCAGCGACGAGAACACCACGCGCCCGGCGCCGCGCGACGACCACCAGTACGCGAGCGGGCCGACCACGACCAGCGCGAACAGCGCCCACGGCTGGGCGTAGGTGATGCCGAACACGGTCATGCCGCCGCCGCCTCCTTCATCCGGGTCTCCTCGATGAACGCGCGCGCCGCGGCGAGCGTGTCGATCGACTCCTGGGCCTCGGGCCGGTAGCCCGCGAACTTGACGCGGTCGCAGCGCTCGAGGAACAGCGACAGCTGGCTGCGATGCGCGGTGGTCAGCTCGCGCGCGCGCGACGCCTCGAGCAGGAACTCCTCGGTGGTGAGCTCCGGCGCGCGGATGTCGTACCGGCGCTCGAGGTAGCTGCGCACGATCGCCGACAGCTCGACGAACCACGCGTCGGCGAGCGCCGCCGCCGGCGCGCCGCGGGTCTCGAGCGCGCGCAGCTTGGCGATCGCGATGTCGTACGCCGACTTCTGCTCGGCGCGCCGCCGCCGCGTGCGCCACGCGCGATACGCGAGCACCGAGCCCGAGCCGAGCACCGCGAGCACGCTCGCGCCGAGCAGCACGAGCGTCCACGGCGTGCCGCCGACGTCGGGATCGAGCTTGCCGGCGGCCGGATGCAGCTCGGCGTTGCTCGCGGCCTCCTTGACCGGCGCGATGTCGAGCGGGATCTCCTCGGTGAGGATCTCCTGCTTCTGGCCGGCCGCCTTGCCGGCGCTGGCGCGGCCGTCGATCATCTCGAGCCGCAGGTGCGGGATGCGCTGCTTGCCGCTCGACGGCGCCTCGAGCGTGTAGGTCTGGACCTGGTGCTGCCCGCTGCCCTCGCTGCGCTCGCTGTCGCGGGTGAACCCGACGACGCGGAACCGGCCCATGCGCTGGTCGCCGGCCTCCTGGAACGGCGCGTCGACCCGGATGCCGGGCGGCGCGGTGACGTCGAGCCGGAGATAGATCGGATCGTCGAGCGTCGGCTTGGGCGGCCATACCCGGACGTCGACCTTGACCGGGCCCTGCTCGGTCGGCTTGTCGATCGCGTCCTTCGGCGGATCGGTCGGCACCGGCGCGCTGCGATCGAGCGCGCCGGATCCGCCGCACGCGGCGAGCATGACCAGGGCCAGCCGCTTCATCGCCGCAGCCTCCGCTCGCGCTCGCGGAAGAACCGCAGCAGCGGATCGACCATCGAGCCCGACGCGTCGAACACCACGAGGTCCATGCCGGTCGCGCGCAGCTGATCGGCGAGCTGGGTGCGCCGGGCCTGCGCGCGGCGCGCCAGCTCGCTGCGAAACGCGGCCGAGCGTGTGTCGACCAGCCGGGTGTGCCCCGACTCGGCGTCCTCGAGCGTGACCAGCCCGCCGGGCGGCATCACCGCCTCGCGCGGATCGGTGATCAGCGCGGCGACCACGTCGTGCTTGCGGTTGGCGTGGCGCAGCACCTGGAGGTAACCCTCGTCGAGGAAGTCCGAGATCAGGAACAGCACCGCGCGGCGCGGCAGCACCTGGCGGCACAGCTCGAGCGCCGCCGCGATGCTGGTGTCGCGCCGGCCGCCGCGGGTCTGGTCGCGCAGGTTCTTCCACCTGCGGTACAGCGAGCGCGGCAGATCGAGCAGGCCGGGGCGCGGTGCGGGGCCCTCGTCGGCGCCGCGGCCGCGCGCGAGCACCTCGCGCACGATGCGCAGCGCGTGCTTGCCGCCCTTGCGCGGCGGGATGTAGAGGTCCGCGCCGCCGTGGAACAGCAGCAGGCCGACCTTGTCGCCGTTCTCGACCGCCGAGAGCGCGAGCAACGCGGACAGCTCCACCGCGGCCTCGAGCTTGCTGCGCCGGCCCGAGCCGAAATCCTGCGACGCCGAGACGTCGACCAGCAGCATCACGGTGAGCTCGCGCTCCTCGACGAAGCGCTTGACGTGCGGCTCGCCGGTGCGCGCGGTGACGTTCCAGTCGATCGCGCGCACGTCGTCGCCCGGCACGTACGGCCGGACCTCGTCGAACTCCATGCCGCGGCCCTTGAACACGGACAGGTAGGCCCCCGCCATCACGTCCGCCACCTGACGCCCGGTGACGAACTGGATGCGCTTGACCGCTTGCGCGATTTCGGCAGGCAACATCTCGCGCCTCTACGGGACCGGGACGTTCTCCAGGATCTGCGCGATCACGTGGTCGGTGGTCTTGCCCTGCGCCTCGGCCTCGTAGCTGATCAGCAGGCGGTGGCGCAGCACGTCGTGCGCGATCGTCTTGACGTCGTGCGGCGAGATGTAGCTGCGACCCTGGAGCAGCGCGTGCGCCTTGCCGACCTTGACCAGCGCGATCGACGCGCGCACCGAGGCGCCGTTGTCGATCAGCGGCGCGAGCGCGGGCAGGTTGGATCCCTTGGGATCGCGGGTCGCCGCGACCAGGTCGACCGCGTAGCGCTTGACCTTGTCGTCGACGAACACCTGGCGCACGACCTCGCGTGCCGCGAGGATCTCCTCGCACGTCATCACCTTGCTCGCGTGCGGCTCGGCCGACGCGCCGGCCATGCGATCGATGATCTTGACCTCGTCGTCCTTGCTCGGATAGCCGACCTTGATCTTGAGCATGAAGCGATCGAGCTGGGCCTCGGGCAACGGATACGTGCCTTCCTGCTCGATCGGGTTCTGGGTCGCGAGCACGAGGAACGGCTCGGCGAGCTTCATCGTGTGATCGCCGAGCGTGACCTGGCGCTCCTGCATCGCCTCGAGCAGCGCGGACTGCACCTTGGCGGGCGCGCGGTTGATCTCGTCGGCGAGGATGAAGTTGCCGAACACCGGGCCCCGCTTGACCGAGTAGGTGCCCTCGCGGGGGTTGTAGATCTGGGTGCCGATCACGTCGCCCGGCAGCATGTCGGGCGTGAACTGGATCCGCGAGAACGCGCCGTCGAGCGCGTCGGCGAGCGTGCGAATGACCAGCGTCTTGGCAAGGCCGGGCACGCCCTCGAGCAGGACGTGACCGCCGGCGAGCAGGCCGAGCAGCAGGCGATGCAGCATCTCGTCCTGGCCGACCAGAACCTTGCCGATCTCCGCCTTGAGCGCGGTGAATCGGCCCTGGAGCTTGGAAACATCTTCGGTGAGTCGATCCGACATGTTGGGTGCAGGCGGGAGAAAACCGCTCGGTGCGCGGCGTGTCAACCCGTCGTGCCAGCGCGACATTCCCATCCACCGCGACCGTGCCGCGACGTCGCGTGCGACGTCGCGAGGCGCGCACCGGCCCTTGCGAAATCGACGCGTTATGGCGCGGTCGCGGCTGGCACGCCACGTGGGAAGAGCAGCCACATGCACCGCATCGTCGCCCTCGTCCTCGTTCTCGGGATCGCCGCTCCTGCAACCGCGCTCGCCGGCCGCAAGCTCGCCGATACGCCGGAGCTGCCGTCCGCCGATCGGATCGACCCGTGGATCCGCGCTCGGTTCGGTGCGATCGCGAGCGTCGACCTGCGCGTGTGCACCGCCAGCGATGGTCACGTCGTTTCGGTCGATCTGCTGCGCGGCTCGTCGCTGCCGGCGTTCGATCGCGCGGTGGTGACCGACGTCAAGGCGTGGCAGTTCGAGCCCGGACCGGCGAGTTGCGCGCGAACCACCGTCATGTATCACACGCGCTAGCAGCGCCCGCCATTTCGCTTGACCACGCTCGCGCGGATGCGCGAGAGTGATCGCGCAAGCTGGAGTTGTCGATGAAGCCCGCCACCCGTTTCCAGTGCCCGCCGACGACGCATGCCGTCGTCGATGGCGGCACGGCCCGCGGTGGCAGGCTCTCGACGCGCTGATCGAGATCGAGCTTCCGCCGCGGGCTCCCCGGACCACCCAGGGAGCCCTTCTTCGTTTCGGCGAACGCAGAGGGCTCTTCGCGAGGCCTCATGTCTTCCGTCACACGTACCTTGACCTGGACCGAACGCCCCGGCCGCGAGCTGCTCCGGCTGGCCGGGCCGATCACGATCTCGATGCTGTCGTACTCGACGATGACGCTCGCGTCGACCGCGTTCGTCGCGCGGGTCGGCGCGGACGAGCTCGCCGGCGTGGGCCTGGCCGGCGTGGTCGGCTTCGCGCTGGTGTGCTTCGGCATCGGCCTGCTGCGCGGGGCCAAGACGCTGGTCTCGCAGGCGGTCGGCGCCGGGCGCAAGGATCGCATCCCGACCCTGCTCGGCGCGGCGCTCGCGCTCGCGGTCGCGCTCGGCCTGTGCGCCGCGCTGCTCGGCCAGCTGGTCGCGCCGCTGCTCGTCGCGCTGTCGGCGTCGCGGCGCTCCGGCGAGTTCGCGGCGCAGTACCTCGCGATCCGCTCGCTCGGCGCGCCGCTCGTGCTGATCTACGCGGCGCTGCGCGAGGCGCGCTACGGCGAGGGCGACAGCCGCTCGCCGATGCGAGCGTCGCTCGCCGGCAACGCGGTCAACATCACGCTCGATGCCACGCTGATCCTCGGCCTGGGCTGGGGCGTGCGCGGCGCCGCGATCTCGACGATCTGCGGCAACGCGACCGAGCTCCTGCTGCTGGCGTGGCCGATGCGGTCGCGGCTGCGCCGGCTCGCGATCTCGCGGCGCGCGCTGCGCGACACCTGGGCGCAGGGCGTGCCCAACGGGGTGCAGTTCATCATGGAGGTGGGCTCGTTCCTCATCCTCACCGTGCTGGTCGCGAAGATGTCGGCGATCGACGGCGCGGCGCACCAGCTCGTGCTCCAGCTGATCAACGTGTCGTTCCTGCCGGCGCACGCCCTGGCGGAGGCGTCCGCGGTGATGGTCGGGCAGGCGGTCGGCGCCGGGCAGGATGCGCTGGTCGGACGGGTTGCGCGGCGCACGCTCGCGCTCGGGGCGGGCTACGCGTCGGCGTGCCTGGTCGGCTACGCGCTGCTCGGCGCGACGATCACCGGCGCGATGGCGGCCGGCGACGGCGCGCTCGCGGCGAGATCGCTCGCGCTGCTCCACATCGGCCTGGTGTTCCTGATCGCGGATGCGGCGAACGTGATCGCGCGCGGCGTGCTGCGCGGTGCGAGCGACGTGCGCTACGCCGCGATCGTCGGGGTCGTGACCTCGTGGCTGACCACCCCGCCCCTGACCTGGCTGTTGGGCATGCGGCTGGGGCTCGGAGCGGTCGGCGGCTGGATCGGGATCGCGCTCGAGATCTTCGTGGGTGCGAGCCTTTACTGGCTGCGGGTGTGGCGGGGCGGCTGGCGGCCGGCGGCCGCGGCGGCCCGGCGGGGCATGGCCGGGACGGCGGTGTGAGCGGCTGCACGTAGCTTGTCATTGAAACGCAACACCCGGCCGGGCTATCACGCCGCGCCATGAAGTCCGGGCTCGTCGTGATCGCGCTGGCCGGGTGTGCGTCGGGCACCACGCCGTTCGGGGCGAGCGACGCCTCGCCGCCGGGCGCCGACGCGCCGGCGATCGACGCGCGCCCGCCGGCCGACGCGGCGCGGCCGATCGACGCGCGCCCGATCGACGCGCCGCCGCCGCCGATCGACGCGGCGCGGCTGGCCGATGCGCCGCCCGACGCGTGCGTGCCGGTGATGACCCAGCTGCTCGCGAACCCGGCGTTCGATCTCGCGCCGGTCGGCACCGGCTGGACCCAGGTGCCGATCGATCCGCAGTATCCGCTGGTCACCAACGGCGGGATCCCGGTGCAGTCCGCGCCGTACTACGCGTGGCTGGGCGGGCTCACCGGCGAGGACGAGGACCAGGACACGGTCACCGACCAGCTCTACCAGGACGTCGCGGTGCCGGCCGGCACGACCGATCTGGTCATCACCGGGTTTCGCGCGGTGGGCACCGACGAGACCACCACGACCACGGTCTACGACACCGGCTCGCTCGATCTGACCCGGACCGACGGCTCGCCGATCGAGAACGTGCTGGCGCTGTCGAACTTGACCGCCACCGGCGGCACGTTCGTCGCGTTCTCGCACACGTTCACCGCCGACGTCGCGGGTCAGACCGTGCGGCTGCGCATGACCACGACCAACGACATCATCAACGTGACCAGCTTCTGGTTCGACACGCTGGTGCTGACCGCGACCCACTGTCCCTAGTACTACTCGGCGGCCAGGCCTTCCGCGAAGTCGGGCAGCCCGACGAAGTCGGCGCGGCGATCGAGCGAGCCGTCCGCGGCGATCGCGAACGTGCTGATCGCGTGATCCGCCGCGTCGAGCACGTAGAGGAACGTGCCGTCGGCGCTGAGCGCGGCGTCGAGCGGCTTGGCCGCGGTCGTGCCGGCGACGCCGCTCGCGGCGGTCAGCGTGATCGTGCCGTCGGTGGCGACGTCGTAGCCGGTCACGCTGTCGCTGCCGGCATTGATCGCCCAGCCCCAGGTGCTGCCGGCGGCCATCCAGCACGGCGCGGCCTGGTGGGTCGACAGCGACGTGGTCTTCGCGGTGAGCGTGCCGGTCGACGACACGGCGTACGCGCTGACCGCGCCGGCGGCCTCGGTGACGAGCAGCGTGCCGTTGCCGCTGAACGCGAAGCCATACGGCGTCGAGGCCGCGCCACCGGCCGCGGTTTGCACCTGCGGGCCGGTCGCGGCGCCGCCGCTGCCGATCTCGTAGGTGTCGATCTTGCCGGTGCCCTTCTCGGTGACGACCAGGTGGTTGCCGTCGGGCGTGAAGCTGATCTGCGCGGCGGCCGCGGTCGCCGCGACGTTCGTGCTGAGCGCGAGCGAGATGTCCTTCGAGGTCAGGCCCTGGGCGCCGACCGTGAAGCCGGCGATGTTCGGCGCGGTCGTCGCGTTGCCGGCGTCGAGCACGTAGACCGTGCCGCCGTGCTCGGTCACGCTCACCGGCATCGCGCCGCCGGCCGCGACCGGCGCGCCGACCAGGGTCAGGCTGCCGTCGCTCGCGATCGAGAACATCGACACGGTCGCCGAGCCGGCGTTGACCGCGAACAGCTGGTGCGCGGCGGCGTCGAGGAACACCGCGCCCTGATCGCCGAGGCTCGCCGACGTGCCGGTGCCGCCGGTGGCGTACGCGGTCGGCGCGGACAGCGAGCCATCGACCGCGCGCGTGAGCGCCCAGACCTCGTTGTGGCCGCTATCGTTGGAGATCAAATAGACCGCGCCGGCGGGGCCGGGTGCGGCGTCGACCCCGGGCCCGGCGGGGCCTTGTGGCCCGGTGGGGCCGGTCGGCCCTTCGGGGCCGGTGGGTCCGGTCGAGCCGGTGCATGCGACGGCGAGCGGCAGCAAGAACGCAAGCAAGTGGAGGCGAGCCATAGATCCCTCACGGCAGGTGGTTCGCGCCTGCTACGCGGATCCCGGCTCCTGGTTACGAGCGAACGCGCGTCATGGCTTGGCCGCGGTGTCGTCCTTGAGCGAGGCCGGCAACGGCGGCAGCTCGTCGATCGCGGGCAACAGCGCGATCTCGATGCGGCGGTTCTTCTGCCGGCCATCGGGAGTCGCGTTGCTCGCGATCGGATCGTGCTCGCCCGCGCCGCCGGCGATCACGTTCTCGGGCTTCATGCCGGCCGTGACCAGCACGCGGGTCACGGTGAGCGCGCGCTCCGTCGATAGCTGCCAGTTGTCGACCGGCGCGCACGCCGGCGCCGCGCTGCCCGCCTTGGGCTTGGCGAAGTCCTGGTTGTCGGTGTGCCCGACCACCAGGAAGCGGCGATCCGGGAAGCGCTTGAGCACGCCCGCGACCTCGACCACCGCGTACTCGCCGGGCTTGGACAGGTCGGCCGAGCCCGACGGGAACAGCACCTCCGACGGCAGCGACACGACGAGCTCGCCGCGCCGCGACACCACGCGGAGCTGGCCGGTGTCGATCATCTTGGCGAACTGCTTCTGGATGTCGTCGATCGCGGCGGCGCGCTTGTCGGCCTCGGCCTGCTGCTTCTGGAGCTTGGTGAGCTCGGCGGCCGAGGCGTTGAGGTTCTTCGAGCCCTCGGTGAGCTTGACCGTCGCGTCGCCGAGCGCGGTCTTGCACGCGGCGAGGTCCTTGTCGGTCTGCGCGCTCTTGTCGACCTGCTTGTGGCACGCGTCGAGCTGCTTGTCGGCATCGGCGATCTTGCCCTCGGCCGTGCTGGCCTTGTCGCGGTACTGGTAGCCGAGGTAGCCGATCCCTCCGGCCGCGCCGGTCATCGCGATCGCGTACAGCCACAGCCGCCAGGGAAAGCGCCGCTGCTGCACCGACTTCTGGACGGTGACGCCTGTGTCGGGTCGATTCGACATGGACCGAGGATAACCCCGTCACGAGGGCAGCGGCCACGCGAGGTTTTCGAGGTCGGGAGCGATCGCGCGAAACCCCGCGCGCAGCCGTGCCGCGCTGGGGCGGCGCTTCGGATCGCGCGCGAGCGCGACGCCGAGCAGCTCGCCGAGCGGCGCGAGGCCGCGCGTGCGCACGAGCCGCGCGAGGATCTCGCGCGCCGGCACCGCCGCGAAGTGCTGGTCGAGCACGGCCTTGATCGTGTCACCGCGCATCAGCACCGTATTGGTCAATACCTCGAACGCGACGCATGCTGCCGCGTAGATGTCGGCCGGGAACGGCGGGCCCGACTCGCCGTCGGTCCACACCTCGGCCGCGCCGTAATGGATGCTGCCGCAGCCCGCGCGGATCCGGCGGCCGGCGAGCCCGAAGTCGACGAGCACCGCGTCACCGGCGCCGTCGCGCAGCACGAGGTTGGCGGGCTTGACGTCGAGGTGGGCGATCTGCGCACCGTGCATCGCGTCGAGCCCGGCGAGCAGGCCGTCGATGATCGCGAGCGCGCGCGGCATCGCGAGCGTGCCGCCGTCGAGCGTGCGCTCGAGGTTGGTGCCGCGCACGAACTCCATGACGAGGATCGGCTTGGGGAGGGCGCTCGCGTCGAACGTGATGAAGCGCGCGAGGTTCGGGTGCGCGGGCAGGGCGAGCAGCGCGCCGGCCTCCTCGCGAAACAGCTGCTCGAACTCGTGCTCCGACAGGTTGCGCGCGGCGTCGCCCGAGTAGTCGGGCACCTTGAGCGCGACCAGCTCGCGATCGGCGCGCGCGCGCTGCTCGGCGCGCACCGCGAGCAGCACCGAGCCGCCGGTGCCGCGGCCGATCGGCCGCACCGCGTAGAACCCGCCGAGCAGGCGCGACAGCGGGACCCAGCCGGGCAGCAGGCCCTCGCTGCCGTGCGGCGCGGGCGCGGCGGCGTCGGCGCGCGGCCGGC
>DATJAE010000233.1:0-11063 GCA_035516595.1 Kofleriaceae bacterium | reverse complement strand
TGATCACGTCCTGGGCGCTGGCCTTGCGACCCGGCTTGTCCTTGAGCGCGATGAACATCGTGCCGGTGTTCAGCGTGGTGGCGCCGAACCCGCCGACGTTCGAGATCACGTGCGCGACGTCGGGATCCTTCATCACGATCGCGTTGAGCTTCTCCTGCGCGGCCTTCATCGCCGGGAACGAGATGTCCTGCGGGCCCTGCGACGAGCCGGTGATCATCCCGGTGTCCTGCTCGGGGAACAGCCCGAGCGGCAGCTCGACGTACAGCACGATCGTGGTGGCGAGCGTCGCGACGGTGAGCAGGCCGACGACGATGCGGTGGCGCAGCGCGAACCGCAGCATGCGCGCGTAGCCGCCGATCAGCCGGGCGAGCCCGTGATCGAGGATCTTGCCGACCGCGGTGGGCGTCGGCGCCTTCTCGCGCAGCAGGCGCGAGCACATCATCGGCGTGAGCGTCAGCGAGAGCAGGCCGGACAGCAGGACCGCGACCGCGAGCGTGACCGCGAACTCGCGGAACACCAGGCCGTACGGCCCGCCCATGAACAGGATCGGGATGAACACCGCGAGCAGCGACACCGTGATGCTCACGATCGTGAAGCCGATCTGCTTGGCGCCGGCGAGCGCGGCGTCGCGCGGCCTGGCGCCGTTCTCGATGTGGCGCGTGATGTTCTCGGTGACCACGATCGCGTCGTCGACGACGAACCCGGTCGCGATCGTGAGCGCCATCAGCGACAGGTTGTCGATGCTGAAGCTGAGCGCGTACATCACCGCGAACGTCGCGACCAGCGACAGCGGCACCACCACGCTCGGGATCGCGGTCGCGCGGCCGCTGCGCAGGAACACGAACACCACCGCGATCACGAGGCTGATGCTGATCATCAGCGCGAACTCGACGTCGTGCACCGACGCGCGGATCGTGGTCGCGCGATCGAGCGCGACCTGGACATCGATCCCGGGCGGGATCATCTTGGTGAGCTGCGGCAGCAGATCCTCGACGTTCTTGATGACCTTGAGGATGTTGGCGCCGGGCTGGCGGCGCACGATGATCATCACGGTGCGCTCGCCGTCGTACCAGCCGGCGACGCGGCGGTTCTCGACGTCGTCGGTGACGGTCGCGATGTCGCCGAGCTTGACGTCGCCGGGCGCGAGGTCGCCGCCGACCGGCGTCGCGCTCGACCCCGAGCCGACCAGCGCGCTGATCGTCGGCGCGGCGAGGCCGGGCGAGGCCGCGCCGGTGCCCGGCGCCGCGGCGGCCGCGGGCGCACCGCCGTTGAGCACGACCGTCTGATCGGGCGGGATCGGCGGTGCGGCCACCTCCCCCGGCTTGCCGACGTGAACGAGCACCTCCCTCCAGGTCCGGGCCTGGGTGAGCTGGTCGTCGACGCCGATCGAGTACAGCTGGTTCGCGCCGACGCCGCCCTTGGGCTGGTTCGCGGTCGCGACGCTCACCACGTTGCGCACGTCCTCGAGGCTCATCCCGAGCGCCGCGATCTTCACCGGATCGACGTCGATCCGGACGGCGGGCTGCACGCCGCCGCCGACGCCGACCTGACCCACGCCCTCGACCTGCGAGATCTTCTGCGCGAGCACCGTGTTCGCTGCCTCGAACACCTGGGGCAGCGGCAGCGACTTCGAGCGCAGCGAGATGATCAGGATCGGCGCGTCGGCCGGGTTGACCTTGCGGTAGTAGGGCACCGACGGCATGTTCGGCGGCAGGTCGCCGCCCGCCGCGTTGATCGCGGCCTGGACATCGCGCGCGCACGACTCGACGTTGCGGTCGAGATCGAACTGCACCGTGATGCTGGTCGTACCCAGCGCGCTGACCGACGTGATCTCGGAGACGCCGGCGATCCGGCCGAACCGGCGCTCGAGCGGCATCGCGACCGCGGTCGCCATCGTGGTCGGCGACCCGCCGGGCAGGCTGGCGCCGATGTTGATCGTGGGAAAGTCGACCCGCGGCAGCGGCGCGACCGGCAGGTTCTCGAACGCCGCCAGCCCGGCCAGCAGCAGCGCGGCCGCGAGCAGCGACGTCGCGATCGGCCGCTGGATGAACGGCGCCGAGAGGTTCACCGCGTCGGCTCCAGGTCGGGAGGAGGCGGCGGCGCCGCGTGCTTGCGCCTGCGGCCGAGCCGGTCCATGAACAGGTAGATCACCGGCGTCGTGTACAGCGTGAGGACCTGCGACAGCAGCAGGCCGCCGACGATCGTGATGCCGAGCGGCCGGCGCAGCTCCGCGCCGGTGCCCGAGCCGAGCGCGAGCGGCAGGCCGCCGAGCAGCGCGGCCATCGTGGTCATCATGATCGGCCGGAACCGCAACAGGCACGCCTGGTAGATCGACTCCTCGGGGCTCATGCCCTGGTCGCGCTCGGCCTCGAGCGCGAAGTCGATCATCATGATCGCGTTCTTCTTGACGATGCCGATCAGCAGCACGATGCCGATCAGCGAGATCACGTCGAACGGCTCGCCCACGACGTAGAGCGCGAGGATCGCGCCGACCCCGGCGGACGGCAGGGTCGACAGGATCGTGATCGGGTGGATGTAGCTCTCGTAGAGCACGCCGAGCACGATGTAGACCGTGATCAGCGCGGCTAGGATCAGGATCGGCTCGGACGCGAGCGAGTCGCGAAACACCTCGGCCGCGCCGGTGAACTGCGCGCGCATCGCCGGCGGGGTGCCGAGCCGCGACGACGCCTGGTCGATCGCCGACACCGCGTCGCCGAGCGACACGCCGGGCGCGGTGTTGAACGACAGCGTGACCGACGGGAACTGGCCCTCGTGCTCGATCGCGAGCGGCGACTCTCGGGTCTCGGGCCGCACGAACGTCGACAGCGGCACCGCGCCGGACGCGCCGTGAATGTAGAGCTTGTCGAGCGCGTGCGGATCCTGGCGCGCCGCCGCGTCGACCTCGAGGATGATGCGGTACTGGTTGAGCTGGGTGAACGTGGTCGACACGATGCGCTGGCCGAACGCGTCGTACAGCGTGTCGTCGAGCACCTGCGCCGAGATGCCGAGCCGCGACGCGGTGTCGCGATCGACCACGAGGTGGAGCTCGAGCCCCGAGGTCTGCTGATCCGAGGTGACGTCGCGCAGCTGGGGCAGCGCGCGCATCGCGGCGAGCAGCTGCGGCGCCCACTTCGCGAGCTCCTCGGGATCTGGATCCTCGACGGTGTACTGGTACTGGGTGCGGCTGATCCGCGCGTCGACCGTGAGGTCCTGGACCGGCTGCAGATAGACCTGGATGCCGGTGACCTTCGCGAGCTTGGGCTGGAGCCGATCGATGATCTCGGTGACGCTCGACTTGCGCTGGTCGTGCGGCTTGAGCGCGATCGAGAACCGGCCGCTGTTGGTCGTCGGGTTGGTGCCGTCGGCGCCGATGAACGACGACACGCTCGCCACGTCGGGATCGGACAGCAGCACGTCGGCCGCGTTCTGCTGCAGCTCCATCATCTTCGAGAACGACACGTCGGGCGCGGCCTCCGACACGCCGGTGATGAGCCCGGTGTCCTCGACCGGGAAGAACCCCTTGGGCACGTGGATCGCGAGCACCACGGTGACCGCGAGCGTCGCCAGCGTGACCAGCAGCGTGATGTTCTTGTGCCGCAGCACGACCTTGAGCGTGCGATCGTAGAACCGGGTCAGGGCCTTGAAGCGGCGCTCGAAGTGCTCGCCGAGGTGCAGGTGATCGGCGAGCTGGAACACCGCGATCAGGCCGCGGATCTCGCCGGGCAGCCAGCGCCACGGGACCCAGCGCGAGTGATCGCCGTGCGGCCGCAGGATCCACGCGCACATCATCGCGGTCAGCGTCAGCGACAGCAGCGCCGAGATCGCGATCGCGATCGCGAGCGTCACCGCGAACTCGCGGAACAGCCGGCCCACCAGGCCGCTCATGAACAGCAGCGGGATCAGCACCGCGATCAGCGACACGGTGAGCGACACGATCGTGAAGCCGATCTGCGCGGCGCCCTTGAGCGCGGCCTCGAACGGCTTCTCGCCGTTCTCGATGTAGCGCGAGATGTTCTCGACCATCACGATCGCGTCGTCGACCACGAACCCGGTCGAGATCGTCAGCGCCATCAGCGACAGGTTGTCGAGCGAGAAGCTCATCCAGCCGAGCGACGACACCAGCTTCATCGCGCCGAACGTGCCGATCAGCGACAGCGGGACCGCGACGCCGGGGATCAGCGTCGCGCGCGCGCTGCCGAGGAAGAAGTAGATGACCGCGACGACGAGCACGATGGTGAGGACCAGCGTGAACTTCACGTCGTGCACCGACGCGCGCACGGTCTCGGTGCGGTCCGACAGGATCGACACGTCGATCGCCTGCGGCATCGACGCCTTGAGCTGCGGCAGCAGCGCCTTGACGTGATCGGTGACGTCGATGATGTTCGCGCCGGGCTGGCGCTGGACGTTGACGATGATCGCGCGGTCGCGACCGGCCCAGCCCGCGAGCTGATCGTTCTCGACCCCGTCGATCGCGGCGGCGACGTCCTCGAGCCGGATCGGCGAGCCGTTCTTGTACGCGATGATCAGCGGGTTGAAGCTGGCCGCGTCGGTCAGCTGATCGTTGGTCGCGAGCGCCCAGTCCTGGCGCGGGCCGTCGAGGTTGCCCTTGGGTTGGTTGACGTTGGCCGCGGCGAGCGCGGTGCGGATGTCCTCGAGCGACAGCCCGGCGCCGGCGAGCCGCTCGGGATCGACCTTGACCCGCACCGCCGGCTTCTGGCCGCCGCCGATCGTCACCAGGCCGACGCCGGCGACCTGCGAGATCTTCTGCGCGAGCACCGAGTCGGCGAAGTCGTCGACCTGCGCCAGCGGCGCGGTCGGCGAGCTGACCGCGAGCGTGAGGATCGGCTGGTCGGCCGGGTTCGACTTCGAGTAGGTCGGCGGCGCGGGCAGCGTGCGCGGCAGCAGGTTCGACGCGGCGTTGATCGCGGCCTGCACGTCCTGCTCGGCGGCGTCGATGTCGCGGTCGAGCGTGAACTGCAGCGTGATCTGCGAGCTGCCGAAGCTCGACACCGACGTCATCTGCGCGAGCGACGGCACCTGCCCGAACTGGCGCTCGAGCGGGGTGGTCACCGCCGACGCCATGGTCTCGGCGCTCGCGCCCGGCAGCGAGGTCGCGACCACGATCGTCGGGTAGTCGACCTGCGGCAGCGCCGCGACCGGCAGCTGCTCGTAGCCGGTGAGCCCGGCGAGCAGCAGGCCCGCCATCATCAGGGTCGTGGCGACCGGGCGGCGGATGAACGGCTCGGAGATGCTCACGGCGACGCCGCCGGCGGCGCGTTCGACGCGGTCGTGCCACTCGCCGAGCCTCCCGCCGGAGCGCCGTGGTGCGCCCGCTCGCCGTTGCCGTCCTGGATCGAGACCCGGGTGCCGGGCCGCAGCTGGTTGGCGCCGTCGACCACCACGCGCTCGCCGCCCTTGAGCCCGGTCTCGATCACCGCCTTGTCGTTGGTCGTGGTCGCGAGCGTCACCGTGACCATCTTCGCGGTGTTGTCGCTGCCGACCGTGTAGACGAACAGCGTCTGCTGGCCGGTCTTCGGATCCTGGGGACCGTGCTGGATCGCGACCAGCGGCACGACCAGCGCGTTCTTGCGGGTCTCGACCAGCATGCTCGCCTTGACGAACGCGTTGGGCCACAGCAGCCGCTTCGGATTGCCGACCAGCGCCTTGAGCCGCAGCGTCGAGGTGGTCTGGTTGATCTGGTTGTCGAGCACCGCGACCGTGCCCTCGCCGAGCTGCACCGTCTTGTCGCGGTTCCACGCGATCACCTTCACCGGGCCGCGCGCGAGCGCCGCGCTGACCTGCGGCAAGCTGTCCTGCGGGACGGTGAAGAACACCGCGGCGGGATCGATCGCGGTGATCACGACGATGCCGGTCGCGTCGGTGACGTGGACGATGTTGCCGGCGTCGACCAGGCGGACGCCGGTGATGCCGGCGCACGGCGACTTGATCGCGGCGTAATCGAGGTTGAGCTGCGCCGATTCGATCTGCGCCTGATCGATCAGCATGTTGCCCTCGGCCTGACCGAGCGTGCCGGCGTCGGTGTCGACCTGGGCCTGCGCGATCAGGTTCTGCTTGTGGAGCTCGGTATCGCGATCGAACGCCTTCTTGGCGGCGTCGCGATTGGCGCGATCGCGGGCGAGCGCGCCCTGCGCGTTGTGGAGCTGGACCAGGAACGGCCGCGGATCGATCTGCGCGATCACCTCGCCGGCCTTGACCGTCTGGCCCTCGGTGAACAGCACCTTGTCGAGCCGGCCGTCGACCAGGGTATGGACCGTCACCTGCTGGAACGCCGCGACCGAGCCGAGGCCGTCGAGCCAGATGTCGAGGTCGGTCCGGTTGGCCGGCACGATCTGGACCGGCACGACGCGACCGCCGTCGGGCGAGCGCCCCGGCGCCGCCTGGGCCGACCCGCTGCCCGCGCGGGCGCCGGCCGACGGGGCGGTGGGCGCCGTGGTGCCATCGCTCGGTGAGGCATCGCCGCGCGACCGCACCCACCAGACAATGCCGACCACGACCGCGATCGCGATCACTGCTCGTATCACCATCGCTATCGCTCGGTTGGTCACTGGATCTCGGATAGCACGCCTCGCGCCAACGCCTGATTGCCCGGGTATGAAGGAGTGTGAAGGCGCGCCACGCTCCCGCCGGCGCCCGACGGGTCTATTGTACGGCGATGCTTCGAGTCTTCGCCCTCGCCGCCGCGCTCGGCGTGGTCGCGTGTGGCGGGAAGACCCAGAGCATACCGGACGCGCCGACCTCGCCGTGGACCGCGGGGCCACCGCTTCCGACGCCGCGCCTCGAGCCCGGCGTGGTCGCGCTCGGCCAGCAGGTCGTCGTGGTCGACGGCTTCAACAGCGGCCTGCTCGATCCCGACGGCCTGCAGATGACGACGGCGGTCGACGTCTACGACATCGCGACCCAGACCTGGAACCTCACGCAGCTGCCCGACGCGCCGGTCGCGTGGACGCATCTCCAGCTCGCGTCGATCGGCACGACGATCTATCTGCTCGGCGGCCTGGGCCTGCAGGGCGACAACTTCCCCGCATTCGGCAACTCGTGGAAGCTCGACACCGGCGCGACGCCGCTGGCGTGGCAGCCGCTCACGTCGATCCCGGCCGGCTACGAGCGCGGCTCCGCGGCCGTGATCGTGTCGGGCACGAAGATCTACCTGCTCGGCGGCGCGAGCACGACCGACGCGGTCGCGAGCAACCTGTCGTACGACACCGTCGCGGACGCGTGGAGCACGACCGAGCTGCCCGATCTGCCCGACAAGCGATCGCATCCGGCCGGCATGCGGCTGTCGGATGGCACGCTCGTGCTCGCGGGCGGGCTCGCCGGGCTCACCGCCGACACGTTCCACGGCGACGTGTGGTGGTTGCCTCCGGGCGCGTCGGCGTGGGACACCACGCACGCGGCGATGCCCGACGGCTTCGCGCGCGGCGGCTGCGCGTACGGCACGCTGACCGGCCCGGAGTTCCCGGCACCCGAGCTGGTGTGCGCCGGCGGCGAGGCCGGCACCTCGGCGCTCAGCTCGATCCTCGTCTACGATCCGATGACCGACACCTGGATCGACAGCACGACCTCCCCCGATCACACGACCGAGCTGCCGATGGCGACCGCCGGCACGCAGGGCGCGCTGATCAGCCAGCGGCTGTACGTGGCCGGCGGCGCACGCCAGCTCGTGTTCGAGCCGACCGACACGTTTTACGTCTACGATCCGACCCTCGACACCGTGGCGCCGTTCTAGCTTGGACGTCGTTAGATCGACGGCGCGGGCGGTGCGTACCAGGGGAGATGCGAACAACCATCGTGGCGATGGGCGCGGCGGCGCTCGTCGCGGGGGCGGCCGCGCGCGCGGACGCGTTCTGTGGCTTTTACGTCGGCGGCGCGGGCGCGGACATGTTCAACAACGCGACCGAGGTCGTGCTGATGCGCCACGGTACGACCACCGTGCTGTCGATGGAGAACAACTACCAGGGCCCGCCCGATCGCTTCGCGCTGGTCGTGCCGGTGCCCGAGGTGGTGAAGGAGGCGCAGGTCAAGACGCTGCCGCGCGACGTGTTCAAGAAGGTCGACGTGCTCGGCGCGCCGCGCCTGGTCGAGTACTGGGAGCAGGACCCGTGCTACGTCGAGCCGCCGGACGAGGCCGGCGAGGAGATCGAGGTCAACGGTGCGACCGTGGCCCGCGAGGTAGACGACGACGACGCCGCGGACCGCAAGGACTACCACGTCAAGGTCGAGGCCAGGTTCTCGGTCGGCGAGTACGACATCGAGGTGCTGTCGGCCGAGCAATCGACCGGGCTCGAGCGCTGGCTCGTCGATCACCACTACTCGATCCCGCCGAAGGCCGAGCCGCTGCTCCGGCCGTACGTCGAGCAGGGCACCAAGTGGTTCGTCGCGAAGGTCGATCCCAAGAAGGTGACGTTCGACCACGGCATGGCGACCCTGTCGCCGCTGCGCTTCTACTACGACAGCCCCGAGTTCACGCTGCCGATCCGGCTCGGCCTGGCCAACTCGAGCGGCACGCAGGACCTGATCGTCAACGTGCTCGCGCCCAACGACACGCGCTACGAGGTCGCGAACTACGGCAACGTCACGATCCCGACCAACCTGCCGGTCACCGACGACGTGCGCACGCACTTCGGCGAGTTCTACGCCGCGCTGTTCGATCACACGCTCGCGCAGGTGCCGAACGCGGTGGTCACCGAGTACGCGTGGAGCGCGGGGTCATGCGATCCGTGCCCCGGCCCGACGCTCGACCCCGACGACCTCGCGACGCTCGGCGCCGACGTGATCACCGCGCGCTACAAGGGGCTCGACGCCTACAGCTACACGCTGACTCGCCTGCACGCGCGCTACGGCAAGGACATCTCGAACGACCTGGTGTTCCGCGCGGTCGAGCCGATCGAGGGCGGCCGCGGCATCCCCGGCGCGAGCGGCGAGCTGTCGATGGACGTCGCGCGCGGCGGCACCAACAACTTCCAGGGCCGCTACGTGATCCTCCACCCGTGGACCGGCGTGGTGACCTGCGCGTCGCCGGCGCGCGGGCGCTGGGGCGGACCGCCGGCCGGCCAGTCGATCGCGAGCGGCCCGCAGATCGCGACCAACACCGCGTTCGCGCCGCGCGGCAAGGTCCAGCTCGCCGCGATGCTGACCAAGGACATGCCGAAGATCGGCGCGATGTCGAGCGCGGCGACCTCGCTGCCCGATCCGGTGCGCAAGCCGCAGGGCTGCGGCTGTCAGGCGCAGGGCGGCGGCGCGGCGGTGCTCGGCCTGGGCGTGCTCGCGCTGATCGTGCGGCGGCGCAGGCGTTAGGGGCACGACGTCATGCTCGAGATCCAGCCGCCGAGCAGCCCGACCGCGAGCGGATCGATCGCGAGCGTGCCGAGCGGCGGCATGCCGGGGCGCGACGACACCAGCTGGTAGACCTTCGACGCGGCCGGATCGCCCGGCACGATGTCGGGGCACAGGTTGGTCTGCGCGAGCGGCGTGGCGTAGCGCAGGTCGTGGATCGCGACGTCACTCGGGTTGTGGCAGTGCGCGCAGTTCGCGGCCATGTAGCCGCGCACGCGCAGCTCGACCGGCTGCGACGGGTCCTCGGGCGAGGCGAACGGCGCGGCGGTCTGGGCCGGGCCGACGCCGAGGTCGGCCAGCGTGGACGGCTGGTCCGCGATCACGCCGCCGTAGTCGAACCAGCCGGCGAGCTGCGGCGCGCGCGGCCCGAGCAGCGGACCGTAGGTCGGGTTGTGGCACTCGAGGCAATCGCTGCGGCTGGGATAGAAGTGCGGGTGCACCGAGCCATCGTCCATCGGCCAGTCGAACGTCTGCTCGGCGTCGGGCTGGAGCGTGGCGTCCATGCCGTCGAGCGTCCAGCGGTAGCTGACGCCGTGATAGCCGGCGGCGTCGCGCACCAGGAACCGGGTCTCGATCGCGCGCCGGGTCGACGGATCGCCGGGCGTGGTGTCGATCGCGAACTCCTTGACGACGAAGCCGCCGAGCGGCGGCGTCCACGCGCCGGTCGCCGAGACCGTCATCGCCTGGCCATCCGGCACGCCCAGCCAGCGCCGCTTCTTGGCGCCGTCGCTCCACAGCTCGACCCCGATGCCGTACGGCACCAGGCCGGGGTGCGGGGTCGGCCGGCCCGGCGTGGCGATCGCGAAGCAGCCGGTCTGCGACAGCCACGCGGGCGGCGCGCTCGGATCGATCGCGCAGCCGGCGAGCGAGGCGCGCCGCGCGATGCCGTCGCCGGCGACCGCCGGGCCATTGAACCGCGCGACCACGATCGCGGCGCGCTGCGAGGTCGCGACCACCGGCGCGTCGCCCGGACCGAGCGCGAGCGCCGCGCGGCTCGGCGCGGCGCTCGGATCGGCCAGCCAGCTCGGGCCGCCGACGATCGCCCACGCGCTGCCGTTCCACCGCGCGATCGCGCCGCGCTGGGCGGTGCCGGAAAGCTCGGTCCACGCGACGATCGGCGCGCCCGACGCGTCGAGCGCGATCGCCGGCGCGACCGCGTCGTCGTCGAGCGCGACGTCGAGCGGGCGGCCGAGCTGGGCGAGCGCGGTGGCGTCGCCGGTCGCGCTCGCGGCCAGCACCGCGAACGAGCCCGCCCATTGATCCCACGCGACCGCGATCGCGTCGCCGCGCGCCGCCACGCTGACCCGATCGAAGCCCGACGCCGGCGCGCCGAGCGGCAGCGGCACGAGCGCGCTCCACGCGCCGTCGCGGTAGCGCGCGGTGCGCAGCTGATCGCCGGCGTCGATCCACGCGAGCGCGACGCGATCCCGGTCGGCCGCGAGCTGCGGCTCGCCGACCACCGCGGCAGGCAGCGCGACCGCGCCGATCGCCTGCCAGCTGTCGTCGGGCGCGAGCTCGGAGACGTCGGCCTCGGCGCCGAACCGTGCCGCGACCACCGGGCTGCCGCCGGCGAGCGCGAGCGCGCCGGCCGGACCGGGCGAGGCGAGCTGCGCCCACGCGCCGCCGTTCCAGCGCGCGACCTCGGCCACGCCGGCCTCGACCCAGCCGACCACCGGCGCGCCGCTGCCGTCGAGCGCGAGCGCGACCGA
>DATJAE010000232.1:0-23619 GCA_035516595.1 Kofleriaceae bacterium | reverse complement strand
CGCCAACATCGCGCCGGAGTCGGATCTGCCGGTACGGCCCGGCATCTACGCGGTCACGCTCGCCGACGGCGACGGCCCGGCGCGCCCCGCGGTGGCGAGCCTCGGCACCAACCCGACGTTCGTCGCCGGCAGCGCGCTGGTACTCGAGGTCCACGTGCTCGACTGGGACGGCGACCTGTACGGCCATCACGTGCGGATCGCGTTCGCCGAGCGGCTGCGCGACGAGCTCAGGTTCGACAGCGTCGACGCGCTGGTCGCCCAGATCCGCCGCGACATCGATCACGCGCGCGTCGTCCTCGGGTGACGATCCGGCCGCCGGGTCGCCGGCGCGGGTGCCAGTCCGGCAGCGCCGCGACCGCCGGTCGCGCGGTTAGCGCGCGCGGGGCGCTGGCGCGTGGCTTGCTCGACCTGGCGCCATGTCGCTCGGCGCCGAGGTCCTGCCGGCTCGCAGCTCGTCGGTCGAACGCAACCTGACGCTCGGGCTGCTCGTGGTCTCCGCGATCGTGCTCGCCGCGATGTACCACGTGCCGCGCGCCTACTCGAAGCAGCGCGCCACGCAGGCGGCGATGCTGCGCTGGCGCGCGGAGCACGATTGCCGCAGCGCCGCCCTCGGCTCCGGAATCGCCGACGCGTGGGGCAGTCGCATCGAGATCCGCTGCGTGAATCGCCGCATCGTCATGCGCTCGGCCGGCGTGGACGGCCGGTTCGGCTCGCCCGACGACATCGTGCTCGAGTGATCAGCGCTTGCGCCGCCCGGCCGCGTCCGCGATCGCGCGCACCAGCTCGGGCTCCTCGACCAGGCGATCGATCCGGCCCAGCACGGTGCCGTCGGCGTCGACGAACACGACCGCGGGCTCGCTGGTGATGCGATAGCGATCGCGCAGCGCCTGATCGGCGTCCGTGCTGTTGGAGACGTCGACCCGCAGCGGCACGAACGCGCCGGCGAGCGCGGTCGCCGCGGCCTCGCCGTGCAGCCGTCGGTCGAGCTCGACCGACGGCATCGACCACGACGCGTAGGTCTCGACCATCACCGCGGCGTGCTCGCTGCGCGCGCGCGCGAACGCGGCGGTCTCGCTGGTCTGCCACGCGAGCGGAGCCTCGCGCGGGCCGCACGCGCTCGCGATCGCCAGCGCGGCGACGACGAGCTTCATACCGCGACCGGCAGCACGCGCCGGCGCACCAGCTTGATGCTGAGCAGCCGGTACAGCATCTTGCTGACCTCGAAGCTGCCCATCCGCGACTTGCGGATGATGTCCTTCACGGTGTTCTTGCCGTTGACGAGCTCGAGCACGGCGAGCTCCTCGCGGGTGAGCCGGCCGCGCCCCATCTGCGCGACCGAGTCCTCGTTGCGCAGGAACACCACGTCGAAGTTGTCGATCGCGCGCTCGATCAGGTGCCACTCGTCGACCCGCCGGTAGCCCTCCATCAGCACGGCCTCGACGTCGAGCCCGAGCGCGGCGTCGATCACCGGCGGCGGCAGCTCCATGCCGGCGCCGAACCGGAACCGGCCGTGGCGCCAGCGCAGGATCTCGTAGATCAGCTCGCTCGACTGGCGGGTCAGGCACGCCTTGAGATCGGCCTCGCTGAGGTGGCCGAGCCGGACCAGCTGCTGGCCGATCAGCCGCGCGCCGGTGTGCTGCGAGCGCGACTCGAGGAACACCTCGAACTCGCCGCGCGACATCAGCTCGGCATCGACCACGAACCGGCCGAGCAAGAACTCGTCGGGCACGCCCTCGGCGATCGCCTGATCGACGCGGCCGCGCCGGAAGTAGATGTCGACGCGCGCGCCCGAGCGCTCGACCGTGAGCACGCCCGACTGCTCCTGCACGTCGAGCAGCTGCAGCACCTCGGCGAGCGGCACCACGCGCAGATCGCCGCGCAGCCCGGGCGTACCCTCGGCGAACAGCCCGAGGTCGATCGCCGCCAGGCTTTGCGCGAGCGCGTGATCGTCGAGCGCGGCCTTCACCGCGTCGGCGATCGCGCCGGCGTCGGTCGCGACCCTGGCGTTGTCGTCGCGCGCGACATCGGCGAGCGCGAACAGCGCGCCGACCCGGGCGCTCACCACGTCGGACAGCTGGCCGCGCAGCTCGGCGAGCGCGGCGCCGCGCGCGTGGGCGCGATCGGCGTCATCGGTCGCGGCGAGATCTTCTCCCGTGACGAGCGACGGGTTCTCCTCCTCGACGCCCGGCCCGCCGTACTTGCCGATCGTGTGCTGGACCACGGCGGTGATCGCCTCGGGCGAGAACGGCTTGGTGATGTAATCGACGATCCCCATCACCTTGACGAACCGCTCGCCGACCTGATCGCCCTTCGCGCTCATGAGAATCACGGGGATGTCGCGGAGCTTCGCGTCGGCGGTGAGCTCTCGGCAGAACTGATAGCCGTTCATCCTCGGCATCACGAAGTCGAGCAGGATGAGATCGGGCCGGTGCGCGCGCACCGCCTCGAGGCCCTGCTCGCCGTCGGCCGCGGTCTGCACCTGATAGCCGGCCTTGGTCAGCACGAGCTGGACGACCTTCGTGATCGTCGGGCTATCGTCGATGACGAGGACTAGCTCGCCGGCCATGTCGGTGTTTCCCTCACCAGCTGCGGAACCGCATCCTATGTGCTCCCGTTTCGACGTTCAACGCCACCAGAAGTACTTCCTGAATTGGTGACGTATGCGCCACCGTGGTAGGTTCGAATGGCGTGCCAGGCCGCGAGGGCGACTGGGAGCATTATCCCAGGAAATTCGGCAAGTATCACTTGCTGGCTCCCCTGGCACAGGGAGGGATGGGCGCGCTCTATCTCGCGGTGACCGGCGACCGCGGGCTCGAGCGCTTGATGGTCATCAAGACCGTGCTACCGCACCTCGCGGACGCCGAATACGTCGCGCGATTCCGCGATGAAGCGAAAGTTGTCGTGAAGCTGTCGCACGGCAACCTGATCCCCGTGTTCGACGCCGGGCTGGTCGGCGGCGAGCTGTTCCTGGCCATGGACTTCGTGGAAGGCCGCGACCTGCGCGCGGTGTGGAACCGCTGTGCGAAAAAGCAGGTGGCGTTCCCGATCGATGTCGCGGTGTACATCGTCAAGGAGCTGTGCCGGGGGCTGTCGTACGCGCACTCGTTCCCCGACCTGAACCTGGTGCATCGCGACATCTCGCCGCCCAACGTGCTGGTGTCGTATACCGGCGAGGTCAAGCTGACCGACTTCGGGCTCGCCTCGTCGACGCTCAAGCTCGAGAAGACCGCCCCGGGGATCATCTACGGCAAGGTCGCGTACATGTCGCCCGAGCAGGCGCGCGGCGAGAAGCTCGACGGCCGCAGCGACATGTACGCCACCGGCATCGTGCTGTGGGAGCTGCTCACCGGGCGCCAGCTGTTTCCGCCCGGCAAGGATCAGCCGCAGGATCTGCTCGCGCGCGCGAAGAACCCCGAGGTGATGCGCCCGAGCAAGCGGGCCCCGCGCGTGCCGGTCGAGCTCGACGAGATCTGCCTCAAGGCGCTCGCTGCGAGCAAGTCGGATCGCTACGCCGACTGTGACGAGATGCGCACCGCGCTCCAGGCGTGGCTGGCGCAGAACGCGCCCACCACCGACGGCACGCGGATGGCGGGCTTCCTTCAGGAGCTGTTCGCCGAGGACATCGTGCGCGAGCGCGGCGAGCGCGCCGAGATGATCGCGAGGGTTCGCACGCGCGCGCTGACCTTGCCGCCGAGCGACGAGCTGCGCCAGCTGATCGAGCAGTCGGACAAGATCTCGATCGCCGACGTCAGCAAGCTCGCCGACGCCGAGGACACCCAGGTCGAGGCCCAGGCGATCGACGCGCCGGTGCGCAAGCCGGGCTCGGTCGGCCGGCGCGCCAGCGATCGCGGCGCCGAGGCCGAGCTCGATCGCCGCAAGGAGGCCGATCGCCGCGCCGATCACAAGCGCGCGCAGTCGCCGGCCGCCGCGCGCAACTACGACGAGCTGTCGAGCGGCGCGGTCGCGCTCGCGGTCAAGGCGCAGGAGGCGCCCGAGCTCGACGTCGGCTCGGAGGTCGACGGCCGCTATCGCGTGGTCGAGCTGATCGGCGAGGGCGGGATGGGCAAGGTCTACCTCGCCGAGCACGTCGAGATCGGCAAGCGGGTCGCGCTCAAGGTGTTGCACCCGAGCTACTCGCGCATGCCGGATCTGGTCGAGCGGTTCCGCCGCGAGGCGCGCGCCGCGTCGAAGATCGGCCATCCCAACATCGTCGACGTCACCGACTCCGGCTCGACTCCCGACGGCAGCGTGTACTTCGTGATGGAGTACCTCGAGGGCGTCGAGCTCGGCTCGGTGATCGAGCGCGAGGGCGCGATCGACGTGTCGCGCTCGCTGCGCATCGCCGGCCAGATCTGCCGCGCGCTCGCGGCGGCGCACCACGAGGGCATCATCCACCGCGATCTCAAGCCGGAGAACATCTTCCTGATCACGCGCGGCGGCGAGGCCGACGTGGTCAAGGTGCTCGACTTCGGCATCGCGAAGACCACCGAGGCCGAGGCGGCGCGCGAGCGCCGGTTGACCAGCCCGGGCATGGCGATGGGCACGCCCGAGTACATGGCGCCCGAGCAGGCCGCCGGCCGCGCCGCCGACGCACGCACCGACATCTACTCGCTCGGCGCGATCATGTACGAGATGGTCACGGGCGTGCCGCCGTACTCCGGCGACAACTTCATGGAGATCCTGACCAAGAAGGCGACGATCGATCCGCCGCCGCCGCTCGCGGTGCGCCCCGATCTCCCGAACACGGTCAGCGAGCTCGTCATGGCCGCGATGGCCCGCGATCCCGGTCAGCGCCCGCAGACGATGGAGGCGCTCGAGTACGAGCTCAACAAGTGCCTGTCGGGGCGCGGCGTCGCGGTCGCGCAGATCCTCGGCATGACCACGGACGCCAACGTGGTCGCGACGCTCAACCCCGGGCTGTCGATGCGCAACCTCGACGACGGCCTGGTCAGGCCGCCGACCACCACCGGCCGCGCCGGCACGCACAGCGGCATGTCGGAGGTCTGGGAGACCCGGTCGGGCGTCTCGCGCGGGATGAGCTCGGGTCCGACCGTGATACCCGGCGGGATCGGCCGCCCGCAGAGCGAGCCCACCGCCGCGGGGTCGAGCAATCAGCTGCGCGCGCAGTCGCCCAACGCCTACCCGCGCGCGCAATCGCCGGTGCAGATGCTCGCGTCGGTGTCGGCGACGTCGTCGCCCGCGCTGCGCGCGTCGTCGCCCGCGATCCCGGTGCGCGCGGCGTCGGCGCCGTCGGGCGCGAGCGCCGAGCTCATCGCGCCGCCCGCGATCTCGATGCCCGAGCTGCCGCGGCGCAGCGGCATGGCGGTGTTCGGCTGGGTGATGCTCGTCCTGATCGTCGTCGGCGGCGCCGGCGCGGCGTTCTACTTCCTGTGGATCCAGAACGCCGACAAGGGCACGACCACGGGCAGCGCCGCGGCGGTGAGCCCGGTGAACGCGCCCGACGACCGCGGCGCGCCGCCCCCGCCGGTGACCGCCGCGCCCGACACCCAGGGCTCGGCCGGCGACGGCAGCGCGGCCGCGGTCGACGCGATCAGCGGCGGCGGCGACGGCGAGGCCAGCAAGCCGCACGGCGCGGCGATCGTCGCGCCGGGCCAGCGCCCCAGGGCGGTGACGCCCGCGCCGCATCACCCGACGACCGCGACCGCGGTCGAGGACAAGGACCCGCACGCGCTGCAGCGCCAGGCCGCCGCGCTCGAGGCGCAGAACGACTGGGACGGCGCGCGCGCGGTCTACCAGAAGCTCGAGAAGGTGCGCGGCTTCGCCGGGCCCGCGATCTACAAGCAGGCGTGGGCCGCGTTCCAGTCCGGCCAGATCCAGGACGCGCTCAACCTCGCGCAGAAGGCGGCCGCGCTGCCCGGGCCGCAGAAGACCCAGGCCAAGTTCCTCTACGCCGACGCGCTGTATCGCAACGGCGACTTCAAGCGCGCCAAGGACATGTACATCGGCCTGCGCAAGCAGGTGACCGGCGATCTCAAGGCGACCGCGACCAAGAAGATCGGCGCGTGCAACGGCCAGCTCGGGCTGCCCGATCGCGACGGCATCGTCGGCGATTGAGCTACACCATCGAGCCGGCGAGCCAGTCGGCGAGCATGTCCACCGACGACAGCATCTGGTTGGCGCGGCGCAGCCGATCCGACAGCGTCTTGACGATGTGGACGAGCAGCACGTTGGCCGAGCTCGCGTCCTCCGCGATCAGGCCGCGCAGCGCATCGTGCGGCAGGCGGAACAGGAACGTCGCGGACATCGCGCTCACGCTCGCCGAGCGCGGCGCCGGCTCGACCAGCGACATCTCTCCGAAAAACTCGCCGCCCTGGAGCGTCGCGAAGGTCTGGCTGCCGCGGTGGACCGCGACCTGGCCCGACAGGATCAGGAACAGCGCGTCGCCCAGGCTGCCCTCGGACACGACGGTCTCGCCCGGGTTGTAGCTCTCGACCTCGCCGGCGCGCGAGATCCGCGCGATCTGCGCGGGCTCGAGGTTCACCAGCAGCGGATGGCGGTCGAGCAGGGTCGGGTTCACGCCGCGATCGTATACGAACGCGGGACGACGCGCGCGCACGCGATCTGTTACCGTCGGCGCCGTGCGGATCGCCGTCTCTGTCGCCGTACTGACGATCGCCAGCGCCGCCCACGCACAGGTCGCGACCCGCTACGCCGAGTCGCCGACCGACGGGCTCGAGCTGCCGGCCACGCCGCTGGCCGGCGAGCACGACGCGCGCGCGGTGGTCGTCAACCCCGGCGGGATCGCGCTGCTGCGCGGGCCGGAGGCCGCGCTCGCGCTCGACGAGGAGGACTCGTCGGTCGCGACCAGCGCCGGCCCGGGGTTCGGCGGGTACGCGGCCGAGTCGGTCGGGCTCGGCAAGCTCCTGCCGCGGCTCGGCGTCGGCCTGGGTGTCGAGTGGCTGCGCCCGCCGCGCTCCGAGCTCGCGCCGGATCCGGGCCAGCCGTTTCGCTTCACGCTCGCGTACGCGGCCGCGCTCCGCGACGACATCGGGATCGGCGTGGCGTGGCATCACTTCATCGCCGACGGCGCGCTGTCCGGTGTCAACGCGTTCGACGCCGGGATCTCGACGCGCTGGACCAACTACCTCGCGGTCGGCGCGGTGGTGCGCGACCTGGCGACGGCCGACATCGCGAACACGCCGGTGCAGCGCCGCTACGAGCTCGAGGCCGACGTGCGGCCGTTTCAGACCGACGCGCTCGATGTCGCGGTGGGCGGCCGGGTCGGCGAGACCCGCGGCGACCTCGACGGCTGGGCGCGCGCGTCGCTGCGGGTCACGCGCGGCGTCTACCTGCTCGGCGAGGTCGAGTCGCGCGAGCTCCACGCGGTGATCGACTCGCCGATGGGCGAGCTCGATCAGGACCAGCGCGAGCTGCGCGCGACGCTCGGCCTCGACGTGTCGTTCGGCAAGCTCGGGGTCGCCGCGCTGGGCACCGGCGTGCGCGACGATCACGGCGGCAACCACGCGCTCGGCAGCACGCAGGTGATCACGTACTCGGCGATCGCGCCGCCGTCGGTCGTGCCGCCGGCCGATCACCTCGAGCGCATCCAGCTGCAGGGCGAGCTGTCGGCGCGCGAGCTGACCGCGATGGTCATGCGGCTGCGCGACATCGCGCGCGACGACTCGGTCAAGGGCGTGATCGTCCAGCTCGACTCGGCCGAGGCGGGCTGGGCCGCGCTCGAGGAGGTGCGCGACGAGCTGGCCGCGGTGCGCCGCGCCGGCAAGAAGGTGTTCGCGTACATGGTCGCCGGGACCAGCCGCGACTACTTCGTGGCGAGCGTCGCGGACAAGATCTACGTCGATCCGGCCGGCGGGATCCGCCTCACCGGCATGACCGGCACCGCGCTGTACTTCCGCGGCACGTTCGACCTGATCGGCGTGCTGCCGCAGTTCCAGAAGATCGGCGAGTACAAGAGCGCGCCCGAGCAGCTCACCGACCGCGGGCCGAGCGCGCCGGCCGCGCGCATGACCCACGAGCTGTTCGACTCGATGTGGGGAGCGTGGCTCGCCGCGGTCGCCGCCGGCCGCAAGCTCGATCCGGCGCGCGTCCAGGCGCTGGTCGACGGCGGGCCGTACACCGCGGGCGACCTCGCGCACCTGCCCGAGCTGGTCGACGCGGTCGCGCCGCCCGACAAGATCGCGCAGCTGATCGACGAGGCGGTCGCGGCCGACCTGCCGATCGACAGCGCGCCGGTCGAGCGGCCGGATCGCTGGCATCGCCCGGGCATCGCGGTGATCTACGTCGAAGGCGACATCGTCGACGGCAAGTCGCACACGCTGCCGGTGATCGGGGCGTCGGTGACCGGCGGCCAGACCATCATCGCCGCGATCGCGTCCGCGCGCGCCGATCCCAGGGTCGGCGCGATCGTGCTGCGCATCGACTCGCCCGGCGGCAGCGCGCTCGCGTCCGAGCTGATCGCGCGCGAGGTGTTCGCGACCCGGGGCACCAAGCCGATCGTGTGCTCGATGAGCAACCTCGCGGCGTCGGGCGGCTACTTCGTCGCGGCCGGCTGCGATCTGATCTTCGCCGAGCCGATGACGATCACCGGCTCGATCGGCATCTTCACCGGCAAGTTCGACGTCAGCCACCTGCTGAGCACGCTCGGCGTCACGACCGAGACGCTCAAGGCCGCCAAGCGCGCCGATCTCGAGAGCATGTTCCGGCCGTACACCGACGAGGAGCAGGCGCTGGTCCTCGACAAGCTGCGCTACATGTACGGCCGGTTCATCGGCGCGGTCGCGGCGGGCCGCGGCATGGCCAAGGACGACGTCGACAAGGTCGGCCGTGGCCACGTCTACACCGGCGCCCAGGCGCGGCCGATCAAGCTGGTCGACCGGTTCGGGGGGCTCGCCGACGCGATCGAGGAGGCCAAGCGCCGGATCGGCGTGGCTCCCGACGAGCGCATCCAGCTCTACGAGCTGCCCAAAGTGCCGAGCAACTTCATCGAGCTGATAACGTCGCTGCTCGGCGACGACGACGATCGCGCGCGCACGCCGGGCGTGCTCGAGCTGCCGGTCGTGCGCGAGCTGCTCGGCGGGCTGCCGGCGTCGATGCTCGCCGCACCCGGGCCGCAGGCGCGCCTGCCGTTCACGCTCGAGTGGCCGTGATCACTGCTCGGACACGAACGTGCCGTCCGGGCCGAACGTCGCGCTGTGGTGCGCGGCGCCGCGCGGGAACATCACGACGTAGCCATCGGGCAGCGCGCGCGCGCCCGCCGGCAGGATCCGCGGATACTTGATCGCGAACGCGCGCATCACCGCGGCCGGCAGCTCGCTCGGCCCGAGCGTGTCGCCGGCGTCGTGCACGATCTGGATCGCCTCGTGGAACTCGCTCGGCGCGTGATACGACCACAGCCCGATCGCGACGTTGACCAGGCCGATCAAGATCATCCCGCCGGTCACCGGGAGCCAGTACCGGCGGTGCTTGCGCGAGAACGGCCGCGCGCGATCCTTGGCCACGCCAAGGGTCTACCACGCTACGGCGTGACGGCCGTGTCCGAGCGGGCGAACGTGCGGGTCGTGCCGACCGCGGGCGGCGTGGCGAGCGGGAAATCCGCACCGCCGGCGCTCGACGTCTCGGCGACGACATCGACCGCGACCTGCGTGCCCGCCGCGAACTGCAGCGCCGCGTTCCAGCCGGTCAGCGCCGACAGATCGGGCATCTGCCAGGCCGGCGTCGCGCCGGTCACGCCGTTCGACACGTCGGCGGTCCAGGTGATCGTGCAGGCGGCGATGTTGGTGCCGCACGCCGCGCCGGTCAGCGCCTGGGTCGCCTGCCACGTGTAGCCGACCGCGCTCGCGTACGCGCCCCAGGTCGCCTTGACCTCGGGGTAGGGCGTCGAGGTCGGCACGGTCGCGGTGACCCCGCCGAGCGCGGTCGGCGCGGTGACGTTCTGCGCGCCCGGCGTCGCGGTCACGTTCGACGCGGTCTCGCGCGAGCCCTGGTGCGCGATCACGACGCTCTGATCGTAGACGTCGGTGCCGAGCATCTGCGCGGCCGCGAGCGACACCGTCTTGAGCGCGGTGGTGGTCACGCCGTTGGACACGCTGTCGGCGAGCGTGGCGACCGAGCCGGCGGCGTAGAGCGTGGTCACCGCGTCGGTCGTCGAGCCGGCCGCCGCGCCGGTCACCGTGACGTCGAAGCTCTGGCTCGCCGCCGCGGTCGACCAGTCGACGTCCTGCGAGGTCGCGCCGGTGACCGCGACGCCGCGCACGACCGCGACCTGGTCGGCCACCGCGCCACCGTTGCCGACCGCCGTCGGCGTGTGGATGATGAACAGATCGTGCGTGCCGGGCAGCGCCGGGATGGTGAACGTCCCGGTCGTGCCGGTGACCTTGATCGCGGCCGGCGCGCCGGCGCCCCATTGCGCGAGGTAGGTTCCGGTATCGACGCCGCCCGCCGGGATGTTGGTGACGCTGCCGGTGAGCGCGACCGGCGTGAGCTTGTCGGTGCACTCCACCGGGACCTGCGTGGTGAGCGTCGTGCGCTCGGCGACCGCGAACGACGCGATGCCGACGCGGCGCGCCTGCGCGGGCTGCGTGCCGGTGCCGACCTTCTGCGGCGGCACGCACGTCCACGCGACCGCGTAGACCGCCGAGTTGATCGACAGCGAGTACGTGTCGCCGGTCGGCGCGGGGGCGAGCTGCCAGGGTCCGGCGCCGTCCTGATACGCCACCACGAACGAGTAGTTCGAGGGCGTGCCGGGCTCGTCGGTCAGCGTCCACATGACGGTCTGTGGGCCGCCCGAGCCGTCGCTGCCCTTGTTGTTGCTTCCGTCCCCGCTGCCGTTGGCGTCGGAATTCGACTTCGAATTCCCGCCGCACGCGGCGATCGAGGCCACCACGATCGAAATTAGGATAGTTCGCATGAGGTCACCGTACAGATTTGCCACTTCTTGCTCCATGATCTGCATCGCACTCGGCGCGGTATCGTGACCCGCCCCACTCGTGCGTCACAATAATGTCTCGCTGGTCGCGCTACTGGTTCGCCGACGGTGGTCGCCTCGCGGCCGGCGTGATGCGGATCGCGATCGCGTGCGCGGTCGCGCTGTCGCTCGCGCGGCTCGACCGGCTCGATGCGACCGAGGTCACGCGCGGGCTGTACCGGCCGGTCGGGATCTGGATGGTGCTCGGCCATGTCGCGCCGCCGGCGCTCGTGGTCGACGCGCTGTGGTGGATCGCGTGGGCGAGCACGGTCGCGATGGCGATCGGGCTGTACAGCCGTGCAGCCACCGCCGTGAGCTTTGTCTCGGCGGTCGCGCTCGCGTCGCTGTCGTTCTCGTCGAGCCACACCTGGTCGCACCAGTACAACGTGGTGTTTCTCGCCCAGCTCGCGTTCCTCGGGGCGCGCGGCGGCGACGCGCTGTCGCTCGACGCCGTGATCCGGAGCATGCGCGGCCTGCCCGCCCGCGACGTGCCGCGCGGCTACCAGTGGTCGGTCCGGCTGGTCCAGCTCGCGGTCGCGCTGATGTTCGCGTGTGCGGCGTTTCACAAGATCCTGCACGGCCACTTCACGCTGCGCTGGGCGCTGTCGGATAACCTGCGCAACCAGCTCCTCGTGCGGTTCGATCTCGCCGGGCTCGATCGCCCCGCGCTGGTCGACTGGATCATCGACGATCCGTGGCGCTACCGCACCGCCGCGATGCTGAACCTGGTCTCGCAGTCGGCGCCGATCCTCGCGTGCTTCCTGATGCGCCGGCCGGTGCTGCGCGCGGCGTGCGGGCTGTTCTTCGTGGTCGAGACCGTCGCGCTCGCGCTGGTGGTCGCGCTGTGGAACCCGCAGTGGCTGCCGCTCTACGCCGCGTTCGTCGACTGGGACGCGCTGGTCGGCTGGATCGCGCGCCGGCCGCGCCCTGCCGAGCGCACGCCCGACGGCTGGAGACC
Organism: Kofleriaceae bacterium; assembly: GCA_035516595.1. Lineage (GTDB taxonomy): Bacteria > Myxococcota_A > Polyangia > Haliangiales > Haliangiaceae > JABFXX01. Next base: position 11,716 of record DATJAE010000232.1, on the reverse strand, counting down.
GCGCCGCGCCGCGCGGATCTTCGTGATCGCGTTCGTCGCGTACGACGCGGTCACCGCGGTCGTGCCCGCGCTCGATCAGTGGCTCAACACCTATCCGTTCTCCGGCTTCCCGATGTTCGCGACCGTGCGGGCGCGCGCGCCGTACGACGAGCACGTGCCGTACTCGGTGCCGGGCGATCACTTCGAGGTCTACGCCGACCACCCGGTCGCGCCCAACGTGCAGCGCTGGTTCGATCACGCCAACCGCGCGATCGCCGACGTCCGCGATCCGGTCGAGCTGCGCAAGCGGCTCGCCAAGGTCGTGCGCGACGGCCAGGCGCGCTATCCCGACGCCGGCATCCGCGGCGCGCGGCTCTACCTCGCGATCTTCGAGGCGCCGGCGTATCCCGCGCCGGCGCACTTCGAGCCGCACCCGATCGCGGTGGTCGGCGAGCTCGCCGCCGACGGCACGTTCCGCACCGCGCTCGGCGCGCTGCACGGCGATCGCGTCGTGCCGGCGCCGCAGGGCGTCGATCTCGCCGGCGCGCGCTTCGCGTACTACCGCGACGACGTACCGACGCCGATCGCGATGACCGGCGACGTGGTCGGCCCGGGCGATCCGATCTACGCGGTCGCGATCGCGGCCGACGGCACGCCGTGGCTGATCGCGAGCCGCGCCGGGTGGCACTGGCAGTAGGCTACTCCGCGCACAGCGTGGCCATGGTCGGTGGCTGCGCGCCGGTGATCAGCGCGCCGTTGCCGAGCTGGCCGAAGTCGTCCTGGCCCCAGCACACCACCTTGCCGTCGCCGACGATCGCGCAGTCGTGGTCGTCGCCGGTCGCGATCGCCTGCGCCGGGGCGGGCAGCGCGACCGCCTGCAAGCCGGTGTAGCCGGTGCCCCAGCAGGTCACGCTGCCGTCGCCGAGGCGGGCACAGGTGTGATCGAACCCGGCCGCGATCTCGGCGACGCCGGTGAGGCTGACCAGGGTCATGCCCTTGACCCCGCTGAGCGCCACACCGTCGACCTGGCCGTCGGTGTCGTTGCCCCAGCAGCCCGCGGTCGAGTCGCCGAACAGCGCGCAGATCTGGTCGTAGCCGCCGGCGAGCGCGATCGCGCCCGACACCGCGGGGCTCACCGCGACGGGCGCCTCCGCGTCGGCGCCCGTACCGTCGATCTCGTGGTGGCCGTTGGCGCCCCAGCAGTCGACCGCGCCGTCGGCGATGATCGCGCAGGTATCGCCGTACGCCATGGTGAGCGCGCTCGCGGTGAGCGAGGTCAGCGCGTAGACCGAGTCGGTCTCGTTGTCCGAGTTGTTGCCGACCTCGCCGTAGAGGTTCCCGCCCGAGCAGCTGACCGTGGTCCCGGCGAGCGAGCACATCGTGTTGTAGCCGCCGGCGATCGCGGTGGCGTTGCCGCGCGCGCCGACCGCGACCGGCGTGGTCGAGTCGCCGGTCTGCCCGGTGCCGAACTCGCCGACGCCGTTGGCGCCCCAGCAGTAGACGCTGCCACCCGCGGTCGCGCACGAGTCGACCTGGCCGGCGCCGAGCGCGCTGGCCTTCCCCGGCAGCGCGACCTCGGTCGGCGTCATCACGCACGGCGTGCCGCTGCAGTCGATCGTGCCGGCCGAGCCGACGCCGGACTGGCCGCGATCGTTGGCGCCCCAGCACCACACCGTGTCGTCGCGCATCAGCGCGCAGCTGTGGGAGCCGCGCGCCACGATCTGCGTGGCGCCGCAGCCGAGCGGCGCATCGATCGCGGCGTCGATCACCGGCGACACGCTGTCCTCGCCGCCGCCGCCGCCACCGTCGGGCGCGAGCCCGTGGTGGAACGAGCAGCCGGCGAGCGCGAGCGCGACGAGCAGATGCCGCCCCATCGTGGGCGATCATGCCAGAACCGCCGCGAGATCGGCGGGCAGTTTCGCTTCGGCGTCGACCCTGCCGCCGTCGGGATGTGGGATGGAGATCTTCCAGGCGTGTAACGCGTGGCGCGGCAACACGAACAGCTCGGCGAGCTCGGGAGTCAGCCCCTCGTCGCAGTACGCGACGAACGCGTCGTCGCCGTGGGCGTAGAGCTTGTCGCCGACGATCGGAAAGCCGGCGTCGGCGAGGTGAACGCGGATCTGGTGCTGGCGGCCGGTGTCGAGCGTGCATCGCACCAGCGCGTACTGTGCAGCGCGTTGCACGACCTGGACCCGGGTCTGCGCCGGCGTGCCGCGCGCGCGATCGACCAGCACGCGTACGGTCGGCACGCGCGTCGGGTCGAGGGCGGTCGACAGCCGGAGCGGCGCGTCGAGCACGTGCTCGTCGTCCCACGGCGGCTGGCCGTGCACGATCGCGAGGTAGTCCTTGGTCGTGCGCCGCTTGTCGCCGATCGCCGCCTTGACGAACGCCGCGGCGTCGCGGTCGCGCGCGAGCACGACGCAGCCCGAGGTCTCGCGATCGAGTCGGTGGCACAGCTGGAGCTCGGGCTCGTCGGGGTAGCGCTCGGCGAGCACGCGCGCGAGCGTGTTGAAGTAGAACTTCGCCGAGGCGTGGACCGGCAGGCCGGCCGGCTTGTCGACGACGCGCACGCGCGCGTCCTCGTGGAGCACCTCGAACGTGCGCGGGCACGGCGGCTCGGGCTGCGCCGGGCGGCGGATGATGTAGTGCTCGCCCGCGGCGACCGTGGTCGCGGGCTTGGCCCGATAGCCGTCCGCGCGCTCGAGCTGCGACTCGATGATCTGCTGGATCTTGGTGCGCGACAGCCGCGGGATCTGGGTCTTGACGAAGTGATCGAGGCGCAGCCCGGCGAGCTCGGGCGGCACGTGGAGGTGGCGCTCGACGATGCGCGGCGTGCCGTCGGGCAGGAGGTGCGAGGTCGCGCCGAGGTCGGCCGCGTCGTCCTCGTCGTCACTCGGTGGCGTCGGGCTCATCGTCGACACCGGCGGCCTCGATGTCGTACTTCTTCATCAGCTTGCGGAAGTACTTGCGGTCGATATCGGCGTCGCGCGCCGCGTGCGAGATGTTGCCGCCGTTGCGCCGCAGCGTCTGCAGGATGTAGTCGCGCTCGAACGTCGCGACCCAGCGCTCCTTGGCGTCCTTGAACGCGACGCCCGCGCCGAGTAGCTCGTCGGGCGTGGGCGGCGGCACCGGCTGCAGGCTCGCGGCGGGCGGCACGACGCTCGGCGCGCGGCGGATCACGACCTCCTTCGGCGTCGGGGTCGGCGCGCGCGTGCTGCGTACGAAGTCGGGCAGGTCGGCGAGCTCGATCAGCTCGTGCTCGCAGAACGACACCGCGCGCTCGACCACGTTCACCAGCTCGCGCACGTTGCCCGGCCACGGATAGCTCTGCAGCGCGGTCATCGCGTCGCGTGCGACCCCGCGCACCCGCGGCGCGCCGTCGGCGGTCCGGTTGTAGCCGCCGGTGTCGAGGAAGTGCTGGACCAGCCGCGGGATGTCGTCGGCGCGGTCGCGCAGCGCAGGCAGATGGAGCCGCACGACGCTGAGCCGGTAGAACAGGTCCTGGCGGAACCGCCCGGCGCGCACCTCGTCTTCGAGGTTGCGGTTGGTCGCCGCGATGATCCGGACGTCGACCTTCTGCGCCTTGGTCGAGCCGACCCGGCGGACCTCGCGCTGCTCGAGCGCGCGCAGCAGCTTGGGCTGGAGGTCGAGCGGCAGCTCGCCGAGCTCGTCGAGGAACAGCGTGCCGCCGTCGGCCTGCTCGAACAGCCCGGTGCGCGTCATCATCGCGCCGGTGAAGCTGCCCTTCTCGTGGCCGAACAGCTCGCTCTCGATCAGGTTCGGCGGCACCGCGCCGCAGTCGAACACGACCAGCTCGCCCTTGGCGCGCGGCGACAGGTTGTGGATGGTCTGCGCGACCACCTCCTTGCCGGTGCCGGTCTCGCCGTCGATCACCACGGTCGTCGCGGTCGGCGCGATCTTCTCGATGATCGCGTAGATCTCGCGCATCTTCGCGTTGCCGCCGATCAGGCCGCCGCAGCGATCGCTGCGCGACGGCACGATCGGGACCTCCTCCTCGCGCGCGTTGAACCGGAGCAGGCTCTGGCCGACGCCGAGCACGCAGCCGGGCTTGAGGAAGCCCTCGCGCACCCGCACCTTGTTGATGAACGTGCCGTTGGTCGAGCGGTTGTCGACCAGCAGGTAGCTGGTGTCGTCCTGGACGATCCGGCAGTGGTAGCGAGACACCGTGTCGTCGTCGAGCACGATGTCGTTGTCCTCCATCGAGCCGATCCGGATCTCCTCCTTGTCGAACGTCCAGGTCTGGCTGTCGTCCGCGGCCTGCAGGATGCAACGCCGCAGGTGCAGCGTCGGACCGCGGTCGAGGTAGCTCACCTTGGTCGGCGGAACGAAGTCTGGGAACTTCTTCATCACCCGGTGCCCTGCCACTATAAGCCAAAGCGATGCCGGGCGCGCCGTTTCGCCAGCTGCCGTTCGAGGAGGTCCCCGACCTGCCGACGGTGCCGCATCGCTGGGCCCAGACCTCGCGGCGCGACGTCGCGATCCGCACCGACGAGCTCGGCACGTGCCGGATCGCGGTGCGCGAGCTCGGCGACGGCCCGCCGCTCGTGCTCGTGCATGGCCTCATGACCGCGAGCTACAGCTTCCGCTACGTGCTCGATCTGCTGGGCAAGACCCACCGGCTGATCATCCCGGACCTGCCCGGGGCGGGCGCATCGGACCACCCCGACGTCTACCTCGGCCCCGACGTGCTCGCGCGCGCGCTGATCGCGACGCTCGACGCGGTCGGCGCGCGCGGCGCGACCGTGATCGGCAACTCGATGGGCGGCTACCTGTGCATGCGCGCCGCGCTGCTCGATCCCGGCGCGATCGGCCGGCTGGTCAACCTGCACTCGCCGGGCGTGCCGACCGCGCGGATGATCGCGCTCCACTGGGCGCTGCGCCTGTTGCCGGCGTGGCCGCTGCTCGATCGCCTGGTCCGCCGCGATCCCGAGCGCTGGGTCCACAGGAACGTCCACTACTACGACGAGTCGCTCAAGTCGCGCGAGGAGCATCGCGAGTACGCCGCGCCGTTGCGCGAGCGCGCCGGCCGCCGCACGTTCTACCGTCACCTGCGCGACACGCTCGACGCCCGCGAGCTGGCGCGGTTCGTCCGCGCGCTGCGCCAGGCGCCGTTTCCGATCCCGCTGCTCCTGGTCTACGCCGCGCGCGATCCGATGGTGCCGCCGAGCGTCGGCCGGCGGCTGCGCGCGCTCGTGCCCGCCGCGGGCTTCGTCGAGCTGCCCGAGGCGTCGCACTTCGCCCACGTCGACGCGCCGGCGCGGTTCGTCGCGGCGATCGAGCCGTTCCTCAGCGGCCCGCGATGACCGCGTGGTCGCGCGCGCGCAGCTCCAGCGCGCTGCCGACCTCGGTCCAGCGCGCGTCGCGCACGCCGGGCCGGTAGCGGATCGCGTCGCTCGCCAGCCGGTTCGCCGGGACGCGGTCGGCGAACAGCACGACGTCGTCGTCGCGCGTGTTCGAGATCAGGACGACGATGCGATCGGTCGCGACGCCGGACGCGGTCAGCCGATCGCGCACGGCGCGCGCGCGATCGCCGGCGAGGCGCTCGCCCTGGCCGGGCGCGTGGCCCTCGACCGCGATCGCGTAGTGCGGGTGCGCGCGCAGCCAGTGCGCGGCGGTGCCGACCAGCGCGACGCTGTCGGCGTCGAGCTGCGCCGAGCCCGGCGCGAACGTCAGGGTGTCGCTCGGCGCGATCGGCGCGGTGGCGTCGGACACGGCGAGCGAGCGGTCGACGCCCACGTACGGCAGCTGCGCCGCGAAGTCGGGGCCGCGCGGCGCGGGATCGGCGAACGCGGTCGCGGCCAGCGCGAGCGCGACGGCAACGATGATGCGCTTCATGCGTGAAGATCGAGCATGCCGCGTGCCACGTGCGCGTGCGCCCGGTGCGTCACGCCCGCGCGCGCACGCGGCGCAACACGCCGAGCGTGACCGCGAACGCCAGGCCGATACCGCCGCCGATCGCGAGCCAGCCGAGCGCGCCGAGCCCGCCGTGCGCGGTCGCGGGCGTCGCGGCCTCGGGGCACGTGCCGTCGGCGACCACCGGCGCGCGCGGCCCGGCGTCGAACGCGAGGTCGAGGCCGTCGGTCTCGAGCGGGCCGCCGGGCCCGGCGAAGCGATAGTCGTAGGTCGGATCGTTGGCGACGCCGACCCGCGCGCGCTCGATCGTCACGCCCGGGCTGTCCTCGACCTTGGCCTCGGTCTCGCCGGGCCGGGGGATGCGGAAGCGATCGTGGACCAGCACGTGGTGCTTGCCGCGCACCGGGGCGAGGCAGAAGTACGCGACCAGGTCGACCGAGAACGACCCCGCCGCGACGCTCGGCGTGCCGAGCCCGACGTCGGTCGTGGCCCAGCTCACCGGCTGCATCTTGCCGTCGACCTCGACGTCGAGCGCGGCCTGGATCTGTGCCGCGACCTTGTCGCCGAACGCGCGGGCCTCGCGGTCGCTGATCTGGCCGTCGTGATCGCGATCGATGCCGCGGCGCTCCGAGGCGCCGGGCACCTCGCCGAAGAACACGGTGTAGGCCAGCCGGACCCGGTCGCCCAGCGGGGTTAGCTTGAGGTAGCGGTTGTTGTCGTCGACCGACGGGGCGACGTGCCCGGAAAGCACCGTGAGCGCGGCCACGGCGAGCAGGGATCGGGGCAGTCGCACGTTGTTACAGAAGCATTGACCTCCTCGAACGGCCCGTGGTCAAGTGCGCGGCGAGGGTAGCCCCATGAAGAAGATCTGGCTCGGTCTGCTCGTCCTGTGCTCGTGCGGCGGAGATTCCCGCAAGGAGCTGTTCACCCCCAAGCCGGAATGCAAGGGCGATCCGGTCGCGCCGTACCAGGGCACGTTCCCTCAGGTCATCTCGTCGCTCCAGATCGGCGACACCAGCGACGGCTTCGATCTCAACGGCGACGGCAAGCCCGACAACAAGCTCGCGGCGGCGTCGAGCCTCGCGATGTCGGCGATCCAGGACTCGTTCAACAACTACGAGATCATCATCCCGATCGAGTTCTTCAACCTGCCGCAGGTCGCGGCGACCAAGTGCGTGAAGTTCGCGATCTACCTCGCCAACTTCGATCCCGACGGCGACATGGACGGCAAGCGCCCCGGGATCTCGGGCGGCGACTGCAACGACAACGATCCCAGCATCCATCCCGGCGCGACCGAGATCGTCGGCAACATGAAGGACGACGACTGCGATGGCCTGGCCGACGAGGACGCGCAGAACCACCCGTCGACCGACATGGTCGATCACGACGGCGACGGCTACAGCATGGCGCAGGGCGACTGCGACGACACCGACCCGATGGTCCACCCCGGCATGCCGGAGATCTGCGGCGACGGCAAGGACAACGACTGCGACGGCGTCGCCGATCGCTCGGTCGACGGCTCGGGCAACGTGACGGCGTGCAGCCCGTACGCCGCGACCCAGGACCTCGTGCTCGACCCGCGGTCGTTCGACGACTCGGGCAACCCGCAGATCGTGTTCGACAACGGCACGATCACGCAGGACAAGGACGGCAACCTGGTGATGGACGCCGGCCCGTCGCTGTTCAACGTCAACATCCCGGTCGCCGACGGCCTGGTGCTCGATCTCGAGATCACCGGCGCGCAGATCGAGGCCACGATGCAGCCCGACGGCACGACGATGACCGGCCGGCTCGGCGGCGTGCTCGCGGCCAACACGATGGACCAGATCCGCGGCCTGACCGTCTCGGAGATCATGCTGACCCCCGACGAGTCGCTGCTCGACGCGACGTTCGCCAACATCCTCGGCCAGCTGCTCGCGCTGCCCAAGGCCAAGAGCACCAAGACCCAGAAGGATTACCCGGGGTGCCTCACGCCGGACATCGACGTCGACGGCGACGGGCTCGAGGCGTTCTGCGACTCGGATCCGACCGACGACAAGAAGGTGGTCGACACCTGCATCGACGGCGACGGCACGGTCGTGCACGACGTGGTCGACGACATGGGCAACGTCACGATGCACTGCGCCCAGGCGACCGACAGCCACGGCAAGCCGCGCTTCGTCGACGGCGTGTCGGTCGAGCTCAACTTCCAGACCACGCTGATCCACTCGATCAAGGCGCCGCCGTCGTCATAATGCAGCCGCTGGTGCTGGCGTCGGCGTCGCCGCGCCGCCGCGAGCTGCTCGAGCGGGTCGGGGTGGCGCTCGAGGTCCGGCCGGCGGACGTCGACGAGGCGCCGCGCGCGGGCGAGCCGCCGGCCGGCTACGTCGCGCGGATCGCGCGGGCCAAGGCGGAGGCGGCGCGCGCGCCCGGGCGCTGGGTGCTCGCCGCCGACACCACGGTGACGATCGACGGCGCGATCCTCGGCAAGCCGGACGACGCCGGCGAGGCCGCCGCGATGCTGCGCCGGCTCGCCGGCCGGGTCCATCAGGTGATCACCGCGTTCGCGATCGCCGGGCCGGCCGAGCGCGACGGGCTGGTCGCGACCGACGTCGCGATGATCGCGATGGACGAGCCGGCGATCGCGGACTACGTCGCGACCGGCGAGTGGCGCGGCAAGGCCGGCGCGTACGCGATCCAGGGCATCGCCGCGGCGCTGGTCCGCGAGGTCCGCGGCTCGGTGAGCAACGTGATCGGCCTGCCGCTGGCCGAGGTGCTCGAGGCGCTGCGCGCGGTGGGCGCGCCGGGCGCGCGCTTCGCGGCCGGGGTGCCGTCGTGACGATCGCCCTGCGCTGGCACGCGGTGCGCGCGCGGGTCGACGCGGCGTGCGCGCGGGCCGGGCGCGATCCGGCCGCGGTGACGATCGTCGCGGTGTCCAAGCTCCAGCCGGCCAGCGCGGTGCGCGAGGCCGCCGCGGCGGGCGCGCGCGACTTCGGCGAGAACTACGCGCAGGAGCTGGTGCAGAAGCGCGGCGAGGTCCCCGAGGTGCGCTGGCACTACATCGGCCGGCTCCAGCGCAACAAGGCCAAGCTGGTCGCCGGCCAGGTCGTCCTGGTCCACGCGGTCGACTCGGTCGAGCTCGCGGCCGAGCTCGGCAAGCGCGCGGGCGGCGCGATCCAGCCGGTGCTCCTCGCGATCAACCTCGCCGGCGAGGCCAGCAAGGGCGGAGTCGACGAGGCCGCCGCGCCCGCGCTCGCGCGCGCGATCGCCGGCACCGCCGGGGTGCGGCTCGACGGCCTGATGACCATGCCGCCGCCCTCCGACGACCCCGAGGCCAGCCGGCCGTACTTCGAGCGCCTGCGCGCGCTGCGCGACGCCCTGGCCGGCGAGCTCGGCCCCTTGCCGGTGCTGTCGATGGGGATGAGCGGCGACTTCGAGGTCGCGATCGCGTGCGGCGCGACCCATGTCCGCATCGGGACAGCGATCTTCGGTCCGCGCCCGGCGTGAAACTCGCGCGCTGTCGGACGGGTCGAGTAGGGTGGGGCGTGCGGATCCTCGGCCTGGACCCCGGCAGCCGGGTGTGCGGCTACGGCGTCATCGACGTCGCCGGCAGCGAGCTGCGCTACGTCGAGTGCGGCGTCCTGACCGCGCCCGACGAGCGGGCGATGGAGGACCGGCTCGGCGAGATCGCGCGCGGCCTGCGCGAGGTCATCGCCGAGCTTGCGCCCGCGGCGGTCGCGGTCGAGGACGTGTTCGTCCAGCACAACGCGCGCAGCGCGCTCGCGCTGGCCCAGGCGCGCGGCATGGCGCTCGCGGTGATCGGCCTGTGCGGGCTCGCGGTGGCGTCGTACCCGCCGGCGCTGGTCAAGAAATCGATCACCGGGTCGGGCGGCGCGACCAAGGACCAGATCGGCCGGATGGTGCAGGCGCTGATCGGCCTCACCACGCTGCCGCGCGCCGACGCGAGCGACGCGCTCGCGGTCGCGATCACCCACGCGCGCACGCTGCGGCCGATGCACGCGCGGCTCGTGCCGGCGATGAGGGCGCCGTGATCGCGCGGCTCGACGGCACGCTGATCGAGCGCGACCCGCCGCGCGTCGTGGTCGCCTGCGGCGGGGTCGGCTACGACGTGGTGTGCTCGAGCTACACGCTCGGCGCGCTGCCGGCCGACGGCGAGCGCGTGACGCTGCGCGTGTTCACCCACGCGCAGGAGAACAAGATCGCGCTCTACGGCTTCATCGACGCGCAGGAGCGCGCGCTGTTCGACGAGCTGATCACGGTCAAGAACGTCGGGCCGACCACCGCGATCGCGATCCTCGGCGGCGCCACACCGCGCGACCTCGCGGCGATGATCGCGCGCGAGGACGTGGTCGGGCTCACCCGGATCAAGGGCGTCGGCAAGAAGACCGCCGAGCTGATCGTGGTCGAGCTGCACGACGCCTGCGCGCAGCTCGTGCTCGGCTGGGATGCTTCGGGCGGGGTGCGCGCGGTCGCACAGCCGTCGCGGATCGTGTCCAAGCGCCCGGCGCTGGTCGACGACGTGATGACCGCGCTGGTCGGCATGGGCTGGCGGCCGCAGGAGGCCGAGCAGGCGCTGGTCGACCTGCCGGTGCCGCCCGACGCGACGATCGAGCAGCTGCTGCGCCAGGCGCTGCGGAGCATGCCCCGGTGACGCGCAAGAAGCACATCGAGATCGTGCGCGACCAGCCCGAGGCTCGCGAGGTCGGCGGCGCCGAGCGCGCCGGCGAGCGCGCGTGGCAGGCCGCGCTGCGCCCGCGCACGTTCGACGAGTACATCGGCCAGGACGATCTGGTCGAGAACCTCAAGGTGTCGGTGCGCGCCGCCAAGCAGGGCGGCTGGGCGCTCGACCACTTCCTGTTCGCCGGGCCGCCCGGCCTGGGCAAGACCACGCTCGCCCACGTGATCGCGAACGAGCTCGGCGTCAACCTCCACGTCAGCTCGGGGCCGGCGATCGATCACAAGGGCAAGCTGGCGTCGCTGCTCACCGCGCTCGGCGAGCGCGACGCGCTGTTCATCGACGAGATCCACCGCCTGACCCCGGTGGTCGAGGAGAACCTCTATCCCGCGATGGAGGACTTCCGGTTCGATCTGTTCATCGGCGAGGGCCCGCACGCCAAGGCCGTGACCATGCAGCTGCCGCGGTTCACGCTGCTCGGCGCGACCACCCGGATGGGCCTGCTCTCGGCGCCGCTGCTCGATCGCTTCGGCTTCCACTGGCAGCTGCGCTACTACGCGCAGAAGGACATGGAGGCGATCGTCCGGCGCTCGGCCGCGCTGCTCGGCGTGACGATCGACGACGGCGGCGCGGCCGAGATCGCGCGGCGCGCGCGCGGCACGCCGCGGATCGCCAACCGCCTGCTGCGCCGCGTGCGCGACTTCGCGGCGGTGGGCGGCGACGGCGGGATGATCGACGGCGCGATCGCGGCGTCGTCGCTCGACCGGCTCGCGGTCGATCACGCCGGGCTCGACGCGCTCGACCGCGGCTACCTCGCGGTGATCTGCGAGCGGTTCGACGGCGGGCCGGTCGGGATCGAGGCGGTCGCGGCGTCGTTGTCCGAGGAGCGCGGCACGCTCGAGGAGGTCGTCGAGCCGTTCCTGCTCCAGGTCGGCTTCATCGCGCGCACGCCGCGCGGTCGAGTCGCGACCGCCGCCGGCTTCCAGCACGTGGGCCTGGCCGCGCCCAGCAAGGCGCCCACCGGCGGAACCGGCGCCCAGGGCCGGCTGTTCTGAACGCCTCGCGGTAGCGGCGGTCCCCGCTGCCGCTGCCGCTGCCGCTGCCGTCGCCGCTGCCGTCGCCGCTGCCGCTGCCGTCGCCGCCGCCGCTGCCGTCGCCGCTGCCGCTGCCGTCGCCGCTGCCGCTGCC
>DATJAE010000231.1:0-29074 GCA_035516595.1 Kofleriaceae bacterium | reverse complement strand
CGCCCGCCGCGTCGCCTGGATCGAGAGGTCGACGGGCCAGATCCGCAGCGCGACCGCGACCCGCACCGCCGCCGGCTGGGAGGTCGACACCGGGGTCACGCTGCCGTCCTCGGCGGTGCCAGCCGAGCTGGTGCCGCTGATCGTGCGGCGCGACGGCGGGTTCGCCGGCGAGGTGTTCCTGCCGGCGCGCGAGTTCGCCGCGGGCGCCGGTCGGATCGACGCGGTGGCGCCCGGCCGGCTGGTCGCGCGGCTCGCGATCGGTGACGCCGGCGGCGCGCAGGTCGAGGCCACGATCGACCTCGGCCGCGACGGCGCGCCGGCGCGCGTGGTCGACGGCGACGGGGTGATCGCGCTGCGCGCGAGCGAGGCGCAGGCCGATGCGGCGTTTCCACCGGTCGATCTGATCGCCGCGACCGCGGTGCCGATCACCGGCACGCGGCGCACCGGCCGGCTCGTGCTGTCCGGCGAGCTCGCGCTGCCCCCGCTGCCCGGCCAGGCGGCGCGGCCCACCGCGGGTGGCGTCGAGGTCGAGGTCGATCGCGCGCTCGCCGGCGGGCTCGCCGCCGGCCGCCCCGGCCCCGACCGCAGCCGCGAGATCGTCGCGCTGGTCCGCACGGTGCGCGCGCGGATCACGCCGGATCTCGCGGCGCCGCCCGCGAGCCCGCGCGACGCCGCCCGTGCGACCGCCGGCGACTGCACGACGTTCGCGCTGGCCTACGCGGCGCTCGCCGCGCGCCGCGGCATCGCGACCCGCGTGGTCACCGGCATGCGGATCGACGGCGACCGCCTGGTCCGGCATCGCTGGGCGGTGAGCTGGACCGGGCGCGCGTGGATCGCGGTCGACGCCGCGTTCGGCGCGGCGCCGGCCGGCGGCGACCTGATCGGCCTCGCGGTGCACGACGCCGACGACGCCGGCCTGGTCGCCGGCGACGCCGCGCTCACCCGCGTGCGCGGCGCGGCGTGGGATTGACTACTGCACGCGCACGCGCACCAGCGTCGCCTTCGGCACGCTGATCGTCGTGCCGAACGCGCCGTGATCGGCCGGCAGGGCGCCGCTCAGCACGGTGGTCCAGCCGACCTGTGGCGGCATGCCCGGCAGGTTCTTGCCGAGGTAATCGCCGGAGAGCTCGTCGACCGCGAGCGTGGTCGCGCCGGCCGGCAGATCGGTCAGCACGATGCCGACCGTGAGGTCGGTGGTGAGGCTGCGGTTCACCACGAACATCCAGCTCGCGCTCGCGCCGCGCGCCGCGATCGCGTCGACCAGCGGCGTCGCGGTCAGCGCGGGCACGAAGCCGATCGCCGCGGTGTCGATCGTCGGCGAGCTGGTGACGGTCGCCGGCACGTCGGTCGCTGCGGCGAGCGCGCGGTACGCGGCGAACACCAGGCCGTACGGGCTCACCGTCGGTCGAGCGTCATAGTGCTGGAGGTCGGTCGCGAGCGTCGGATCGGTGACGCCGACGGGCGCCTGCCAGATGTAGCTGAGCGGGTTGATGTGGGTGACCAGCTGGACGCGCGCGTCGGCGAGGTAGCGATCGAACACCAGCGCCGAGTACAGCGCGGCCGCCCAGGTCTGGTTGCGGCCGATGTCGCTGCGGATCGTGTCGAGATCGGCGCCGTCGGGCGCGAGGAAGTACGACGCGTGCTCGGTGATCGCGATCGGCGCGCCCTTGGTCTGCGCGTTGCCGAACCGATCGATGTCGCCCGCGATCAGCGTGTTGTCGAGCGCCATGAACGTCGGATCCGACAGCATCGCCTCGTACACCGCCTGGCCGTCCTGGTCGGTCCCCGGCGCGTAGCTGTTGTGCACGGCGAAGAAGTCGGCCTTCTGCGTCGTGTTCAGCAGCACCTGCTCGTTCCACGGGTGGGTCGCGCAATTGGGGTAGCACCACGACGACGTGTCGAGCGTGCCGATCGCGCCGACCTGGATCGCCGGATCGACCGCGCGGATCGCCTGCGCGTAGGCGTCGAACCGCTGCGCGTAGCTCACCGGATCGAGCGCCTGGAAGTCGGGCCCGCCGAGGTAGGTCTCGTTGCCGACCTCGACGTACTTGACCGAGACGCCGGCCGCCTTCCAGTGCGCGATCCACCCGGCGGCCTCGTCGGGCGTGCCGGTCGCGACGTTCACCGTCAGCAGGATGTCGCTGCCGAGCTGGTGCGCGAAGCTCGCGAACTCGTCGGGCCCGAACGCCGGCAGCTCGCTGCCCGAGAACGTGACCTGCGGCGTTCGCGATGCCATCGGGCCGACCGCCTGCTGCCAGTGGAACATGTCGGCGAGCGTGCCGCCGGGGTAACGCATCACGGTGAGCTGCGCGGCCGCGAGCGCGGTCATGACGTCGGGGCGCAGCGTCCCCGGCGTCTGCCCGGTCGGATCGGGCTCGAGCACGTCCTGGCCGTCGTTGTCCCACTCGATGCCGTCGCCGAAGATCGCCGGCGAGATCACGTGACCCGAAGCGGCGAGATCGGCCTGCGCGCACGGATCGCTCGTCGCGCTGCACGACGGCAGGCTCGACACCAGCGGCGGCGCGTCGGGCGCGGCGTCCGCCGGCGGCGCGGCGTCGGGGCCGGCGCCCGGATGCCCGCCGCAGCCGATCGCAACGAGCCAGAGCAGCACGCGTCGCATGGCCGAGCAAGCACCACGTTCCGTGCCACGCCAAGCCGGCGAAACGGCATCGTACCGGTGTCGCCAAATCCCACGCGCCGCCGGCAACACCCACAGCGCGCGTTACCCGTGCGTTACCGGCACGCTGCCCGATGGCGCTCCGCGCTTGCTCTAGCGTGTGGGCATGCGCGCGATCAAGCTCCTGGTGCTCGCGGCCGCGCTCGCCGGGTGCCAGACCTACTCCGAGCAGGCCAACAACGACTTCTTCGTCGCGTTCGGCAACGGCCTGTCGAACGCGGTGAACAGCACCAGCTCGGGGCGCCAGGCGCCCGACACCTCGTACGGCAACGCGAGCGTCGCGTGCTCGCCGGGCGAGATCTCGATCGTCACGTCGGTGACGGTCAACGTGCAGACCGGCTACGTCGCGATCCAGGCCGACGCGAACACCGTGCCGGCGCCGGGCGGCGACGACAAGGGCTGCGTGGTCGACGGCGACGACATCACCGGCTACCTGAACCTGACCGGCGAGGGCACGCCGTCGAGCCCGCCGGTGCTGATGGTCACCGGCGCGTGGTCCGCCGAGGGCTGCAACTGCACCGCCGAGCTGTCGGTGAGCGCGCAGAGCGGCTGGAACGGCCAGGTGTGCGGCGCGTCGGTGGTGAACAGCATCATCTCCGGCCAGCCGAGCTGCTAGTCCAGCGGGACGTCGGCGACGACGTAGCTCTGCACCGCCGAGATCGTCGGCGCGCCGAGCTGCACGCCGGCGACCGACGGCAGCGACAGCTTGGCGAGCGCGGTCTGCGCCTGGTTGCCGACCACGCCCCACACGCCGGTGACCAGACCCTCGACCTGGCTGTCACCGAGCGGGCGCGAGCCGTCGTCGGCCTGATCGAGCACCTGCGCCCACACCTGCGGCTGGCCGAGCGACAGCGCGAGCGAGCCCTGCGAGGCCTGCGCCGACAGCGCGGTCTCGAGCGTCAGCGCGAGCTTCTGGAGCACGTTGCCGTCCTGGTCCTCGACCGAGATCATCGCGTCGCCGATCGCGAGCTGGAGGTTGCCGGTGCCGTCGCTCGACACGGTCGGCGGCAACGACAGCGACACCGCGATCGTCGTGGCGTCGGGATCGAGCAGCGCGGCGAGCACGCTGAGCGACGACACCGGCACCGACGTGTCGAACGCGCCCGCCGCCCACAGCCCGGCCAGCAGCTCGTTCAGCACGTCGCACGCGATCGCGACGCCGAGCCCGCGCGTGCCGCTCATCAGCGACGCGTCGACCGGGCTCTGCGTGGTGAGGAACATCCCGCCCGAGCCGCCGGTCACCGCGAGCTTGGTGTCGACCGCGACGTAGAGGCCCGATGGCGACACCGTCACCGTGCTCGGCGTGATCGACAGCTTCGCGGGCACGCCGAGCAGCTTCTCGTCGAAGCCGCCCGCGAGCAGGCCGGCGAGCTTGGCATTCGCGATCGGCGGGACCTTGCTCTGGATCATGCTGGCCAGGCTCGACTGCACCGCGCCCTGGACGTGGCTGTTGAACAGGTCGACGATCTCGCTCGGCACGCCGCTCACCTGGAGGTCGAAGTTGTCGAGCTGGACCGACGCGCTCGGCAGCGAGGTGGCGAGCGTGCCGCTGGCGATCCGCGCGCCGAGATCGCCCGAGATGTGCGCGGCCGACGCGCTGACCGTGATCGTGGTCGAGCCGCCGATGCACGCGACCTTGAAGTCGGCCTTGAGCTTGACCACGACGTTGTCGATCGTGACGTCGGTGGCGAGCGCGCCGGCCTTCGGCACGAGCCCGACCGAGACGTTGCCGATCGAGATGCTGGTGATGTCGATGACCGCGCCGAGGCAGCCGGTGTTGTTGTAGATCGGGTTCAGCCCCTGCGCGGCCTGGGTGTAGTCGACGCCCTTGGCGTCGCTCGCGATCGCCTTGCCGATCGTGGTGAGCGCGGCGGCCGACGCGCGCGCGGCGATCGCCGACGTATGCGAGCCGTCGCTCTGCGCGAGCGTGCCCGCGAGCACCGCGCGGGTGTCGCGCACGTCGTGGCCGGCGCGATCGATCGCGTGGGTCTCGATCACCTGGATGCCGGGCTGGACCGCGATCTGGGTCGAGAACGAGCCGTCCTTGCCGACCGGGACCTCCTCGCCGTCGACCGTGACGGTCATCGCGCCGCTCGCGGTCGCCGTGCCGCTCACCGTGACCATCCCGCCGTCGACCGTGGTGCCGCGCGCCGGCGTGGTGACCTCGAGCGTCGGCGCGACCGTCTTGGCGGGCGACGACGTGCAGGCTGCGAGCGCGAGGAGAGCGAAGCCGGGCCTCATCATGGTGGGCGCGAGTTGCAACGGGAGGGCCCGCGCGATCGCGCGCTATCGCCGCGAGATCGTTGCTAGCAACTCCAGCTTCCAGGGGCAGCCGGTCGCCGCGTGCCGCAACCTGTGGGCATGACGCGGCTAGCCGCCGGCGCGGCACGCCCAGAGCGCGCGGTGGAGCGCGGCCTCGTCGAGCCCCTCGCCGATCAGCACGAGCTCGGTGCGCCGGGCGGCGTCGCCCCACGGCTCGCGATAGGTCAGCGCGGTGCGCACCCCGGCGCGCTCGACGAAGCCGCGCCGGTCGTCGCCCGCGAGGTGGACGAAGCCCTTGGCGCGCACCAGGCGCGGCCCGAGCGCCTCGATCACCGCGAGCACGCGCTCGCCGACCAGCGGCGCCACGTCGCAGAACGCGACCGCGACCAGCTGGTGATCGTGGTGGACGTGGGCGCGGCGCGCGGGGCGCAGCGCGCGGCGCTCGAGCACCCAGCCGGTCATCGCGAGCGCGCCGGCGTCGTCGCGCGGAAAGCTGGCGCGCTCGGCGGCCTCGGCGTAGACGTCCAGCCGGGCGTGGCACGCGCGCACCGCGGCCGGCGGCGCGGCGTCGAGCTTGGCGACCAGCACGCGGTCGGCGGCGACCGCCTGGGCGCGCGCCTCGTCGCGATCCTCGAGCGCGGCCGCGCCGGCCTCGGCGTCGACCACGCAGATCACGCCGGCCGGCGCGATCCGCTCGCGCACGCGCGCGATCACCTGGTCCAGACCGTCGAGGATCGCGGCGGGCTCCGCGATCCCGGTGGTCTCGAGCACGACGTGGTCCGGCGCGGAGCGCTCGACGATGTCGCCGATGCCGTCCCACAGGTCGTTCTTGAGGTCGACCTTGCAGCACACGCAGCCGCCCGCGAGCTCGAGCACGTCGCCGCCCCGCCCCACGATCAATTGCGTGTCGATCGAGATCCGGCCGAGCTCGTTGACCAGCACGGCGATCCGCTTGCCGTGCGGCGCGGCCAGCATGCGATTGAGCGCGGTGGTCTTGCCGGCGCCGAGCCAGCCGGTGAGGATCGTGAACGGGACGCGCTCGGTCATCAGCGCTTGAACAGCGCGCGCTCGATCACGTTGGCGAGGACCTCGCGCACGAACGGCCGCACCACGAACGCGTTCGGCCCGCCGTCGGCGCCGACGTCGTAGATGTCGATATACGACGAGGTCATCATCACGATCGGGATCGCCCTGGTCGTGTGATCGGTCTTGAGCCGGCGGCACACCTCCGCGCCGTCGATCTTCGGCAGGTCGCTGTCGAGCAGGATCACGTCGGGTGGCTCGTGCGCGACCCGGCTGAGCGCGCTCGCGCCGTCGCGCGCGATCTGCACGACGTGGCCGCGCCCCGACAGCACCTTGACGATCAGCCGCACGACGTCGGGCTCGTCGTCGATCACCAGGACGCGAGCCACTATTCCTCGTCGATCAGCGAGCGCAGGCAGGTCTCGGCGACCGGCGACTGCCAGTCGCGCTTGTTGACGAAGTACGCGCGGATGTTGCCCTGGCGATCGATCAGCGCCGACTCGGGCACCGCCTTGATCCCCCACGACGCCGCGATCTCGCCGATGTTGTCGTCGCCCTGCGGCTTGTCGAGGAACACCTGGAACGGCACGCCGTCGGGCAGCGCGCGGTGATAGAGCTCGAGCGCCTGGCCCATCGACTCGTCCTTGCCGTCGACCTTGGTCCGCGTCAACGAGTCGACCAGCGCGACCAGCACGTCGCTCCACGAGCGATCCGACGCCAGCGCGATCACCTCGAAGTCGTCGCCGGTCAGATCGCCGGCCATGCCGTTGATCTGCGGCTTCTCCATCTTGCACACGCCGCACCACGACGCCCAGAAGTTGAGCAGCACGACCTTGCCCCGGAAGTCCGACAGGTGGACCGGCTTGCCGTTGTGGTCGTACGCCGTGAAGTCGGGCGCCGGCATCGGGAAGCGACAGTGCTCGTTGCCGACCGGGCACAGCGCCGGGTTCGGATCGGACGGGTGAAGCGCGGCGCACGCCGCACGGACCTCGCGGTTGGCCGCGCGCGGCACCATCCACAGGAACACGGCGAGCACGGCCACGCCGATCAGCGCGATCGCCCCACCGGTGACCAGCACCACCGGGTCGAGCACGATGGCGTGCTTGGGCTGCTGAGGCGATTCCACCATCACGGACAATGTACCGGAGATTCCGCTATGCTCAAAGCGATGTCGCTGCGCGGCGCGCTCAGCACGATGCCGGCGGAGGACGTCCTGGAGTGGGTCGCCAAGCGCAAGCTGTCGGCGCCGATCACGTTCGAGCGCCGCGGGCTGGTGCGCAGCTTGGTCGTCGAGGACGGCGCGATCGTGTGGGCGAGCTCGAACCGCCGCGACGAGCAGCTCGGCGTGATCCTCGTGCGCTCGGGGCTGGTCGCCGAGCGCGCGCTGGCCGACGCGCTCGAGGCGCGCGCGGAGACCGGCGTGCCGCTGGGCAAGGTGCTGCTCATGTCCGGTCTGATTACCGAAGCCGACCTGGTCGATATTCTCGCCACCAAGATCCGCGAGACCGTCACCGACGTGATCACCTGGAACGACGGCCAGTTCGACGTCGTGCCGCGCACCCAGCCGCCCTCGACCGGCGTGTCGGCCGCGCTCGCGATCGACGTGTGCCTGACCGTGGCGCGCCGGCGCGCCGAGCGCATGGCCGAGATCATGAGCATCCTCGGCGCCGACGACGTGACGTTCTACGTGCCGCCCGGCGCGGTCGAGCCCAAGGGCGCGCCCGGCGCGCTGGTCGACGTCGCGCGGATCTGGGCGCTCGCCGGCGACCGCCACAGCGCGGCCGACATCGCCGCGACGTTCGCGGCCGAGCGCTTCGCTTGCTACGACAAGATCGTCGAGCTCGTCCAGGCCGGCAAGCTCGTGATCGATCGCCGGCACCGGGAGCGGACCAACTCCGCGGTCGAGCTCGCGGCAGGTGCGCGCGGCCGGCTGCGCCACGGCGATCGCGCCGGTGCGTTCGCGATGGCCGCGCAAGCCTTGCACCAGGACCCGAGCGACGGCGAAGTGCGCAAGACGTTCGCGCAGGCCGAGCGCGCGCGCGTCGCGGAGGTCGCCAAGCAGCTGCTGTCGCGCCATCGCGTCCCCAAGCGCGTCAAGGAGCCGACCGCCGAGCTCGGCCTCAGCGCCGCCGAGCTCGAGCTCGTCGCCCGGGTCGACGGCCGGTGGGATCTGCTCTCGATCATCAAGGCGGCGAGCATGCGCGAAGGCGAAGCGCTGCTCGCATTCGCTCACCTCGCCGAGCTCGGCGTGGTAGAGCCCGGATAATGGCCGCCCAGCCGCAGACCCAGATCGATCGCGCGCGCCTGCTGCCGCGCAGCGGGATCGGCGTCGACGCGCCGTGGCTGGTGATCGCGCCGACCGGCAACCCGATCATCAGGCTCGACGCCCGCCTGCTCGATCGGGTCGAGCTGATCGGCCGGTCGCCGACCGCGCCGCTGATCGCGTCGGGGCTCGCGACCGCCGGCGTCGCGGCCGCGGCGTTCTCGGTCGTGCCCGGCGGCGTGTTCGCGTGCGCGGGCCTGGCCTACCTCGCGCACGAGCGATTCAGCGAGGCGAGGCGCCGCGCGCGCAGCCGTGACCTCCTGCTCGCGCTCGGCGACCTCGAGGTCGCGCTCCACGTCGCCGACGGCCCCGAGGCCGCCAAGGGCATCGCCGACCAGCTCGCGCCGTACACCCGCGACGCGCCGATCACGCGCCCCGAGGTCTACGAGGACGCCAAGCGCCGGGTGCGCGCGCAGGCGGAGGGGCGCGGCGAGGCGAGCGCGCGGCGCGAGATCGAGCACGCGCTGCTGGTCGGCACCGAGGTCGTCTACAAGCACGGCGACTACCTGCAGGTCGGCCCGCACAGCGCGTTCCGGCTCAGCGAGGTCCGCGAGTACGCGCTGCGCGGCGCGAACCTGCCGCTCACCGGCGGCCGCTTGCTCCAGGCCGCGATGGGCCTGCTCGTGGTCGCGGCCGAGGAGCGCGCCTCGGCGGGCGAGGATCTCGGCTTGCTGTCGAAGCGGATCGCGGACTACGAGGCGTGGAGCGGACACACCGCGGGGAGATGACATGCGCGCATTGATCGTGGGAGCCGGCGCGGTCGGCCAGGTCTTCGGCTATCACCTCGCGCGCGGCGGCGCCGACGTGACGTTCCTGGTCAAGCCCAAGTACGTCGACGAGTGCCGGCGCGGCTTCACGCTGTTCCCGCTCGACGAATCCGGCCACCCGGCGCATCGCTTCGAGGGCGCGGACGTGGTCACCGAGCCCGACGGCGCGTGGGACCAGATCTACCTGACCGTGTCGTCGACCGCCTTGCGCGCCGGGACGTGGCTCGCCGAGCTCGCGCGCGCGACCGGCGACGCCACGATCGTCAAGCTCCAGCCCGGCCTGGCCGATCGCGAGCACGTCGTCGCGTGCGGCGTCGCGCCGGCGCGCATCGTCGACGGCACGATCAACTTCCTCAGCTACCACGCGCCGCTGCCCGGGGAGACCCGGTTCGCCGAGCCCGGGATGGCGTACTGGCTGTTCCCCGGCAAGGCGCCGTTCTCGGGCGAGGACGCGCGGGTCCGCGCCGTGGTCGACGCGCTGGTCGCCGGCGAGCTGCCGGCGCGGGTCGTGCCCGACGTCGCGCGCACCTCGGCGTTTCCGTCGGCGATCCTCGGCATGTTCGTCGCCGCGCTCGAGGCCGCCGGCTGGTCGTTCGCCGCGATGCGCGCGCGCGGGCTGACCACGCTCGGCGCGCACGCCGCGCGCGACGCGATCGCGGTGGTCGGCCGGGAGCTCGGCGTGCGCCCGCCGCTCGCGATGCGGCTCGCCGCGCACCCGCTGATGTTCCGCGCGCTGCTGCGGGTCGCGCCGCGCGTGACGCCGGTCGACCTCGAGACCTACCTGCGCGTGCACTTCACCAAGGTCGGCGATCAGATGCACGAGGGCATGGCGCTCTACCTCGATCGCGCCCGGCGCGACGGCCTCGCCGTCCCGGCGCTCGAACAGCTCGCGCGGCAGCTGCCGTCGTGATCGCCAGGCTCGCGCTGGTCGTGCGCGACTACGACGAGGCGATCGCGTTCTACGTCGGCGTGCTCGGCTTCGAGCTGGTCGAGGATACGCCGCTGTCGCCCGACAAGCGCTGGGTCGTGGTGCGCCCGCCCGGCGGCCGCGGCGCCGCGCTCGTGCTCGCCCGCGCGGCGACCGACGCGCAGCGCGCGCGGATCGGCGACCAGACCGGCGGCCGCGTGTTCCTGTTCGTCGAGACCGACGACTTCGCGCGCGATCACGCGCGGCTTCGCGCGCGCGGCGTGCGCTTCGTCGAGCCACCGCGCCGCGAGCGCTACGGCACCGTGGCGGTGTTCGAGGACCTCTACGGCAACCGGATCGATCTGATCGAGCCGGCGTGACGGCGGTCCCATCCAGGAATGCCCCGCGGGCGGTGGCGGTCTGTGACGCGTCACGCTGGACCTGATCGCCCGCCTCTGCCCGCACGTCGCACGACACCGCCGTGCGGTGCATCGCGTGCGCGAGGTGCTCGTCCACGCCGACCGGCTCCGGCTCGAGCTGCTGCATGTCGCGATGCTCGCGCACGAGCTTCGCGCTTCGCTCGCCGCCATCGGCCTCGTGCTCGAGCTTCGCGCCATCGACGCGCCGGAAGATCCCGACCTCGCCTACGCGCTGCGGCACTGCCGGGACGCGGGCGACGGGCTGCATGCCTGCCTCGCGCGTATTCGCGACATCCCGCTCGGCGCCGTGCTGGACATCGATCGGCTGCTCGCGCCGTTCACCCGCCGCCGGGCACCTCGTCGGCGCGGATGAGGCCGTGACGGCGCCAGGCGGTCGAGAGCAGCCAGGTCTGCCGCCGCCATGTCCACGGCCGGTACGACGCGGGCGGCGCGATCGGCGCGAGCTGCTTCCAGCCTTCGAAGGTGATGACCTCGTCTGACAACCAGCCGCGATGTGCCCGAAGTGCAGAGCACGCGGCCGCGCTGTGGATGGTGCCCGGCCCCGCGGCCACGGCCGCTTCGAGCGGAGGCCATAGCGACCTCGGTGGCGCGGGATGCGAGCCGTCGGAATCTCCACGTGTTGTCCGTAGTCGAGCACCAGCCTCGTGCAGCCACCGTTGACGTGAAACTGGACGCGGGCGGGCCAGCGGTGCGTCGTGATCTGCACGGCGGGACGTACCGCTCGCTCACGACGCCGGCGACGCGGTCGCGCCGGCGAGGAACTGCAGCATCGACGGCTCGTCGGGGGTCGGCCACAGGACGTGCAGGAGGATCTGCAGGCTCGGCGTGCAGCCGCTGTTCGCGGTCGGGGTCGAGGTCACGCCATCGGGCATCGGATCGCCGGCGGGGGTCGGGATCCACGTCGGGTAGGCGTTGCAATGCGTGCCGTCGTTCGGGCCGCCCGAGGACAGGTTGCAGCTGCCCGGGCCCGGCGGCAGGTGGTTGGAGCCGCCGTCGAGCACGACGTCCTGCGTGGCGCTATCGCCCATCGCGTGCCAGCCCGAGGTCGCGGTCAGCTCCTGCGCCAGCCAGTACTCGACCGTGAGGTCGGTGCTCGCGCCGGTGGTGTCCTGGTACGAGCGGCTCGCGATCGCGAACTGGCACTCCTGCTGGGTCTCCTCGCACGGCACGAGATCGCACGCGCGATGCGACAGGTAGATCGGCACGCGCGTGGTCGGATAGACCCGCATGCCGCAGTCGCCGCTCGGCAGGCCCGCGAACGGATCGTCGCCGGAGAACACCGCCGCGGCCGCGACGTGGTTGCCACCCGGCGTGGGCTGGCCCCACCGGCTGCCCGCGACCGCGAGCTGCGTGCTCGGGTGGCGCACGATCGCGTAGTACTGGCCGAAGATCGCGCCGTTGGACCAGCCGCTCACGTAGATCCGGCGGCGATCGATGCGCGCGCCGTAGTACTGCACCGCCCAGTCGATCAGCGCGTCGGCGTTGCGGATGTCGGGGTTGAGCGCGGGATCGAGCGGGCGGTAGCCCTCGTCCTCGTGCATGCCGGCGCCGAGCGCGCCGAGCTGGAGGTTGCGCTCCTGCGCGACGAGCAGGACGTAGCCGGTCGCGGGCTGGCCCGAGGGCGTCGCGTACGGCCACACCCAGGTCGGCGCCTTGTCGTCGAGCTGGCTCTGGCTGTAGATGGTCTCGGCGCTGGTGAACGACGGCGTGAAGAACACGATCAGCGGCACCGGCTCGGGGTTGACCGCGGGCGCGGCGATCGGCGCGCACGCGTAGCGCGCATCGGGCGCGGCGGGCACGTTGCTCGGATCGACGACCGAGTCCTGCCACGCGACCAGCATCTGCCCGCCCGGGCACGCGGGCGGCGAGCTCCCGCTGGTGACGCTGCCGGGGCACGGCGCCGCGGTGCTGCACACGGCGCGCGGCCCGGTCGTGCCGGTCTGATGGTCGGCGTCGCACAGCGCGGCCATGTCGTGCATCTCGGCGGCGGTGACCGGCGCCGGCTCGGGCTCCGCCGGCACGATCGGCTGCGGCACGAGCGCCGGGTTGCCGGCGTCGGGCGGCGGCGGCGTGCCGCAGCCCTGCGGCTGGGCGCCCATCAGGAACGGAAGTGGTGCGGCGAGCAAGGCGAGGCGAGCGATACGCATGGCGCGAGCGCGTTTCAAGCGATGGACCAGCACGCACGTGCGAGCGATTGCGCGGCGCTGCCACCTGCTGCCTGTCGGACCGCGCGACGTGAACGCCCGGCCACGCCGGATTTGGCGACATCACGCCGGCCGCGTGACCAGCCGGAGCTCGAACGCGCAGCCCTGCCCCGCCGCGCTCGCGGCGTCGGCGCTGCCGCCCCACGGCGCCACCACGGCCCGGGCGAGCTCGCCGAGCTCGGCGGCGCGCTCGACGCCGTTGCCGTTGTCGGCGATCAGCACGATGCCCCAGCCCTCGTCGCCGAGCACGCGCACGCTGAGCGTGCTTCCCGGTGCGGCCCGCGCGCTCGCGGCGCACGACGCGACCAGCTCGGCGACCAGCAGCGCGAGCGTGCCCGGCGTGCCGCGCGCCGGCGCGACGTTGCCGAGATCGAACAGCAGCTCGATCCCCGGCCCGAGGTGGTGCGCCGCGAGCCGCAGCCCGAGATCGACCGCCGCGGCGAGATCGAACCAGCTCGGCGCGTCGTCGTGCATCGCGCGATCGAGCTCCTCGAGCCGGCGCGCCAGCTGGGTGGCCTCGAGGTAGGCCGCCGCGAGGTCCTGGCGCAGCGCCTGGAGCGAGCGCCACGGGTACGGCGTCGGCCCGGTCGAGGTCGCGACGTGGCGCTCGAGGTGATCGACCACGAGGCCGAGCCGGTCGCGCAGCGCGCGGATCGGCTCGGCCAGCTGCCGCGCGATCCCGGCCGCCACCTCCCCCGCCATGTCCTTCGCGTTCACAGGCTCCCTGTCAGCAAGAACCACGACTCGGTGACGCCGCCCTGGATCAGGCCGCGGCTGACACCGATCTCGAACGTGCCCGGTACGAAGTAGCCGAAGAACGCGTCGAGCCGGAGCGCGCCGCCGACCGACAGTCGGGTGTCGTGGGCGGGATCGTAGGTGTCGTTGAACGCGACCGCGGCGTCGGTGAGCGCGGCGATGTGCAGGCGCCGGATGTAGATCGGCAGCGTGCCGAGGCCGTGCTCGATCTCCCACAGCTCCTGGCGGTACTCGAGGTTGAGCAGGTGGTACTGGTTGCCGGTCACCGAGCGCGGCGCGTAGCCGCGCAGGTAGCCGCTCGACGCCGTGCGCGTCGAGTTGACGATCGACATCGCGATGTCCTGCGCGGGCACGCCGCCGAGCGCGTAGCCGCCGTTGGACACCAGGTCGCCGGCGCGGATCCCGCCGACCAGGCGCAGCGCGAACACTGGCGTCTTGCCCCACAGCCGCTGGTACCAGTCGGTCGCGTAGCTCACGGTCACGAACCGGTAGGTCGAGCCGAAGTCGGGGTGATCGAGTCGCACCGACACCGCGGCGTCGAACCCGGTGGTCGAGCCGAGCGCGAACGTCGTGGTGCGCACGTTCGAGAACGCGAGCCGCGTGCCGACCCCGGCCTCGACGTAGTTGGTCGGCGGATGGGTCGGGATGGTCTGGTTGGGATCGAGCGACATCACCGGCGGGCGCGCGAGCCGGAACCAGTCGGCGTCGTAGTCGAGCTGGAGCGACCAGCTCGAGCTCGGGCGCTGCTCGAGCGGCAGGTTGAGCGCGAGCGTGCCGGCCCAGTCCTCCTCCTCGTAGTCCTTGTTGAGCCCGTCGACCTTCCAGCCGCCGCGCTCGAGCAGGGTGCGCGCGCCGGAGATCACCAAGCCGGGCCGCCAGCCGGTGTAGCTGTACGACGCGCCGACGTCGGTGTCGCCGGTCGTGTTGTCGATGCCGAGCGCGAGCGAGTAGTTGTGCAGGCCGACCGCGTCCGAGCCGCCGGTCGAGATGCTCGTGGTGTTCGTGGAGGCGTCGAGCTGTCCGCTCCAGGTCTGCGGCGCGAGCGTCTCGAGCGCGCGGTACGGCCGCGGCTTGGACACCCAGGTCTCGTCGTCCTTGATGTCGATCGGCGGCGGCTTGTCGTCGAAGTACTCGCGCGCCGGCAGCCAGCTCGCGCGATCGATCGGCAGCTCGAACAGATCGTAGCCGCCGGCGGGGACCTCCGCCTCGTACGCGATGCGCGTGCCGTCGGGCGAGACCCGGACCTGGAACGCACCGCCGAGCACGTTGGTGACCTGCCACAGCGAGCGATCGGTGGTGTCGTACGCGAAGATGTTGGTGATGCCGCCCGTGCGATCGCTGTCGAAGTAGATGTAGCGGCCGTCCTTCGACCACGCCGGCGACATGTCGATCGCGCGGTCGTGGGTGAGCTCCTCGACCTTGCCCGACGCGAGCTCGACGACCAGGATGTCGCGATAGCCGCCGCTGCGCCACGCCGAGAACGCGATGCGCTTGCCGTCGGGCGACCACGCCGGCTGGTACGCCTCGTCGTAGCGCTCGCCCTGCCACACGATCGACTCCGGCGCATCGGGCTCGAGCGGCATCACGGCGAGCGCGCTCTCGCTGTGCTGGTTGAGCGAGAACGCGACGCGCCGGCCGTCGGGCGAGATCGCCGGATCGCGCGCGCGCCGGCCGGTGGTGAGCCGCACGGTCTGGTGCGTGCGCGCGTCCCAGCGGAACAGGTCCTCGAAGCTGTACACCGTGCGGTACACCCGGCCCTGCTCGTAGACGAACGAGCCGTCGGGCAGGAGGTCGAACGGCCCCATGTCGTCGATCTGCGCGATGTCGCGCGCGGCGCTCGCGTCGCCGCCGACCGGCATCGCGCGCACGTACGGCAGGTCGTAGCCGGTGTACTGCAGCCAGTACAGCTCCTTGCCGTCGGCGGAGTAGTGCGCGAGCAGGTTGGACTCGGCGGTGTGGGTGAGCTGGCGGCCGGTCACCAGGCCGCGGCGCTCGGCCGCCATCTCCTGCATGCCGTACTTGTCGCGCAGGTAGCGTTCCCAGTCGTCGTACAGCTCGGTGAACGGCTTGCCGACCACCTTCGCGATCTGGCGGTTGATCGCGAACGGCGGCGCGAACGCGCCCGAGACGTGCGACATCTGGCGCAGCGCATCGTCGCCGAACCGATCGAACACGTACTGGATGAAGTGCGAGCCGTAGACGTACACCGCGTCGCCGCGCGGATATTGCCGCGGATCGCCGGAGACCTCGTCGAGACGCAGGTCCTTGTGCTCGTGGCGCGCGATCCGGATGATCGAGTCGAACCGCGTGCCGCGGTTGCGCCCGCCGGCCGAGCGCTTGGACTCCTCGTAGACCGCGATGCCCTCGATCACCCAGCGCGGCATGATCTGGTTCGGCGCCCAGGTCTTGCCGAAGATGCTGTTGTAGATGTTCGGCAGGCCCTCCATCGTGTCGAGGTGAAGGATGTGGGTGTACTCGTGCGCGACCAGGCCGTACAGCCAGTCGTCGTGGTCGTCGAGCTCCGAGAACGAGGTCGGGCCGGTCGCGTAGAGCTGGATCGCGTTGCGCGGCAACACGCCCGCGAAGCCGTTCGCGTCGTCGGTGTCGTCGGCGAGGAAGATCAGCGTCTTGGTGCTCGGCAAGTGGTCGAGCGCGGGTGACAGCGTGCGGTGCGCGCGCTCGGCCGCGACCCCGACCCGGCGCGCGACGTCGTCGAGCGGCGCCCAGTAGTAGATCACGAAGTGATCGGTCTCGACCTCGCGCCACACCCGGTTCGGATCGCCGGCGAACGCCGGCCGCAGCGCCGCGAGCACGATCGCGGCCGCGACCAGGCGAACGATCACGCATCGCCTCGCTTGGGCGCGGTGAGGCCGAACACGAAGTCGGTGACCAGTGCGCGCACGTCGGTGGCGGTCGGCAGCTTGCGGATCTTCGCGACCAGCGCCTCGGCGTCGGTGACCTTCATCTGGCGCACGGTCTGCTTGACCTCGGGCATCGACACCGCGCTCATCGACAGCTCGCGGATGCCGAGCCCGACCAGGACGGGCGCGAGCATCGGCTCGCCCGCCATCTCGCCGCACACCGTGACCGGGATGTTCGCCGCGCGCGCCGCCTGCGCGACCTCGCCGATCAGGCGGAGCAGCGACGGGTGCAGCGGCTCGTACAGGTACGACACGTACTCGTTCACCCGATCGACCGCCATCGTGTACTGGATGAGGTCGTTGGTGCCGATCGAGAAGAAGTCGCACTCGCGCGCGAGCAGATCCGCGGTGAGCGCGGCGCTCGGCATCTCGATCATGATGCCGACCGGGGTGCGCTCGTCGAACGCGATGCCGTCGCGCCGCAGATCGGCCATGACCTCGTCGACCACGGCGCGCGCCGCGCGCAGCTCGGCGACGCCGGAGATCATCGGGAACATCAGCTTGAGCGGACCGTGCGCCGACGCGCGCAGCAGGCCGCGCAGCTGGCTGCGGAACAGCTCGCGGCCGAGATCGGACAGGCACAGCCGGATCGAGCGCAGGCCGAGCGCCGGGTTGGCCTCGCCGAGGTCGGCCTGCTCGATGAACTTGGCGAGCTTGTCGCTGCCGAGATCGAACGTCCGGATCGTCGCGGGCCGGCCGTGCAGCCGATCGATCACGGCGAGCGCGGTCTCGTAGTGGCGATCCTCGTCGGGCAGCGCGTCGCCGGTCATGTACAGGTACTCGGTGCGGAACAGCCCCACGCCCTGCGCGCCGTAGCCGAGCGCGTCGTCGAGCTCGTCGGGGCCGTCGATGTTGGCGAGCAGCACGACGTCGGCGTCGTCGAGCGTGCGCGCCGGCAGATCGCGCATGGTCTGGAGCTGGATGCCGGCCGCGACCTGGCGGCGCTGCTCCTCGCGGTACTGCGCGACCGTGGTCGGCGACGGGTTGACGATCACCGTGCCGGTCGAGCCGTCGATCAGCAGCAGGTCGTCGGTCTCGACCAGCTCGGTGATGTTCTCGAGCGCGACCACCGCGGGGATCTCGTGCGCGCGCGCGATGATCGCGGTGTGCGAGGTCTTGCCGCCGGCGTCGGTGATGAGCCCGGCCACCGCGGCGCGGTGGAGCGTCGCGGTATCCGCCGGCGACAGGTCGTACGCGACGACGATCGCGTCGGACGGCGGGGACAGCGGCCCGACCGTGCGGCCGAGCAGGTTGCGCAGCACGCGCTCGAACACGAACTCGACGTCGCTGCGCCGCTCGCGCAGGTACGGGTCCTCGATGTTGTCGAACACGCCGCGGATGTCGTCGACCGCGCGGCGCAGCGCCCACTCCGCGTTGATCGTCTCGTCGCGGATGTACTCGACCGCCGCGCCGACCAGGTGCTCGTCGTGCAGCATCATCTGGTGCGCGGTGATGATGTGGTAGTCGCTCTCGTTCTCCGAGGCGAGCTTCTCCTTGATCTTCGCGAGCTGCTTGTCGCTCGCCGCGATCGCCTTGTACAGCCGCGCGATCTCGGTGTCGACGTCGTCGCTCTCGAGGTGGTGGCGCGGTGCCTTGAGCGTATCGCGGCCGATCAGGTAGGCCCGGCCGAACGCGATCCCCGGCGAGACACCGAGCCCGATCTTGCGCAGCTCCTGGCGCGCGGCGTCGGTCATTTGTCCTCGCCGAACTTGTCTTCGATCAGCTTGGCGAGCGCGGCGATCGCCTCGGCGGCGCGCGCGCCCGAGGCCTTGAGCGTGACCGTCGTGCCCTTCGGCGCGACCAGCATGAGCACGCCCATCACGCTCTTGGCGTTGACCTCGTGACTGCCCTTGGCGATCGTGACGTCGCACGGAAACGAGCTGGCGAGCTGGACGAGCTTGACCGCGGCGCGCGCGTGAAGCCCGAGCTCGTTCGGGATCTGCAGCGTGCGCTCGGCGACCTCGGCCATCACTCGCCTCGCTCGACGTCGCGGTGACGCACCATGATGTCCCACTCGCCCCCGAGCCGGCGGCGCAGCTCCTCGACCACCGCCACCGAGCGATGCCGGCCGCCGGTGCAGCCGACGCAGATCGTGACGTAGAGCTTGCCCTCCTCCTGGAAGCGCGGCAGCGAGAACCGCAGCAGGCTCTCGACCTGGCTGACCAGCTCGGTGCCGTTCTGGGTGAGCACGAACTTCGCGACCTCGGGATCGCGGCCGTCGAGGTGGGTGAGCGTCGGCTCGAAGTACGGGTTGGGCAGGAACCGCACGTCGAACACCAGGTTGAACTCGAGCGGCAGGCCGTGCTTGAACCCGAACGACACCAGCGTGACGGCGAGCTTGCCGGTGCCGCCGTAGCGATCCTGGATGATCGCCTTGAGCTGGTGCATGTTGAGGTTCGAGGTGTCGACCACCGCCGCGCCCTGGCGCAGCTCGGCCATGACCTCGCGGTCGCGGCGCACGCCGTCGACCAGGTCGTCGCCCGACAGCGGGTGGCGGCGCCGGGTCTCGGAGAACCGGCGGAGCAGCACCTCGTCGCTGGCGTCGAGGAACATCACCTCGAGCCGGTGACCGGCGCCGCGCAGCTTGGCGAGCGCGGCCGGCCAGGCGCCGAGGTTGCGGCGCTGGCGCGCGTCGACCGCGAGCGCGAGCTTGTCGCGATCGCCCTCGTGCGCGAGGTAATCGACCATCTGGCTGACCAGCGGGATCGGGATGTTGTCGACGCAGGTGAACTCGATGTCCTCGAGCGCGCGCAGCGCCGTGCTCTTGCCGGCTCCCGACAGCCCGGTGACGATCACGATCTGCATCGCTCACTCCACCGTCTCGCCGCCGGTTGGCTCGCCCATCGCGCGATCGAGGCGATCGCGGAACGCGCGCGCCGAGTGGATGCCGCGCAGCTTGAGCAGCTGGTTGCGCGCCGCGACCTCGATCAGGGTCGCGAGGTTGCGGCCCGGCCGCACCGGCACGCGCAGCTTGGGCAAGGCCACGTCGAGCAGGCGGTCGAACTCGTCCTCGAAGCCGAGCCGATCGTACTCGACCCGGCCGTCCCACTCGTGGAGCTCGACCACGAGCTCGAGCTTCTTGGCCTCGCGCACCGACGCGATGCCGAACAGGTCCTCGATGTTGATGATCCCGAGGCCGCGGATCTCCATGTGATGGCCGAGGATGCCGGCGCCGCGCCCGATCAGCGTGCCGGCGTGGCGGCGGATCACGATCACGTCGTCGGCGACCAGCCGGTGGCCGCGCATCACCAGATCGAGCGCGGTCTCGCTTTTACCGATGCCGCTCTTGCCGACCATCAGGACGCCGATGCCGAGCACGTCCATCAGCACGCCGTGGCGCTCGGTCGACGGCGCGAGCCGATCGGCCATCCACGCGGTGACCGCCGCGATGAAGTCGGCGGTGACCAGGGTCGAGCCCAGGAGCGGAACGCCGTGCGCGTCGGCCGCGGCGACCAGCTCGGCCGGCGGCTGGAGGCCGCGGCACACCACGATGCACGCCGGCTCGCTCGCGAACAGCGTCGCCACGCCGAGCTCGCGCGCCTGCGCCTGGTCGGCGAGGTAGTCGATCTCGGTGCCGCCGAGCACCAGCACGCGCTGGGGGTGCAGCTGCTCCGGCCAGCCGGTGAGCGCGAGCCCGGGCTTCTGGATGCGCGGCACGGTGACGGTCCGGCCCAGGCCGGCATGGCCCGCGAGCGCGGCGACGCCAAGCTCGGCGCGCGCGACCAGCTCGCGGACCGTCAGCTCCGTCACTAGTACTTGGCGTCCTCGTCCGCAACTACGTGGTACATCGCCTCGGCGTCGCCGGCGGCGAGCAGGCGGCGCCGGAACTCGGGATCCTTGAACACCCGGCTGATCCGGGCGAGCGCCTTGAGGTGCGCGCCGGTCGATGACTCCGGCGCGACCAGCACGAAGAACAGGAAGGTCGGCTGGCCGTCCATCGAGTCGAAGTCGACGCCGGTGGGCGCGCGCCCGAGGCACGCGACGATCTCGCCGACCGCGCCGAGCTTGCCGTGCGGGATCGCCACGCCCTCGCCGATCGCGGTCGACGCGAGCTGCTCGCGCTCGATCAGCACGCGCGACAGCGCCGCGCGGTCGATGCGCTGGTGATGCTCCGCCATGAACGAGGCGAGCTCTTCCAGGATGGCGCGCTTGTCGGTCGCCTTGAGCGCGGGAACGACCATGTCGCGCTTGATCAGGTCGACGATCTTCATCAGCCGCGATCGACCCTACCACAGGGTGGAAATTTCTACGCCGTCCCGGTGGGCGTCTCGATCAGGCCGTAGCTCCCGTCCTCGCGCTTGTAGACCACGGCGACACGGCCGTCGCTGTCCTGGCGGAACACGAGGAACGGCTCGTGCAGCAGGTTGAGCTGGACGATCGCGTCCGACACCGACATCGGCTGCGCGTGGAACTTCTCGGTGCGGATCACCGTGAACTCGGGCTGGGCCGGAGCTTCTGCGTGAGGCAGCGTGAACGTGCCGTTGCCGTTGAGCTCGTTGATCTGGTGGAACGCCTCGTCGATGATCGAGTGCGACCACGGCAGCGCGTGGACGCCGTGCGGCCGGGCCCGCATGCCCTCGAGCTTGCCCTTGTACTTGCGGACCTGGCGCTCGATCTTGGCGATGCACAGGTCGATCGAGCTGTACATGTTCTCGGTGGTCTCGTGGCCGGCGATCGACAGGCCGTTGTGGAGCTGGAAGCTGACGTCGATACGGTGGTTGTGACGCTCGGTGGAAAGCACGACGTGACAGGCGATCGGGTCGGGAAGGTACTTTCGGACTCTCTCCATTCGCTCTTTTGCGTATGCCTTCAGTGCATCGGTCGGTTCCATGTGCCGGAACGTCACCGCGAATTGCATCGAGCGCCTCCGATTTTTTGTTCCGGGATCGAGCATACCGCGATTTCGCCTACCACAACGCGAGCGGCTTCAGCTCCGCGCACAGCTTCGCCGCGATCGCCCGTGCGGCGGCGATGTCGTCGTCCGGCGCACCGCGCTGGCGCGCGAAGATGTCGATGACCGCGGCGCAGTCGGTGGCGAGGCGCAGCGCGGCGCGGTACTGCCGCCAGCGCACGGACTCGAGATCCGACCGGGCGCGAGCGACCACGACGACCAGCGCGGTCGCGATGCGATCGAGCCGGTCCTTCAGGTGGAACCGGGCCGGCGCGGTCTCGAGGAAGCGATGGATCGCGCCGACCAGCTCGAGCGTGCGCTCGTACGGCTCGGGCCCGGCGGCGGGCTTGCGAAACACCACGAACGGCGGCGGCGAGCTGTCGCTCATA
Organism: Kofleriaceae bacterium; assembly: GCA_035516595.1. Lineage (GTDB taxonomy): Bacteria > Myxococcota_A > Polyangia > Haliangiales > Haliangiaceae > JABFXX01. The sequence goes on along the minus strand of DATJAE010000231.1, from coordinate 7,514 downwards.
CCCGATCGTACGCCGGGGCGGCGCGAATGCTTTGCGCGGCTCACCCGGGCGTACCCCAGGTCAGAACACCTGCTTGCGCTTGCTGCTCGACAGGATGCCGAGCTGCTCGCGGTACTTCGCCACGGTGCGGCGCGCGATGTCGATGCCGTTCTTCTTGAGCAGCTCGACGATCTTCTGGTCGGAGTGCGGCCGCTTGGGATCCTCGCCGGTGACCAGCTCCTTGATCTTCGACTTCACGGCCTGCGACGCGAGGTCCTCGCCGTTGGTGCGCGAGATGCCGCTGTTGAAGAAGAACTTGAGCTCGAAGATGCCCTGCGGGGTGTGGACGTACTTCGACGTGGTCACGCGCGACACGGTCGACTCGTGCATGCCGATGTCCTCGGCGACGTCGCGCAGGATCAGCGGCTTGAGGTGAGCGATGCCCTTGTCGAAGAACTCGCGCTGGAACTTGAGGATCGACTCGGTGACCTTGATGATCGTGCGCTGGCGCTGCTGGATCGAGCGGATCAGCCACTGCGCCGAGCGCAGCTTGTCCTGGACGTAGTCCTTGCTCGCCGCGCCGCCGCCCATCGCGTTCTTGTAGAAGCCGCTGATCTTGAGCTTGGGCAGGCCGTCGTCGTTGGGCACGACGAAGTACTTGTCGCCGACCTTGTGGATGTAGACGTCGGGCGTGACGTAGTGCGGATCGTCGGAGCTGTACTGCCGGCCCGGCCGCGGATCGAACTCCATGATCACCTTCGCGGCCTCGTAGATCTCCTCGAGCGGCTGCTTCAGGTCGCGCGCGATCGCCTGGTAGTTCTTCTTCTCGAGGTTGCCGAGGTGGCTCTTGATCATCTTCACGCACAGGTCGTCGTCCTGACCTGCGGCGATGCACTGGATCAGCATGCACTCCGCGAGCGAGCGCGCGCCGACTCCGGTCGGCTCGAACGTCTGGATCTTCTCCAGCACCTGCTCGCACAGCACCGGGTCGACCCCGAGGTCGCCGGCGAGCTCCTCGAGCGGCGGGTCCTTGAAGTAGCCGTCGGCGTCGATGTTCCCGAGGATCGTCATCCCGATCTCGAGCTGCTCGGGCGACAGGTCGGTCATCTTCAGCTGCCACGCGAGGTGGTCGTGCAGGCTGGGCGGCTTGGTCAGCGTGGCCTCGAGCGACGGCAGCTCCTCGCCGTCGCCGCGGAACGCCGGCATCGGCGGGCCCATCGTGTAGTTGTCGAGGTAGTTCTCCCAGTCGATCTCGTTGACCGCGTTGGCCTCGCCCTTGACCTCGGTCTGGGCGACGCCATCGACCACCGAGCCCTCGATCGGGGTCTCGGTCGTGCCCGCTCCCTCCAGCTGATGAAGCTGCTGCTCGTCCCCGCCCATCTCGTCCCGCTCGCGGCTGCGCTCGGTCTCGAGGTCGAGCTCGTCGTCGAGGATCGGGTTCTCGAGCATCTCCTCATGCACGAGGTCGGCCAGCTCCATCCGGGACAGCTGGAGCAGCCGGATCGCCTGTTGCAGCTGCGGTGTCATCACCAGCTGCTGCGACAGCTTCAGTTCCTGGCGCATCTCCATGCCCATGGGATTCTCCTTTGGACTTCCGCTACTTGAGCCTAGGAACGCGAATGGTACGACGCTTGAAAGAAGCGTACGCGGAAACCACCAGGCTGTAAAGGCCAAATGGCTTGGCTCTTGCTTCAGCCTAACCTTGACAAGCGCGCTCGAACGACCGATCGCTTACTTGCGCCGGGTCTGGTGCTCGAGCGCGGCCTTGATGAAGCGCGAGAAAAGCGGATGGGGTGCGCTCGGCCGGGACTTGAACTCGGGGTGGAACTGGCAGGCGACGAAGTACGGGTGCTGCGGCAGCTCGATCATCTCGACCAGCCGGCCATCGGGGGACAGCCCGGACAGCACCATGCCGTGGCGCTCGAGCGCGTCGCGGTAGTTGTTGTTGATCTCCCAGCGGTGGCGATGGCGCTCGCTGATCTCGGTCGTGCCGTAGGCCTCGGCCGCGCGCGTGCCGGGCTTGAGCACGCACGGATACGCGCCGAGCCGCATGGTCGCGCCCTTGTCGACCACGCCGCGCTGGTCGGGCATGAGGTCGACGACCGGATGCGGCGTCTGGGGGTCGATCTCGGTCGAGTTCGCGCCGGCGAGGTTGCACACGTGCCGCGCGAACTCGATGCACGCCATCTGCATGCCGAAGCAGATGCCGAAATACGGCACCTTCTGCTCGCGCGCGTAGCGCACCGCCGCGATCTTGCCCTCGGTGCCGCGCGCGCCGAAGCCGGGCGCGACCAGGATGCCGTCGTACGCGGCGAGCTCGGCGGTGCCGGTCTTCTCGAGATCCTCGCTGTCGATGTGCTTGATCTCGACGCGGCAGTCGTTCGCGATGCCGCCGTGGAGCAGCGCCTCGTTGAGGCTCTTGTAGCTCTCGACCAGCTGGACGTACTTGCCGATGAAGCCGACCGCGACCTTGCGCTTGGGCTGGGTGATGCGCGCGACGACCTCTTCCCACGCGGCCAGCCGCGACGCGCGGGACCAGATGTTGAGCAGGCTGGCGAGCCGCTGGTCGAGGCCCTGCGACGACAGCAGCAGCGGCAGCCGGTACACCGTGTCGACGTCGACCGACTGGAACACCGCATCGGGCGCGACGTTGCAGAACATCGCCATCTTCTTGACCAGCTCGTCGCCGAGCTGGTGCTCGCAGCGCACGACCAGGACGTCGCACTGGATGCCGATCTCGCGCAGCTTCTGGACCGAGTGCTGGGTCGGCTTGGTCTTGAACTCCCCGGCCGCGCCGATGTACGGCACGAGCGTCAGGTGGACCGAGACCGAGTTCTGCGCGCCGAGCTCGTGGCGCAGCTGGCGCACCGCCTCGAGGAACGGCAGCGACTCGATGTCGCCGACCGTGCCGCCGACCTCGACGATCAGGAGATCCAAGCCTTCGGCGCAGCGCAGGATGCGCTGCTTGATCTCGTCGGTGATGTGCGGGATGACCTGCACGGTCGAGCCGAGGTACTCGCCGCGCCGCTCCTTGCCGATCACGCTCGAGTAGATCTGCCCGGTCGTGATGTTGTTGAGCCGCGACATCTTGGTCGAGACGAAGCGCTCGTAGTGGCCGAGGTCGAGATCGGTCTCCGCGCCGTCGTCGGTGACGAACACCTCGCCGTGCTGGGTCGGGTTCATCGTGCCGGGATCCACGTTGATGTACGGGTCCAGCTTCATGTTCGCGACCTTGAGGCCGCGGTTCTCCATCAGCGCGCCGATCGACGCCGAGACCATGCCCTTACCGAGCGACGACACCACGCCACCGGTCACGAACACGAACTTGGTCTGCTGCGCCATCGAGCTACCTCTTGGCGCCGCGAGATGGAGTGCGCCAGACGGTTTCTACTCGATCCCCCCGACACAAAACAATAGCGACGCCGATCTCCGCAAATTCGCGATCGTTGCCGAGGGCGTGCGTCACCGTAGCTGGCGGCGCCAGCTCGAGACCTCGGGCGACGGCGGAGCGGCGGCGGCGGCGACCGCGCTACCGGCCTGCGTGGCGTCGAGCGCCGCGGCGATGATCGCGGCCGCGAGCTCGCCGCCCTCGGCGCGCGGCGCCAGCTCGCGCGCGTTGCGGCCGATGAACCCGGTGTCGTAGTCGCCGACCGCGAACGCGGGGTGGCGCACGCAGCGACGGTGGAACGCGAGGTTGGTGTCGATGCCGCGCACGCGATATTCGCCGAGCGCGCGCTTCATCCGCGCCAGCGCACGCGCGCGATCCTCGCCCCACACCACGAGCTTGGAGATCATCGGATCGTAGTGCACCGGGATCTCGGCGCCCTCGTAGCAGCCGCTGTCGTCGCGGACGTACGGGCCGTCGGGCACCCGCAGGTGCGTGTTCCGGCCGGGCGACGGCAGGAACTTCACCGGATCCTCGGCGTAGATCCGGCACTCGATCGCGTGGCCGCGCCGGCGCGCGTCGAGCTCGTGCTGCTGCAGCGGCAACGGCTTGCCGTCGGCGACGTCGAGCTGCCACGCGACCAGGTCGAGCCCGTAGATCATCTCGGTGACCGGGTGCTCGACCTGGAGCCGGGTGTTCATCTCGAGGAAGTAGAACCCGCCGTCGGCACCGAGCAGGAACTCGCACGTGCCGGCGCCGACGTAGTCGACCGCGCGCGCCGCCGCGACCGCCGCCGCGCCCATCCGGGCGCGCAGCTCGGCCGACACCACCGGCGAGGGCGACTCCTCGATCACCTTCTGGTGGCGGCGCTGGATCGAGCAGTCGCGCTCGCCGAGGTGCACCAGGTTGCCGTGGCGATCGCCGAACACCTGGATCTCGATGTGGCGCGGCCGCTCGATCGCCTTCTCGAGGTAGACCGTGCCGTCGCCGAACGACGCGGTGGCCTCGCGCCGCGCACCGTCGAACGCGGCCGGCAGCTCGGCCTCGCTCGCGACCAGCCGCATGCCCTTGCCGCCGCCGCCGGCGGCCGCCTTGATCAGGACGGGAAAGCCGATGCGCCGCGCCGCGGCGAGCGCCTGTTCCGAGCTCGGAAAGCCGTCGCCGCCGGGCCCGTTGTCGCCCGGCACGACCGGCGTGCCGGCCGCCGCCACCGTCTTGCGCGCCTCGGTCTTGCTGCCCATCTTCCGCATCGCCGCGGCCGACGGGCCGATGAACGTGACGCCGGCGGCGCTGCACGCGTCGGCGAAGTCCTCGTTCTCCGACAGGAAGCCGTAGCCGGGGTGCACCGCGTCGGCGCCGGAGGCGCGGCAAGCGTCGATGATCTTTTCGATCACCAGGTAGCTCTGGGCGGCCGGCGCCGGTCCGAGGTGGATCGCGGCATCTGCGAATTGCACGTGCGGCGCGAGCCGGTCGACGTCGCTGTACACCGCGACGGTCTCGAGCCCACGTTCCTTACACGTACGCATCACCCGGACAGCGATCTCGCCGCGGTTGGCGACGAGGACACGGCGGATGGACATCGCGAGGGACATTACACGGACATGCGACGCGTTGCATCGTCGAGGCAACGCTCGTAGAATCGAGCCGAATCGACATGTTGCGCTGGATGGGAAAGCGCGTGTCGGTGGGAGAACGCCTTGGCCGATCCAAATACCCGACAGGGCAAGCGCACGCCGGTCACGCTCAAGATCAAGTTCAAGAGCGAGACGCTCGAACAGTTCATCGAGCGCTACGCGGTCGACGTCAGTCAGGGCGGCATCTTCATCCGCACGAAGGAGCCGCTCGCGGTCGGAACGCAGATGAAGTTCGAGTTCCAGCTGCGCGACGCCTCGCCGCTGATCGCGGGCGAGGGCACCGTGGTGTGGACCCGCGAGAACGATCCGAGCCGCCCGGCGATCGCGCCCGGCATGGGCGTGCGGTTCGACCGGCTCGCCGAGGGCAGCCAGCAGGTGCTGGAGCGCATCCTCGCCGAGAAGGCCAAGCAGGCCCCGCATCGCGGCGCCGACGCGCCGACCAAGCCACCGCTGTTCACCGACACCCCGACCCGCGTCGCGCCCGCGCCGGTGCAGGACGCCCTGCTCAACGGGCCATCGCTGCCGCGCACGCGCAGCGACTCCGAGCAGACCCCGCTGCCCAAGCCGATGCCGTTCCACTCCGACGCCGACGAGTTCGACGACAAGGCGTTCGAGGAGGCGACCAAGGTGCGCGCGCTCGACGAGCTGGTCGCGCAGACCGCCGAGCCGAGCGAGCCGCCCGACGAGCTCGCGCTGCGCCGCGGCGGGCGTTCGGACTCGACGCTGGCGGATCCCGCGGCGCAGGCGGCCGCGCTCGCCGAGGAGCGCGACTCCGCGCCCGGCCTGCCCAGCCCGCCCGCGGCCGAGCGCTCGGGCCGGGCGCTCGACACCTCGCCGTCGCCGCGCGCCGCCGAGCCCAAGCGGCCGTCGCAGCCGCCGCCGGTCGAGTCCGCCAAGACCCGGCTGGGCGTCGAGCCGGCGCGCGCCGCGACCCCGAGCAAGCCGCCCGGCGCGGTCGAGCCGACCGAGAAGGTGTTCGCGCCGCGCGCGGTCGTGCCGCTCGAGGGCCGCCCCGACGCCGCGCCGAAGCGCCCGAGCAGCGCGCCGATCGTGATCGGCATCCTGGTCGTCGTGGCCGCCGCGGTCGCCGCGGTGTGGTTCTTCGCGATCAAGCCCGGTCTCGACGAGAAGCAGGCGCAGACCGCGCAGAGACCGCCCGCCACGCCCGGCAGCGGCGCGCCGGTCGCGCCCGGCTCGGGCAGCGCCGCGATCGCGTCCACCGGGAGCGGGAGCGCGGTCCAGCCCGCGGCCGCGACGGTGGACACCGCGATCAGCGCGAACATCGGCAAGGCCAGCGTCGAGGTGATCGGCACCGATCAGAGCGGTCAGACGCCATTCGCCGCCAAGCTCGAGAAGGGCAAGACGTATCGCGCGCGCGTGTTCGCGCCCGGTTACATCGCCGCGGAGATCGACGTGACCGGCGGCGACCAGGCGACCGCCAAGCTCGAGCTCAAGCCGCGCGTGATCAGCGTGACCAGCGAGCCCGCGGGAGCGCAGATCTACGTCGACGGCACCGGGCTGGGCAAGGTGACACCGGCCGACGTCGAGCTCACCGCCGCGCAGGCCGCCAAGCCGAAGGTCAAGGTGATGCTGCGCAAGCCCGGCTACCGCGTGGCCGACCAGACGCTCGACGCGAGCGCGTTCCGCGAGGACGACGCCAAGCTCAGCACCAGCGTCGACCTGCACCTCGCGGCCGCGGTCGAGGTCGTCGTGCGCCATCCGCCGCCGCCTCCGCCCCCGCCCGGTCCGGGCAGCGGCTCGGCCGCGCCCACCAGCGGCAGCGGATCGGCCACGGGCAGCGGCAGCGGCAGCGGCAGCGGCAGCGATACCGGCTCGGCCGGCCCGGTGACCAACCCCGATCAGGTCGCGCCGCCCGCGCCCCCGCCGAGTCCACCCGCGCCGCCGCCCAGCACCGGCAGCAACGCGAGCGACACCGGATCCGCGAGCAAGCCCTCGGGCGGCAGCGGCGAACCCGAGCCGGACTGGACCAAGAAGCAGTGACCGCGCGGCGGCGGGTGGCGTTCGGCGTCGCATCCGTCCTCGCCGGCGGATGCAACCAGATCCTCGGCGTCCAGTCGATCACGCTGGGCGACGGCGGCACCGTGCCGAAGGACACCCAGAAGGCGACGATGTGCATCACCGGCTCGCTGATCACGCCGTGCTTCGTCGAGCTGCCGTCGATGGACGTCTCGCTGGGCGGCGTGATCGACACCGATACCGACTCGCGATGCAGCGTGCAGAGCCAGGACGGCGGACCCGACGTGTGCGTGATCGGCGGCAAGGATCTGACGGTGAGCCAGCCGCTCACGCCGCGCGGCATGCGGCCGCTGGTGCTGGTGGCGGTCGACGATCTCGAGGTCGACGCGACGATCGACATCCGCGGCAACGCGACGAATGCGCCCGCCGGCTCGAACACCGGCGTGTGCACCGGCACCGGCGCCGGCCAGGGCGGTGGCGGCGGCGGCGGCGGCAGCTTCGGCGCGGCGTCGGGCGGCGGCGGCGGTGGCGGTGGCGGC
>DATJAE010000230.1:0-2458 GCA_035516595.1 Kofleriaceae bacterium | reverse complement strand
TGCTCGGTCAAGGATCCGTCGCTGTTCTCGCTCCAGAACGCGGGGCCCGAGGACTTCCGCTGCCAGCCGCTGGTCGCGTACGACTGCGACACGGCGATCTCGCCGACCACGCCGGGCACGTACACCGGCTGCGTGCCGCGGACCGGATCGTACCTGCAGGACACCGCGTTCTACGCCGGGTTCCTGTCGACCGTGAAGGATCAGGCGCACCTGATCGTCGCGATGATCGCCGGCGATCCGACGTCGACGATCATGACCGGCTCGCTCACGATCGGGACCCACACCCAGACGCTCGCGCTGCTGCCGTCGTGCCACGCGATGATCGGCAGCGACGACGCGATCGGCCGACCCGGCATCCGGCTCGCCGACTTCACGAACCAGTTCGGCGACCGCGGGCTCTACGACACGGTCTGCCAGTCCGACTACACCGGCACGCTCGGCGCGATCGGGAAGAAGATCTACGACGCGATCAGCCCGTGCCTCGAGGGCGCGATCGACATGACCGACAGCCAGCCGAACAACCCGGGCCTCCAGCCGCAGTGCTCGGTGTCCGACGTGGTCGACGCGGATACGCCCGACGCGGTGGAGACGCTGATCCCGACCTGCGACATGACCGATCCTTCCACCCCGGCGCCGGGCGGCGCGCGGCCGTGCTGGTGGATCGGACAGGACAGCGCGGCGTGCGCGACCGAGACCGGGCTCGAGCTTCACGTCGAGCGCACCACGCAGCCGCCGAGCAACGACACCGTCGAGGTCAGCTGTGTGGTGGATGACGGCACATCGTGAAGCTGTCGTGAGGTGAGCGTGGGCTGACGGTGAGGTCGAGGCAAACGACGGCGATCGCCGCCGAGAACGCGCGCACCGCGATCGAGGTGTGTACGATGGGTGATGATGACGGGGACATCATCGCGTGTAGCTCTATTCATGTTGTTCGCGGCCGCATGCGGCACCGGCGACAACCGCGTCGATCCGGGCGACCTCGAGCTGCGCGACCTGCTCGGCATCGCGCCCGAGACCGCGGCGAGCTGGAACGCCGATCAGCGCGCGTCGGCGCGCCAGGTGATCGCCGCCGGCCTGCGCGCGACCGCCGATCCGGCGCAGCAGCCGCCCGACGACACGGTCGCGGGCGACGATCGGCTCGCGCGCGCGATCGCGGCGCTCGACGCCCGGCGCGCCGACGCGGGCGACGCCGCGCTCGGCCTGATCCAGATCGGCGACGGCACGCCGCTGGTGCTCGCGGGCAAGGCCGCGCCCGACGCGGCGACCGCCGAGCTCGGCGTGCGCGGGGAGCCGGCGCTCGAGCTCCGGCTCGACGGCTGGAGCGCGCCGGCGTGGCAGCAGCTGCCCGGCCGCGGGCTCGACGTCCTGGCCGCGCTCGCCCAGGACGCCGGCGTGCGGACCGGGCCGGTGGTGGTCGCGCCCGCGCCGCGGCTCGCCGCGATCGCCGGCTACGTCGCGACCCCGGCGCCGCGCCTGCTGATCAACCCGGTCGCGCTCGCCGCGCTCGAGCCCGATCCCTCCGAGGCGGTGACGTTGCCCGCGGCCGCGGCGCCGCCCGGGGCACCGCTCGCGCTCGCGCGCTCGCTCGGCAGCGCGGCGACCGCGCCCGGCGCGCCGGGTCACGCGGCCGACGTCAACGGCAACCCGTACAGCTTCTACGGCTCGTACGAGGAGTGCGCGCAGGCGCAGCGCCAGCGCTGCGAGGCCTGCTTGCCGAACAGCAGCTGCACGCCGGTCACCAACACCAGCGACGGCAACGCCGAGTGCACGATGCTCGACGCCAACGGCGGCCGCGGCTACTACCTGCTGTGCATCAACCTGTCGCTCGCGATCTCGTCGGTCGCGAGCTGCACCAAGGGCGCCGACGGCAGCTGCGCGCAGAACGACGCGGCGGCCGACGATCTCGCCGATCTCGAGTCCAACTCGGACTTCCTCGATCAATCGGACTGCGCGAGCGCGCTCGACGGCTGCCTCGCCAAGATCTACGGCGCGCCTTCGCAATCGTTCCCCGGGCCGGACGGCGGCGAAGCCACCGAGCCGCCGCGCTCGACCTCGGTCGCGTGCTCGAACTCGTGCTCGAACGACCAGAACTGCCAGGCCTCGCCGAACTGCTCGTGCACCGGCCCGAGCTGCAACAACTCGCTGTCGTGCGATAGCGCGTGCTCGAGCTCGAACGACCAGCACGGCTGCAACTCGGACTGCAGCTCGTGCTCGAGCGGCAGCAACGCGCCGGGCTCGGGCGGCGGCTGCAGCGGCAGCTCGGGCGGCTCGAGCAGCGGCTGCAACAGCAGCTCGGGCAGCTCGAGCAGCAGCGGTTGCGATAGCTGCGGCTCGAGCAGCGGCAGCTCGAGCGGCGGGAGCTGCGGCAGCTGCTCGAGCTCGGGCAGCAACAGCAGCAGCGGGTGCAGCGGCGGCAGCTGCGGCGGCAGCGGCAGCGGAGGGTGCGGCGGCAGCAACA
>DATJAE010000229.1:0-7378 GCA_035516595.1 Kofleriaceae bacterium | reverse complement strand
CGGCGTGGCGCGCGCGGTCGCCGGGATCCGCCGGCCGGTCGTCGCGCCGCTCCACGACACGCGGCCGACCGGCGACGTCGTGTGCGAGCTCGCGCGCCGGATCGGCGATCCGATCGCGCGCGCGCTGCCGTGGCCGACCTCGCGCGAGGCGTTCGAGGACCGCTGGCTCGGGCTGCAGGCCGCGGCGCGCGGCACGATCGTCGAGGCGAGCCCGCGCCGGTTCCTCGATCGGCTGATCGAGACCGGGTTCTGGGCCGAGGCCGACGACGCGCCGCCGCGCATCGTCGATGTCGAGCTGCCGGCGAGCTGGTCGCCGCCCATGTGGGACGGCGATCCCGCCGCGTTCCCGCTCGCGCTGCTCGCCTATCGCCCGCTCGGCTATGCCGAGGGCAGCGGAGCGAACCAGCCGTGGCTGCGCTCGCTGCGCAGCCGACCGGGGCTCGCCGACTGGACGCTCGCCGCCTCGATGTCGCCGGTCGACGCGCCGGCCGGGCTCGCCACCGGCGACCTCGTGCGCGTCACGAGCCCGTACGGATCGATCGTGCTGCCCGCGCACGTCGATGCGAGGATCGCGGTCGGCTGCGTCGCGATCCCGACCGGTGGTGGTCACACGGCGTTCGGGCGGTGGGCTCGGGGCTTCGGCGCGAACGTGATGGACCTGCTGTCGCCGTGCGTGGCAGCGGACAGCGGGGCGTCGCTGCTGTGCGCGACGCGCGTCCGCATCGAACGCGCAGGGGAGGCCTGAGATGGCACCGGATCGTCGAGCGTTTCTGCGCGGCGCGCTCGCGCTGCCCGTGCTCTCCGTGCTGCCGGGCGAGGCAGGCGCCGGCACGCGGCCCGCGCCACGCCGTCACTGGGGCATGGCGATCGATCTCGATCAGTGCGCCGCGTGCAACGCGTGCAGTGTCGCGTGCCGGCAGGAGAACAACATCCCGTCGTACGGCGCCGATCCGCGCTACGACGGCGCGCGCCCGGAGTGGATGAGCATGCTGTGGCAGGATCCCGAGCGCCCCGAGGGGCTGCCCGAGCTGCTGCCGCTGCCGTGCATGCACTGCGAGGACCCGCCGTGCGTGAAGGTGTGCCCGGTCGGCGCGACCTACAAGGATCCCGACGGCATCACGATGCAGGTGTGGGATCGCTGCATCGGCTGCCGCTACTGCATGGTCGCGTGCCCGTACTCGCGCCGCTCGTTCAACTGGAGCGAGCCGGCGTGGACCGAGAGCGAGCAGCAGATGCTGAACCCCGATGTCGCGACGCGGCCGCACGGCGTGGTCGAGAAGTGCACGTTCTGCCATCACCGGGTGCGCGCGCTCGCCGAGCAGGCGCGGCTCGAAGGCCGCGAGCTGCGCGACGACGAGGTACAGCGGCTGCCCGCGTGCGCGGCCGCATGCCCGGCGAACGCGATCACGTTCGGCGACCTGAACGATCCGGACAGCAAGGTGTCCGAGCTCGCCGCCAGCCCGCGCGCGTTTCGCTTGCTCGAGCATCTCGGCACCAAGCCGTCGGTCTACTACCTCAAGAAGGAGCGGGGTTAGCCATGAACCGCATCTACGCCATCCCGCGCAGGCGCTCGCGCCCCAGCCCGCTGCCGTCGCCGCGCGTCGGCTGGTACGTGCTGGTCGCGATCGGCGGCGCACTGGTCGCGCTCGGTGTCTACGCGTACTCGCTGCAGCTCGCGCACGGCGACATCGTGACCGGGATGCGCGACCCCGGGCGGGGCGGCGCGGCGTGGGGCCTGTACATCTCGCTGTACGTCTACCTGGTCGGGGTCAGCTTCGCGGGGATCACGGTCGCGAGCATCGCGCGCCTGTTCAAGCTGCACGTGCTCGAGCCGGTGACGCGGCTCGCCGAGCTGCTCACGATCACCGCGCTGGTCGCCGGCGCGGTCGCGGTGCTCGCCGATCTCGGGCGGGTCGATCACGGCCTGCGCTCGCTGCCGGAGCTGGCGCGGCCGTCGTCCCCGTTCTACGGCACCTTCACGCTCGTCGTCGCCGGCTACCTGTTCTCGAGCGTGGTCGCGTTCTTCGTGACCGGCCGGCGCGACGCCGCGCGCATGGTGCAGGACGGGCCGCGCGCGCTGCGCTGGTTCTACCGGCTGTGGGCGAGCGGCTACCGGTTCACCGCCGAGGAGGACGCGCGCCACGGCCGCACCACGTTCTGGCTCGCGCTCGCGATCCTGCCGCTGCTCGTCGTCGCGCACTCGACCCTCGGCTTCATCTTCGGCCTGCAGGCGGGCCGCCCGGGCTGGTACAGCGCGCTGCAAGCGCCGGCGTTCATCGTGCTCGCGGGCGCATCGGGCATCGGCATGCTGATCCTCGCAGCGCTCGCGCTGCGCCGCATGCTCGGCCTGCGCATCCCCGACCCGACGATCCACTGGCTCGGCGGGTTTCTGTGGGTGCTCTGCCTCGTCTACCTCTACTTCATGATCGTCGAGGAGCTCACCGCGACGTACGCCGGCCCCGCGCTCGAGCGCCACGTCGCACACGCGATCGTGACCGGTCAGTTCTCGAGCTCGTTCCTGGTCGTGGTCGGGTGCCTGTTCGTCGGCTTCGCGATCCCGTTCGTCGGCTACCTGCGCGCGAAGCCGTCGGTCGGCGGGATCGCGATCGCGGCGACGGCCGTCAACGTCGGTGCGCTCGTCAAGCGCCTGCTGATCGTCGTGCCGTCGCAGACCGACGGCTCGTACCTCGCGCTCGAACCGGGCCGCTACAAGCCGTCGTGGATCGAGTGGTCGGTGCTCGCCGGCGTCGCCAGCCTCGTGCTGCTCATGATCCTCGTGTTCGCGCGCGTGTTCCCGCTCGTGCACGGCGAGGAGCCCGATCTCGACCGCGACGCGCCGCTGCCGCGCGAACCGGTGCGCAAGCTCGCGTGCGTCGCGTGGGCGATCGTCGCGCTCGCGCTCGTGTTCGTCGGGCTCACCGACTCGTTCCGGCTGTGGAGCGGCGACGAGCTCGATCCCCGGCTGCCGTTCGCCCCCGCGTTGTTCGCGACCGGCGTGATGATGCTGTTCGCGACCGCGATCGTCTACGAAGTGCTGCCGTCGCGGCGCCGCCGCAAGCGCTCGCCGCGCGTCGTCGATCGCGCGCGCAGTCACGTCTCCCCGCCGTGCGCCGCGCTCGCGGCGCCGATCCGCGCCACCGAGCGCCGCACCACCTCGAGCCCAGGGAGTCAGCCATGAGCGAAGCCACGCACGATGTTCCTCGTCCACCCACGGCCAAGCTCGGTCTGAGCGTGGTCTCGCTGATCGTGCTCGGCCTGGTGGCCGGCGGCGGCGCGCTCGCAGCCGTCGCGCTCGGCCTCGAACGCGAGCTCGCGACGCTCGTCGCCGGAGGCGGGCTCGCGCTCGGCGGCTATCTCGCGCTGGCCCCGCGCATCGCGAGCCAGTGGGAGCGCGCGGTCGTGCTGCGCCTCGGCAAGTTCACCGGCCTCCGCGGGCCGGGCTTGTTCTGGATCATCCCGCTGCTCGATCGCGTCGCGGTGTGGGTCGACATTCGCATCCGCACGACCGGGTTCGCCGCCGAGCGCACGCTGACCCGCGACACCGTGCCGGTGAACGTCGACGCGGTGCTGTTCTGGCAGGTCGAGGACGCCGAGCGGGTCGCGCTCGGCCTCGAAGACTACGAGGAAGCCGTCGCGTGGGCCGCGCAGACCGCGCTGCGCGAGATCATCGGCAAGACCGATCTCGCCGACATGCTCGCCGGCCGAGACGTGCTCGACGCCTCCATGCAGAAGCTGATCGACGAGCGCGCGCGTGCGTGGGGCATCGCCGTCAAGTCGGTCGAGATCCGCGACGTCGTGATCCCGCAGGCGCTCGAGGACGCGATGTCGCGGCGCGCGCAGGCCGAGCGCGAGAAGCAGGCGCGCGTGATCCTCGGCGATGCCGAGGCCGAGATCGCGCACAAGTTCTCCGCCGCGGCCGGCGTGTACCGCGATGATGCGATCGCGCTGCAGCTGCGCTCGCTGAACCTGCTGTACGAGGGCATGAAAGAGCGCGGCACGCTGATGGTCATCCCGAGCCCGATGGCCGACGCCATGAGCACCGCGAGCTTCGCCGGGCTCGCGGCGCTCGCGGGACAGTCGCAGAACGGCGCGCCGGCGAAGAAGTAAGCGGAGCGCCGTCGGTCACGCGCGCGCAGCCGGTCACCGGCACCGCGCGCGCGGCGCTCCTCGACCCGGCTTCGAAACGTCCGCCCGGTCGCGGTGATCCGGTTACACTGGACCATCAGCGAGCTCGACGATACGGAGGCGGGCGAGGGCACGTCGGCGACGATCGTCGATGCGCCCCGGCGCGCGCCGAGGCGAGACGCGGCCGAGCTCGCGGCCGGCATGCGGCTCGAGCACTTCCAGATCCTCGAGCCGCTCGGGCGCGGCGGGATGGGCAGCGTGTACTCGGCCTACGATCTGCGGCTCGATCGCAAGGTCGCGATCAAGATCCTCGCGCAGGCCGGCCGCGGCGCGGAGCTCGAGCATCGTCGCCAGCGCTTGTTGCGCGAGGCACAGATGATGGCCAAGCTGTCGCATCCCAACGTCGTGCCGGTCTACGAGGTCGGCGTCGACCGCGACACGCTGTTCATCGCGATGGAGTACGTCGCCGGCCGCACGCTCGGCCGGTGGCTCGCCGACGACAAGCCGAGCTGGCGGCAGATCATCGACGCGTTCGCGCAAGCCGGGCGCGGCCTGGCGGCCGCCCACGAAGCCGATATCGTGCACCGTGACTTCAAGCCCGCGAACGTGCTGCTCGACGCCCAGGGCCGGGTGCGCGTGGTCGACTTCGGCGTCGCGCAGGCACGCGGCCCGGCGGAGGTCGTCGAGCAGGCGCCACCGCCGCGGCCGCGCATCGAGCTCGGCGACGGCAGCGAGGTCACGCCCCCCACGCCGCAGACGCCGCTCACCGAGGCGGGCTCGCTCGTCGGCACGCCGGCGTACATGTCGCCCGAGCAGTTCCGCACGAACATCGTCGACGCCCGCAGCGATCAGTTCTCGTTCTGCGTCGCGCTGTTCGAGGCGCTGTTCGGGAAGCGGCCGTTTGCCGGCACGGGCAAGGAGCTCGCCGAGCGCGTCACCAAGGGCGAGCTCGACAGGCCGGATCCGAAGTCGCCCGTGCCTGGCTGGGTGATCGCGATCGTGCTGCGCGGGCTGTCGACCGACCCCGACAGGCGCTTCCCGTCGATGACGGCGCTGGTCGACGCGCTCGCGCGCGATCCGACGCGGCGGCGCCGACGCCTCGCCGCGATCGCCGCCGGCACGCTGGTGCTCGCCGGCACGGTGGCGCTCGTCGGCTGGCGGCTGTACGCCCGCGGCGCGATCGAGCCGTGCGCGCCGAGCGACGCGGCGTTCGCCGGCGTGTGGGACCCGCCCGCGCACGCCGCGCTCGAGCGCGCGTTCGTGGCGACCGGAGCGCCCTACGCGCGATCGGCCGCCGCGCGCGTCGAGGCGCTGTTCGATCGCTACCGCGGTGACTGGCTCGCGATGCGCGGCGACGCGTGCCGGGCGACGCGCGTGCGCGGCGAACAGTCCGAGCACGTGCTCGACCTGCGCGACTCGTGTCTCGATCACCGGCTCGGCGAGCTGCGCGCGCTGTCGTCGCTGCTCGCCGGCGCGGTCGACGCAAAGGCGGTCGAGCGTTCGGTCGATGCGGCGAGCGCGCTCGCGCCGATCGCGGCGTGCGCCGACACCGACGCGCTGCTCGCACCGGGATCCGAGCCGATCGATCCGGGGGCGCGTGCGCGACGCGCGGCGCTGCGCGACCGGCTCGATCGTCTGCGCGCCGAAGCGCACACCGGGCGCGCGAAGGCGGCGCTGCCTGCCGCGCGGGCGCTGGTGACCGACGCGCGTGCTGCGGGCGACGCGGTGATGGTTGCCGACGCGCTCGAGCTGCAGGGCGCGACCGAGACCGCGTCGGGTGACCTCGCCGCCGCGCAAGCAACGCTCGGCGAAGCGCTGCGCCGCGCGCGCCAGCTCGGCGACGTCAACCGGTTCGCTGCGACCACGATCGATCTCGTCGATGCGCTCGCGGAGGCGAGCATCTCGGGCAGCCGCGAGGCGCTCGGCGTGGTGCGCGTCGGCGAAGCGGTGATCGACGATACCTCCGATCCGGTGCTGCCGTTCCGGCTCGCGTACGAGAAGGCCGACCTGTACCTGACGCTCGCGCATGCCGACACCGCGCTGGCGATCCTCGGTCCGACGACCGAGCGGGCGCGGCGCGCGCTCGGCCCCGAGCACGTGCAGGTGTTCGATCTCGAGGCGCTCTATGCCAGCGCGCTCGCGCGCACGGGCAAGCAGGACGAAGCGCGCGCGCGATACGACAAGCTCGTCGCCGATACCGGGCGCGTGCTCGGGCCGATGCATCCGCTGACCATGAAGATGCGCCTCGATCGCTGCCACACGTACTTCGAGGCCGACGACCTGCCGAACACCGTCACGTGCTATGCGGCCGCCTTGCCGGATGCGCGGCGCGCGCTCGACGCGCACGATCGCGAGCTGCTCTACTTCGTGTCTGATTACGCGTTCGGCTTGCTCCATACCGGCCGCACGCGCGAGGCCCGCGAGGTGCTCGCGCGCGCGTACGCCGACGTGCCCGACGCGGCGTGGACCGACAAGTGGTTCATCGCGGCCGAGATCGCGCGCATGCTCGGCGAGGTCGAGGTCGAGGCCGGCGACTATGCGGCCGCGCTCGCGCACTGCCAGCGCGGCGAGGACGCGACCGAAGCCCAGCACCGCGGCCCGGTCGGCGCGACCTGCATCGGCGAGGCCCAGCTCGGACTCGGCGAGCCGGCGCGCGCGCTCGCCGCGCTCGAGCCGCTGCGCGGCGCGATCGACACGGGCGATGCCACGCAGCTCGGCGCTTCACCCGAGCAGGTCGCCGCGTGGCGGTTCGCCTACGCGCGGGCGGTGTGGGGCGCGCGCCACGACGCCGCACTCGCTCGCTCGCTCGCGACGAAGGCGCGCGGCGAGCTGTCGCCGGGCGCCCAGCGCGACCAGCTCGATGCCTGGCTGGCGCACGTGCATTGACCGGACGCGGCGCCAGTCAGCTGACTATGGAGCGGGAGAAGGGATTCGAACCCTCGACGTCAACCTTGGCAAGGTTGCACTCTACCACTGAGTTACTCCCGCAATCGCAGGCTGCTTTTCTAGCGGCCGGGGTCCTCCAAGTCAAGCGGTCTTGCGCAACGCCTTGTCGCTGCGCAGGGCTGCGTCGACGCGGTTGGCGAGGTCCTCGAGGGTCTCCTCGCCGGCCTCGACCTCGACCTCGCCGAGCATGCGCGCGATCTCGGCCGCGAAGAACCACTTGTCGGTCCACGCCGCGTCGGGCACGTCGGCGTACGCGCGCGCGAGCACCTCGCGGGCCTCGCGCGTGCGGCCGGTGTGGAGCAAGCCG
>DATJAE010000228.1:0-38878 GCA_035516595.1 Kofleriaceae bacterium | reverse complement strand
GAGCCGGCGTTGAGCGCGTAGAACAGCCACGACGCGAAGATCACCGCGTCGGTCAGCTCGTCGAACTTGCCCGACAGCGCGAGCACGCTCGCCCACACGCCCTGGACGATCACCGCGGTGCGCGGCACGCGCGCGCCGGGGGCGAGCCGGGCGAGCGCGCGCGGCGCCATGCGGTCGCGCGCGACCGCGTACGGCACGCGCGCGCCGGTCAGCATCGCGCCGTTCATCGCCGACAGCGCCGAGATCGCCATCGCGCCGGCGAGCACGAGCTGCGCGGTGTCGCCGAGGAACAGCGCGGCAGCCTTGGCGGCGACCGGCGGCGCGCCGGGGTGCGCGTCGGAGTACGAGCTGACGATGTCGGCGAGCGGCAGCGCGTGGAAGTAGCCGGCGTTGACCGCGAGGTAGATCGCGAGCACGGCGAGCGATCCGAGCGCGAGCGCGCGCGGCAGGTTCTTCGCCGGATCGCGGACCTCGCCTGCCGCCATCGGCAGGTTGTTCCAGCCGTCGTAGGCCCACAGCGCGGCGAGCAGCATCGCGCCGAACGCGCTCGCCGACGGCGCGCCGGTGCGCTCGGTGAAGTGCGCGAAGCTGCCGCGCGGCGTCGCGAGCGCGCCGATCGCGAGCCCGGCGATCAGCAGCACCTTGAGCGCGGTGAGCACGGCCTGCAGCCCGCCGCCGGTGCGCACGCGCAGACAGCTCGCCGCGGTGAACACCGCGATCGCCGCGACCGCGACCGCGCGCTGGTCCCACGGCATCAGCGGATCGAGGAACGTCGCCGCGCCGACGGCGTACGCCGCGATCGAGCCGGGCGTGCCGATCCAGAACCGCGTCCAGCCGTAGAGGAACGCCATGCCGCGGCCCCAGCCCTCGCGCAGGTAGACGTACTCGCCGCCGGCCTCGGGGAACATCGCGCCGAGCTCGGCGTAGGTCAGGGCGCCGGCGAGCGACAGCGCGCCCGCGATCACCCACGCGGCCAGCACCCACGGCGCGGACCCGCCGAGCTGGGTCATCCGCGCGGTCTTGAGGAACACGCCGGTGCCGATGATCGTGCCGACCACCAGCGACCCGGCCGCCCACGGGCCGAGTCCGCGGACTAGCCCTTGGTCTTCGCGATCCACGCCTGCACGCGCTCGTCGAGCACCGGCAGCGTCACCGCGCCCGCGCCGAGCACGACCGCGTGGAACGCCTTGATGTCGAACTTCGGCCCGAGCTCGCGCCGGGCCTCGTCGCGCAGCTTGAGGATCTCCAGCTGGCCGACCTTGTAGGCGAGCGCCTGGCCGGGCCACGCGATGTAGCGATCGACCTCGTTGACGATGTTGATCTCGGTCAGCGCGGTGTGCGCCTTCATGAAGTCCTCGGCCTGCTTGCGCGTCCAGCCGAGCTGGTGGATGCCGGTGTCGACCACCAGACGCGACGCGCGCCACGCGTCGAAGCTCAGCTTGCCGAGCCGGTCGAGGTCGCTCGAGTACAGGCCCATCTCGTCGGCGAGCCGCTCGCTGTACAGCCCCCAGCCCTCGACGAACGCGGTCGAGCCGTCGAGCTTGCGAAACGCCGGCAGCTTGCCGAGCTCCTGCGCGATCGCGATCTGCAGGTGGTGGCCGGGGATCGACTCGTGCCAGGTCAGGACCTCGAGCTCGTAGCGCGAGCGGGTCTCGGGCTTGTAGGTGTTGACGAAGTACTCGCCGGGCTTGGTGCCGTCGTAGTGCGGCTGGCGGTAGTACGCGACGGTCGAGTACGGCGCCTCGTAGTCGGGGATCTCGCGCAGCACGCAGTCGGTGCGCGGCAGCAGCGAGAAGAACCGCGGGATCGCCGCCTTCGCGCGGTCGAGCGCCTTCTGCGCCGCCGCCAGGATCTCCTCGCGCGAGCTGAAGTACAGCGAACGATCGTCGCGCAGCTTCGCGATCGTCGCGGCGAGATCCGGCGTGCCGAGCACCTTCTTGCCGAGCTCGGCGAGCTCGCGATCGGTGCGCGCGACCTCCGACATCCCGAGCTCGTGCAGCTGCTCGGGCGTCATCGCGAGCCCGACGTGATAGAGGATCGACGCGCGATAGCACGCCGGGCCGTCGGGCAGCGCGATCAGGCCCTCGCGCTCGATCCGCGCCTTGGGCAGCAGCTGATCGTGCATGAACGCGCGCAGCCGCTCGACCGCGGGCTCGATGTCGTTTGCGACCACGTCGGACAGCTCGTCGTGCAGCCGCGCGCGCTCGCCGTGCGGCCACGGGTCCGGCGCCGGCGGCGTGGCCCAGCCCGGGCTCGACATCGCCCAGTGATCGACCGGCTTGGCGAGCTCGGCGTCGAGCTGCTCGATCGCGCGCCGCAGCTTCTCCTGCGACGACACCCGCCCGGTCGCCAGGCCGTGCCCGAGGTTCGCGATCGTGTCGTCGATCAACCTGGCTCCCTGCTTCATCCGCGCGATCAGGTTGTGCGCGTCGGCCGGCGTCTTCACGGTGTGCGACTCGACCAGGTAGCTGAGCTCGCCGAGCACGCTCGACCCGCCGGAGTCGACCAGCCAGTCCTCGAACCTGCACACGTCCTGCGCCTTCTCGGCCTCGAGCCGGCCGCGCAGCAGCGCGTAGGTCACGCGATCGGTGTCGTCCATGCCCTTCGGGTCGATCGCGACCAGCCGCGCGAGCAGCGCGTCGCGCTCCTGCCGCGACCGCGCGATCGAGGCGGCGTCGCGCGGCGCGAGCTTGTCGTCGTAGCGATGGTCGCCGAGCGTGGTCGCCCAGGTCGGCGACCACCGCATCATGTACTCCCAGTGATCGGCGACCACGTCGCGCAGCTTCGGATCGGTGATGCCCGCGACCGCATCGGCGGCCAGCGGCGAGGATCGGGACGACGTGCTTGACGACATGGGCTCCTGCTTCGCTGCCGGGCCGCACGCGACCACGACGAGCAGCGCGGTGACGAGGCGCATCGACATGGCGCACGGTATACGCTGGGCCCCGTGGACGTCCACCTGTTCGACGGAACCTACGAGCTGTTCCGAGCGTGGTTCGGCGCGCCACCGGCCAAGCACGACGGCGTCGAGGTCGGCGCGACGCGCGCGTTCCTGCGCTCGCTCGCGATGCTGCTGCGCTCGGGCAAGGTCACGCACGGCGGCGTCGCGTTCGATCACGTGATCGAGTCGTTTCGCAACGATCTGTTCGCCGGCTACAAGACCGGCGAGGGGC
The DNA here is from genome assembly GCA_035516595.1 of Kofleriaceae bacterium. Classification (GTDB taxonomy): domain Bacteria; phylum Myxococcota_A; class Polyangia; order Haliangiales; family Haliangiaceae; genus JABFXX01. The sequence goes on along the minus strand of DATJAE010000228.1, from coordinate 35,705 downwards.
TCGACCCGGCGCTGGTCGCGCAGTTTCCGATGGTCGAGCGCGCCGCCGCGGCGCTCGGCCTCGCGGTGTGGCCGATGATCGAGTTCGAGGCCGACGACGCGATCGCGACCGCGGCGCACCGGCTCGCCGCCGACCCGCGGGTCGAGCACGTGCGCATCGTGTCGCCCGACAAGGACATGTGCCAGTGCGTGATCGGCACGAGGATCGTGACGTGGGATCGCTGGAAGGACGTGGCGATCGACGAGCCCGGCGTGATCGCCAAGCACGGCGTTCCGCCCGCGTCGATCCCCGACCTGCTCGCGCTGGTCGGCGACACCGCCGATGGCATCCCCGGCCTGCCCGGCTGGGGCAAGGCGTCGGCCGCCAAGGTGCTGATGCGCTGGCACCACCTCGACGCCATCCCCGACGACCCGGCGAGGTGGGAGGTCCCGGTCCGGGGCGCCGATCGGCTGGCCGCGGCGCTGCGCGAGCATCGCGAGGCGGCGCGGCTCTATCGCACGCTCGCGACCTTGCGGCTCGACTGCCCGATCGCGTGCGACGCGGACGCCCTGGCCTGGCGCGGGCCAGATCGTGCGGCGCTGGCGGAGCTGTGCACGGTGCTCGGCCTGCCAGCGGATGCGATCCGCGTGTGACCGCGACCGGCGTATGATGGGCAGCGTGAGGCAGCTCGTCGTGTTGCTCGTGGCGGGATGCGGCGCCGCGCAGCACGCGCCGGCGCGCCGCGACGGCGCGATCGGCGGGCTCGCCCGCGACCACGACAGCGGCGTGGTGATCGCGAAGGCCGCGGTGGTCGTGCGCGCGCAGGGCGAGCTCGCGCACGTACGGCGCACCGTGTCCAACCCCGACGGCAGCTACCTGGTCGATCACTTGCCGCCCGGCGAGTACAGCGTCGAGGCGACGTTCGCCGGGCAGCCGCTCGACATCGAGCACGTCGGCGTGCGCACCGGCGAGGTCAGCTACGTCGACCTGACGTTCACGCTCGGCCGGCCGGATCCGGTGCGCCGCGACTTCGGCGATCCGAAGCAGGGCCAGATCGATCACTACCGCCCGCCGCACCTCGCGCACGAGGTCGCGATCGTCGAGGGCACGGTCAACGACACCGGCACGCACGAGCGGGTCGCCGGCGCGGTCGTGACCGCGATCGGCTCGGGCGGCGGCGGCGGCGCACCGCTCACGCTGCAGACCGTGAGCGACGACCAGGGCCGCTATCGCTTCGATCGCCTCGTGCCCGGCTCCTACACGATCAGCGCGTACTACTCGATCGGCGGGCGCGGCCAGATCGAGGTCCGGCGCAGCGGGATCGACCTGACCGGCGGCGAGGCGGTGATCGTCCCGCTGTGGGTCGAGCTCGCCGGTCAATGATCAGAAGAAGTAATAGCGCGCGCCGATCGACGCGTCGAACCACAGGTAGAAGCTGCGGTCGTAGCCGGCCGGCACGTCGAAGAACAGATCCACGGTCGGCACGATCTGCACGAACACGTCGAGCGGCACGTTGTTGAAGTCGAACGCGATGCCGATCGGCACGCGCACGCCGAGCGCGTCGCCATAGACGTTGCCCGGGCCGCGATAGTCGTCGAACCGCCAGTAGCGGCCGCCGACCCCGATGTAGAACGGCAGCTCGAACTGCTCCGCGGACGCCAGCGACACCGGGTGCCACAGGTGATCCGCGTACATCGTGAAGCCGCGGTAATTGTAGTAGTCGTAGACATCGCCCACGCCGAAATCGATCGCCTTGTCGGAGGCGTAGAACCACTTGCCGGTGATCGCGGTGGGCTCGCCGAGCTCGAGCCCCAGGCCGAACACCTTGTTGGCCTCGAACCGCTTGCCGTGGATGCCGGCGGGCCGGGGCCGGGCGTCCGCGGCGCTCGCCGCCAGCACGATGCCGCACGAGATCGCGAATAAGCTCGCTGTCCTCATGCGTCTACCCTAATGCAGGTTCGCGCTTGATCGCCGCTTCGTGGCATTCTCCAGCTGTGCATCGTTGGCACGCGTGGCCCTTCGTCTTGACGTTGGGCGCGGGTTGTGGCTCGGGACCCACTGGCCCCAAAACTGCACCCACCGAGCCGCCCGAGACCCGCGTCGTGGTGATGCAGCCGATCGCGCCGCCGGATGCCGCGCTCGCCGACCCGCCGGATCCGCCGAAGCTCGCGTGCGAGAGCGGGACGAGCGAGATGCCCGCTCCCGCGCCGGAGCCGACCTGGTTCTGCGGCCGCCCCGACGGCACGCGCCACGGGCCGTTCGTCACGCTGTACCCCGACAACACGGTGGAGGTGTCGGGCACGTACCGCGACGGCAAGCTCGACGGCCTGTGGCAGCGCCACTATCCGAACGGCGCGATCGACCTCGACGGCAGCTTCGCGGCCGGCCTGGCCGACGGCCACTGGCGCCAGCTGTCGCCGACCGGCGCGCTGCTCGGCGAGTACGACATGAAGGCCGGCACCGGCACCGAGAAGCGCTGGTACGAGGACGGCCCGGTGTACAGCGAACGGACGCTGCGCGGCGGCGTGCCGAACGGCAAGCAGCTGCTGTTCGATCACGACGGCAACGTCGTGGTCAACGCGAAGATGATCGCGGGCAAGCTCGATGGCTCGCACGTCGTCGGCGCGAAGAACACGCTGCGCATCGAGGAGGAGTTCCGGTACGGCGTGCGGCGCGGGCCGCGCCAGATCTGGCAGTTCTGGGAGCTGGTGCTCGACGAGAACTACGATATCCGCGGCAAGCTCGACGGCACGTTCACGATCTGGCGCGACGCGGCCAAGAAGATCCCGCGGATCCAGGGCACGTACGATCACGGCAAGCGCACCGGCACGTGGGACTGGTTCGATCGGCTGAACAACAAGGAGCGCGAGGGCGACTACACCGACGGCAAGAAGACCGGCGCGTGGTTCGAGTGGCTCGAGAACAAGCTCGTGTTCTCGGGCAGCTTCACCGACGGCAAGCCGGACGGCGAGTTCGTCTACTACGACAAGGCCGGCAACGAGCTCGGCCGGTTCACCATCACCGACGGCACCGGCACGATGTACACGTACTACCCGAACAAGAAGGTCGCGACCCGGACCCACATGTACCAGGGCATGCAGGACGGCGTGTACCAGGAGCTGACCTACCGGATCCCGCAGAAGGTCGTGGTCGAGGGTCACTACTCGGCGGATCGCAAGCACGGCTGGTGGCGCGAGTGGACCGACCTCGGCGTGCTCACGCTCGAGGAGCACTACAAGCGCGGCAAGCTCGACGGCGAGATGAAGAAGTACGACAACGGCAAGCTCGTCGCCGACACGACCTACAAGGACGGCAAGGTCGACGGCCCGTACAAGGAGCTGCGCGACGGCAAGCCGGCGCTGACCGGCCAGTTCACCGCCGGTCGCAAGACCGGGACGTGGACCGAGTACGACGCCGACGGCTCGGTCGTGCTGATCGCGACCTACAAGGACGGCGTGCTCGATGGCCCGTGGCGGCAGCTGACCGGCGGCGCCGTGCTCGAGGGTCGCATGGTCGCAGGGCGTCGCAGCGGGACCTGGACCCGCACCGATCGGGCCGGTGCGACCGAGACGACGACGTACAAGGACCCGTAACGCCGTCGGCGCGCGCAGAACCGACGCCGACACCGCGATATTCCCGACGTTGCATCCGTCACCTGGGGTGCAACCTCCCAGCCGCTCGCGCGTTCATACCTACGAGAGCCGTGAACCGCGATGCCAAGACACAGTCTGCTCTGGTCGCGCTCGCGCGAACGCGCCGGCTGCAGCGCGCGCTCGCGCACGCGTACATCCACCGCGACGCGCCGATCCCCACGCTGCGCCTGTCGCTCGGCTTCATGACGTCGACCGCGTGCACCACCGACGACTGCGCCGCGCGCGGCCATCGCATGACGCTGCTCGGGATCGCGCGCGCCGAGGGCGTCGCGTACGTCGTGGAGGAGCTCGGCGAGCTCGACGCACCGATCGCGTACCGGCTGTGGCTCGCGGGTCCGCGCCAGGGCCACCTCGTGCCGATCCACGCGTGGTACGAGCAGTGCGACGACGCGCTCGCGATCCGCGCGCGCATCGCGGAGCTCGCCGGCACGCTCGAGCAGCCGGCGCGCTCGACCACCGAGGCGTGGATGCTGTCGACCCGCGTCGTGCAGCGCCGCGCGCTGCGCGTCGCCGGGCAGGCCTCGCCGATCCGGAAGTTCGCGCTCCAGCTGCGGGTCGAGCCGGTCAGCGGGGTCGGCCCGAGCGGGCACACCACGGTCACCGCGTTCCTGCATCCCAACGCCGAGCTCGCCGAGGTGTGGGCGCTGCCCGACGGCGCGTGCGTCGCGCGCGTGACCTACACCGGGATCCCGAGCGGCCTCGGGCTGGCAAAAGACACCATGGTGCTGCTGACCGAGTAGGCTCAGCAGCTGTAGTCGCCGACCGGGCAGCACCCGGTATACGGCACCGCCGAGTTCGCGCCCGCGAGCGTCCAGCTCTGGGTCGCGCCCGCCGAGTCGAGCACGGTCTGCTTGGTCATGATCGACGGGTCGAGATCGCCGGAGTCGACCAGCTGCTGCAGCACCGAGTACGCGATCGGCAGCGTGCGCACCCGCGCGGTGACGTGATCGAAGTTCGCGATCGACGGGCCGATCATGTAGGTCGCGGTCGTGGAGTGATCGTAGAACTGCGAGGTCGGGTCGAGCGTGACCGCGGGCTTGAGCAGCGTGCTCTTCTCGGTCGCGACGTCCCAGAAGAAGTGGGCCGGCGTGCCGTCGGCCTGGAACGTCTGGTCGTAGAAGCGGTCGGCGCCGATCGCCGTGTTCAGCACCGGTGACTCGGGCAGATCCTCCGGATCCATGCCGTCGGGCACGACGCCGGCCGAGAACAGCACGTTGTTGCTGGCGTCGTAGGCGATCACCTCGAGCCAGACGCGACGGTCCTGCGCGGCGCCGCTCGGAAACATGTGGCCGATGCTGATCGTGTCCATCCGCACGGTCATCGTCTGGTCCTTGTTGACGCAGATCCCGCCGGGCTGCGGACCGCCGGCGGTCGGGCGCGGGCCGATGATGGTCAGCGCCGGATCCATGATCGCCTGCACCGCGGTCATCTGATCGGACATGTCGGCGAAGCTGGTCAGCGCGAGATCGACCGCCGGGAACTGGTGGAGGTGGAAGCTGTTCGGGCGCTGCTTGACGTTCAGGCCCGGCTTGTCGGCGATGACGGTCACGTCCTGCTCCGACTGCATGTGACAGCCCGAGCAGGTGATCGGCAGGTGGTGCGCCGGATCGTCGCTCGCGAACACCTCGTTCTGCCACTCGGTGTAGGTGCGCTCGAGCGCGACGCCGGCGGGCGTGACCACGTCGTGGCACGAGCCGCACTCGACCGAGTTGTTGGTATAGCCGTCCATCATCGTGTCGTACTTCGAGTTGTGCGCCGGGCTCGACACCGGATCCTTGACGCCGCCGCGCATCGTGTCGTCGAGCGCGAGCACCAGGCCGTTGTTGTGATCGTCCTGCACGGATTTCACGTCGTGGCAGAAGAAGCAGGTCACGCCCTTGGCCTCGGGCGGCAGCGTGGTCGGATCGAAGTCGGTGCCGTCGGTCAGTCCGAGCGCGACCGCCATCGGCGCGTGGCACTGCACGCAGAACGTGCCGAGCGTGTTGTTGGTCTCGCGCTGGCCGCGCTTGTTCATCGCGACGAACACCGGGTCGTCGGAGGCATAGGCGTGCATCGAGCCCGACCACTCGGTGTAGTGCTGGTCGTGGCACTCCATGCAGGTCGCAGGATCCTCGAGCTCCTCGACCGGGAACTTCTTGGAGTCGCCGCCGCAGCCGGCGACGATCGCGATCGCGAGCAGCCACTTGGTCATTGGGTACACGAGCTCCCCGGCCCCGGCGCGCCGCACGCGACCCACTGGATCAGCGCGCAGCGCTCGGCGGCCTGCAACGGTGTGCCGATCGGCATCTGGTACGAGGCGCCCGGCGAGTCCGTGCGCACGATCATCAGGCTGCACGACGGATCGCCGGGCACGACGCGCGCGCGCGGCGGATCGAAGTGCGACTCGCCGAGCAGCGAGTCGTACGCGGTGTCCTCGTCGGCCAGCGACATGAAGCCCTGGCCGCCGGCGGCGTGACACGACGAGTTGGTCGACCCGCAGTTGCCCTTGAGCGTGTCGTTCCACACGTTGTCGAACGTCGGCTCGTAGAGCGGCGAGCAGCTGGTATCGACGGTGATGCACATCGGCGGCCTCGGAGGGTCGGAGCACCCGGCCAGCGCAAGCGCGCCGAGCGCGAGCAAACTCCGACGCATCGAGTCGACTCTAGCCCAGGACGCGGCGATCTCGTAGTGCCCGGTTTCACACGTGTTGGCAGCTGCGGCGCGCCCGCCTCGACACGTGATCCACCCGCTAGGCCGGCTCGTACGAGAGGAGATTCGCCACGTGGCCCCGGTAGCGCGCGTAGGCCTCGTCGAGCGTGCCGCACGGCACGAACGTCGCGGCGTGGCCGGGGGCGAGCGCCGCCGCGGCCGCGAGGTCGCGCAGCTGACCGACCGCGACCGCCGCGATCATCGCTGCGCCGACCGCGCAGCTGTCGGCGCGCGCGGCCGCGTGGTGCGGCATGCCGAGCGCGTCGGCGCGCAGCTGCATCCAGGTCCGGCTGCGCGCGCCGCCGCCGAGCACCACCGCGTCGCGCGCGGCCACGCCGAGCGCGGCCAGCCGCTGCGCGACATCGCGGCTCGCGAACGCGAGGCCCTCGAGCACCGCGCGCGCGACGTGCGGGCGATCGTGGCCCGCGGCCAGGCCGAGCAGCGCGCCGCGCAGCGCGGGCCGCCACACCGGCGTCATCGCGCCGGCGAGCGCCGGGACGAACGTCACGCCGTCGGCACCCGGCGGCGCGGCGGCGGCGAGCGCGTCGAGCTCGGCGTCCGCGCCGAGCCCGAGCAGCCGGGTCGCCCAGCGCACCGCTCCGCCCGACAGCCAGCCGGGGTTCTCGACGAACCACGCGCCGGTCGGGAACGCGTGGGTCTCGACCATCGGCTCGGCCTGCGCGAGCCACGCGTCGGCCGCGCCGGTGCGCGCCGCCGGCGTGTCGAGCACCGGCCGCGCCGACAGCGCGCCGACCACCTCGGCGGTGCCGAGCGCGACCGCGAGCACGCCGGGCGCGGCGATCCCGGCGCCGAGCGGCGTGGCGAAGTCGTCGCCGGTGCCGACCGCGACCGGCGTGCCGGCGCGCAGCCCGCACAGCGCCGCACCGCGCGCGTGCAGGCCGCCGGCGATCGCACACGTCGGCTCGATCCGTGGCAGCCAGCCCGGGTCGATCGCGAACGCCGCGCAGAGCTCGCGCGACCAGGTCGCGGTCGCGAGCTCGCACAGCATCGTGGTCGAGGCGTGCGACGGATCGATCACCGCGGCGCCGGTCAGCCGCTCGACCAGGTAGCTCGCCGGCTGGTGAAAGCGCGCGGCGCGCACCCCGGCGCCGTGCAGCCAGCGGATCTTCGGCGCCATGTGGCTCGGATCCGCGACCTGGCCGGTGATCGCGTGCAGCCGGGCGCGATCGACCTGCGCGGCGTCGGCGCGCGCGCGGCGGTCCTGCCAGATCAGCGCGCGCGCGACCGGCGCGCCGGCGGCGTCGACCGCGACGCAGCCGTCGAGCTGGCCGGCGAGCGCGAGCGCGGTCACGTCGTCGGCGCCCAGGCCCGCCGCCGCGAGCGCGCCCGCGATCGCCTCGCCGAGCGCGGCCTCCCAGCGCGCCGGATCCTGCTCGGCCCAGCCCGGGCGCGGATGCTCGGTCGGATAGCCGACCTGGTGATCGCCGAGCACCGCGAGCGCGGGGTCGCACACCACCGCCTTGCAGCTCTGGGTCCCGAGATCGATCCCGACCACCGGCATGACGGAGATGCTAACAAGGATCGTGAACTTCTTCGGCCACGTCGCGGTCGCGAGCTGGTCGGCGGCCAGCCCGGCCGCCGCGCTCGGCGCGATGCTGCCGGACTTCGCCACGATGTGCGGCGCGCGCCTGGCCGAGCCGGCCGAGCCCGAGCTCGCCCGCGGCGTCGCGCTCCACCACGCGACCGACGCGGCGTTCCATCCGCTCCCCGCGGTGGTCGCGCACATGCGCGAGCTCGACGACCGGCTCGCGCGCGGCGGCTGCGCGCGCGGCCCGCGCCGCGCGACCGCCCACATCGGCTTCGAGCTGCTGCTCGACGGCGTGCTGGTCGACGACGCCGGCTATCGCGCGGCCTACGCCGCGGCGCTCGCGCACGACGCCGCCGCGGTGCGCTGGCGCGAGCCCGACGGCGACACGCGGTTCGACCGGCTGCTCGCGCGGCTGCGCGCCTACGGCGTGCCCGACGACCTGCGCGAGCCCGCCGCGATCGCCGAGCGGCTGCGCCGCATGCTCGCGCACCGCCCGCTGCTCGCGCCGAGCGCCAGCGACCTGCGCGCGATCGGCCGCGCGCTGGCCGAGCATCGCCCGCGCGTCGCGGTCTCTGCCGACACCGTGCTGCGTGCGCTGCGCGCCGCGCTCGTGCTACCACTGCCGCCATGATCCGCCGCTTCGCGATCGTGCTCGCGGCGTGCGGCCCGGCGCCGAGCGCGGTCGCGCCGCGACCCGCCGCGCCCGCGCCCGATCCCGCGCTGCCCACCGCGCTCGAGAGCGATCGCTGGTTCCTCGTGACCGCGACGCGCGACGGCGCGCCGCTGCGGCTGTACCTCGACAGCGCGGGCGGCATGTTCCTGACGCGCGCGGCCGCCGATCGCCTGAAGCTCGCGGTGTCGCGCGAGACGCTCGACGGCGAGGCGACCGACGTCGCACCGTTCCCCGCGCTCGCCGATCCGCGCATCCCGCGACCCGAGCTCCCCGCCATGCCGGTGATGGCCGCGGGCTCGATCGATGATGGCGACGGCATGCTCGGGGCGCCGTGGTTCGCCGGCCACACGTTCGCGTTCGATTATCCGCGCCGCCGCCTCGAGCTGCGCGCGCCCGGCGATCTGCCGCGGGTCGGACCCGAGCATCGCGTCGCGGTCGGCTTCCCGCGCGGCGCGGACGGCGCGGTGATCTCGCCGTACGGCCGGATCCAGATGACAGTCGACGGCGAGACCATCGACATGCTGCTCGACACCGGCGCGACCGTGGATCTCACCGACACCGCGATCGCCGCGCTCGGCGGCACCGCGCGGCTGCGCGCGACCAGCTTCATCACGAGGACCGTGTTCGATCGCTGGCACGCCGCGCACCCGGACTGGCGCGTGCTCGACCACGCCGATCGCACCGCCAAGGACGCGCCGATGATCGAGGTGCCGCGGGTGTCGGTCGGCGGCTACGAGGTCGGCCCGGTGTGGTTCACCTGGCGGCCCGACGACGCGTTCCACCAGTTCATGGCGCAGTACATGGACAAGCCGAGCGAGGGCGCGCTCGGCGGCGATGCGTTTCGCACGCTGCGCGTCACGGTCGACTGGACCGCCGGCGCCGCGACGTTCGAGCGCTAGCGCGAGCCGGCCCTACGCCTCGAGATGCCCGCGCCGCGACGGTCGCCCGACGGCGTGGTGCATGATCCGGCTAGGGACGCGCGCGGACCAGCCAGATCGCCGCGGGCGGCGCGATGCCGCCGGCGCCGGCGAACGGCGCGACCGCCGCGGCGACGCGCTCGCGGATCCGCGCGCGCGTCGGCTCGGGCAGCTCGGCGGCCGCGCGCGCCAGCGGGCCGACCGACAGCGCGTGCACCGCGGCGTCCTCGGGCGACTCGCCGAGCCACATCGTCGTGTCGTGCGGATCGATCGCGATGTCGCGATAGCCGGCGCGCTCGAGGATCGACCGCACCCGCGCGCCATCGCCGAACGCGAACGGCCCCGGCGCGATCGGATCGGGTGGCGGCTGCGGCGGCAACAGCTCGCGCGCCGCGGCGAGCGGCACCGCGGCCCACGGGTTCTCGGCGGGAGCGCGCCAGCACGCGAACACCAGCCGGCCGCCGGGTGCGAACGCACGCCGCAGATGGACGAACGCGGCGACCGGGTCGGCGAAGAACATCACGCCGAACCGCGAGAACACCAGGTCGCGATCCGGCGTGAACGCGAAGCGCGCGGCGTCGGCGACGACGAACGTCGCGTCGCCGCCCTTGCCGGCCGCGAGCTCGATCATCGGCGCCGAGACGTCGACCCCGAGCGCGGTCGTGCCGGTCGAGCGCGCGAGCGCGAGCGTCATCGTACCGAGCCCGCAGCCGACGTCGAGCGCGCGCTCGCCGGGCCGAGGCGCGGCGGCCGCGAGCAGCGCCTCGCCGATCGCGGCCATCGCACGATCGAGGCGGTCCTGCGCCGCGATCCAGCGCCGGCCGCCGTCGCCGTTCCAGTACGCGATCATGTCGTCGTTCGAGGTCACGGCCCTACCCTAGCGCGATGCGGAACGCGACGTGCGGGCGATGGTGAAAGTCCGGCGGCGTGGTCGCGGCGGTCTCGTCGGTGACGCGCTCGAGCTCGAGCGAGAGCTTGAACCTCTTGCGGTTGGTCGAGAACCAGATCGCGTGCGTGGTCACGGCGCGCACGTCGGCGAGCAGCGCCGCGTGATCGCGCTGGACGTCGAACGTGTAGGCCATCCGCTTGGAGTTCGAGAACGTCGGCGGGTCGACGACCGCGAGGTCCCAGCGCCGCCCGGCGCGCCGCGCATCGGCCAGGAACGCGCGAACGTCGGCCTGGACGAGCTCGCCGTCGAGCGCGTTCTGCGCGAGGTTGTCGCGCGCCCACGCGAGGTAAGTGCTCGACAGATCGACGCTGGTCGTGCGCATGCCGGCGGCCGCGGCGTACACCGCGAACGCGCCGGTGTAGCCGAACAGGTTGAGCATCGTGCGCGCCGGCTCGGCCGCGACTCGCGCGCGCGTGATGCGATGATCGAGGAACAGCCCGGTGTCGACGTAGTCGCTCAGGTTGACGCGGAAGTCGTGGCCGCCCTCGCGAACGGTGCGCCACGCGCCGGTGGAGGCCAGCCGCTCGTACTGGTGGCCGGCCTGGCGCTCGACCAGGCGCTCGCGGTGCTTGACGAACAGCTCGCGCGCGTCGAGCGCGTCCTTGGCCGCGCCGGCGATCGCGTCGAGCCAGCCGGCGTCGGCCTGATCGATCCGGTAGTCGTTGACGACGAGCGCGCCCTCGTAGGTGTCGACCGTGACCGGCACCTCCGGGATGTCGCGATCGTAGACCCGCCAGCACGTCACGCCGGTGCGCCGCGCCCACTTGCCGAGATGGCGCGTGGTCTTGCGCACGCGGTTCGCGAACATCTCGACGGCGCGGGCACTCACACGCCGGCGACGCTGCGCTGACTCTTCAGCTTGTACTCGAGCGTGACCGCGCGCCGGCCGTTCGGCGGCAGCTCGACCGTCCAGGTCACGAGCCCGGGCTGGTCGAGCGCGCGCGCGGTGACCTGCGTGATCTCCTCGCCGCCCGGCGCGTCGTCGAGCAGGTAGGCGTCGGCGGCCGAGGTCTGGACCTGGACCTGCTCGATCTCGGAGATCGGGATGCGCTCGGTCACCGCGATCTCGCGTCGCTGCGTGCCGAGGTTCGAGAGTCGCACCGCGACGCGCACGGTCTGCACGTTCCAGCTCCCGAGCACGCCGGCGTCGTCGCGCTCGCGGGTCTCGCTGCGATGCACGCGGACGTCGGGCTCGAGCCCGAACCCGAGGTAGACCTTCTCGCCCGGCGCGACGAAGCCGATCTCGGCGCGGCCGATGTAGCCCGACGCCATGATCAGGTCGACCGGCCCGGCGAGCAGCGGCGCGGCGCCGGTGTTGACCAGCCGCGCGCGCAGGTGGACCCACGGCGAGCGCAGCGGGATCGCGACGAGCGACAGCTGCGCCGGCGCCTGGAACGTCGCGACCGGCACGCGATGCGGCGTGCCGTCGGCGCGCACGCTCGCCTTGCCGGCGGCGAGCCTCGTGCCGAGGCCGCCGTCGTCGATCCCCGGCACGAACAACCCACCCCCGCCGAGCCCGGTGGTCTGCTGGTCCTGGTCGCGTGCCTCGACGACCAGCGCGTCGGGCTTGCGGCGCGCGCGCAGCTCGTCGTCGACCAGCTCGGGCGGCTCGACCCCGAGCGACGGCCGTTCGAGCGAGCAGGTCAGCTCGACGTCGCGCCAGTCCTCGCCGGTGGCCTGCCACACGCACGCGGTGGTCTGCCAGTCGAGCTTGCCGGCGGTCTCGCTCGTGCGCACGAGCTGCGCGCGATGATACGGCCGCCACGCCGCGCCCGGCACGAGGTAGCTCGCGGTGATCGTCGCGTCGCCCGGCGCGGCGGCGACGACGTCGATCACCAGCCGCGCCGCGGCCTCGCCGTCCTCGCTCTCGGCGCGCGCGATACGATCGCCGAGCCGGCCGAGCTGCGCGACCAGATCGGCCGCCGCGAGCTCGGCGTCGACCTGGCGTGCGCGCGCCGCGGCCTCGAGCGCATCGAGCTCGGCGAGCTGCCCCGCGACGCGCTCGGCGGCGATCCCGCGCGACGCGGCGGTCGCGAGATCGCGCAGCGCCGCCGCGACCGTCTCGGCGTGCGCGGCGGCCTCGGCGTGCGCGGCGTGGGCGGCGGCGAGCTGGACGTCGCGCGCCGCCTCGAGCTTCACCTGCTCGGCGCGCAGCGCGGCGACGTCGCCCTCGCGCGGTGCCTTCCAGCGCTCGCAGCGCACGTCGAGCACGTGCGCGCCGGTCGCAGTGGCGGTGAGCGTCTTGTCGGCGAGCACCGGCGCGACCGGCTCGATCACGAGCTGGTGCTGGCCGACGCCGAGCGCGAGCTTGCCGCGCCGCGTGACCGCCGCGCGATCCTCGAGCACGGTGACCGCGACGACCGGCGCGTCGAGCTGCGCGGTCATGGCTCCCTCCGGTTGCCGCCGACCAGCTCGTGCTTGCCGGCGATCTTGACCTCGTAGCCGGCGCGCAGCAGCCGCTTCGTGCTCGGCGCGAGCGCGATCCGCCAGCGGTAGCCGCCGCGCAGCCGCTCGGCGCGCGGCGCGTCGGGATCCGGGGTGTAGCGCTCCCACGGTGGATCGACCTTGCCGAGCACAACCTCGACGTCGTCGTCGCCCTCGCGCACGACCGGCACGCGCTCGCGGATCTCGAGCTCGATCGCGCGCGGCGACACGTTGTCGACCTCGATCGCGATCGCGTGGACCAGGCGCAGCCCGCCGCGCAGCACGCCGGTCGACTCCTCGTGGAACTCGACGTTGCGCGCGATCTTGACGCTCGGATCGACGCCGAGGCCGACCTCGACCGTCGCGCCAGGCGGCGCGTACTCGACCTCGCTGGTCACGAGGAACTGGCCGCGATCGTAGACGTCGATCGGCCCGGGCAGCAGCGGGCCGTCGAGCGGGTTCGCGATCGCCGCGACGCGAAACGCGTCGGCCTGCTCGCGCGGCACCGCGACGTGACGCAGCTTGGCGGTCGTGGCGCGCGCGGTCAGCGCCACCGAATGCCACGCGCCGTCGCCGCGCACGTCGACCGCGCCGTCGCTCGCGAACGCGTAGTCGTAGGTGTGCGCCCACTCCGCGAGGTAGCCGGCCGGCAGCGCGAGCGCGGCGAGCGCGGCCGCACCCTCGCCGACCAGCGCGCTGATCGCGCCGCCGTCCTCGGGCGGCGCCGGCGCGAGCCGGCCGCGATCCGGCGCGAGCGCGCCGGGCATGCGCAGGTCGCCGTAATCGAGCCGCGGCCGCGGCGCCGCGGCGGCCTCCTCCTCGCGCGGCCTGCGCGCGGCGAGCTTGGCGTCCTCGACGAGCCCGCCGAACGCCGCGGTGTCCGTCAGCCCGGGCGCCGCGGGCGGCTGCATCGGCGCGGCGCCGCCTCCGCCCGGCGCGCGCTGGACCAGACGATCGCGCACGCTGCCGGCGCGCGCGATCGTCGCCGGCACGGTGGCCGCGCGCTGCTTCTTGGCGAGCGCGGGCAGGCTCGCGGCGCTCGACAGCGACCGGCTCTCGTCCCACACCTCGCGCTGGAGCGGCGGCGGCGTCGGCGCGCGGCCCTCGTAGGTCGAGTCGTCCTCGACGCTCGCCGCATCGAACGTGCGGGTCGGGCGCGGCAGCGGGAACGCGCGATCGTGATCGAGGTAGAGCGCGTCGGCGCCGCTCGGCGGCTCGCGAAAGCCGCGGCGCGCCGGCTCGGCCTGACGCCGCCCGATCTTCTGCGGCGCGAGCTCGGGCAGCTCGGTCCAGCGCTCGGGCTCGGCGGTCGACAGCCGCAGCGCGACACCGGTCCAGTCCTCGCCCGAGTCGTGCGCGACCACCGCGCGCAGCTCGAGCGTGGTCTCCGACGCGCCGAGCCGCGCGACGTAGCTCGGCGCCCAGCGCGCGGCCGCGACCTGGTACTCGACGCGCAGCGCGAGCTCGCCGGCGCCGGTCGGCGCGAGCTCGAGCTCGATCCGCTTGCGCGCCTCGTGCAGCCGGGCGACGCGCGCGCTGCCGAGCCGGCGATCGCGATCGAGCGCGAGCTCGAGCTCGCGGCGCGCGTCGTCGGCTTCGCGGCGCGCGGCCGCATGGTGCTCGCGCAGCGCGAGCTCGCGGTCGCGCCGGGCCGCGACCAGCGCGCGCCGCGCCGCGACGATCGCGGCCCACGCCGCCGGCGGCTGCTCGGACGTGTCGTCGACGATCAGCGGTGCGTCGCCGAGCTGTGCGAGCGCCGCGGCGAGCCGCTCGAGCTCGGCGTCGGCAAGCGCGACGCGCCGGCGCGCGGCGCGCAGCTCGGCCGGCTCCTCGGCACGGGCCTCGCCATCCGGCACGTCGATCCGCGTGCGCACCGCGGTCGCGACCGCCGGGCCATCGACCTCGACGCGCACGCTGTCGTCGATCAGCGCGAGCGGCAGGCCATCGAGCCGGAGCTGCGATGGCAGCGGCGCGGGCACGCGTGCGACCCTGCGGATCCGTGCACCGCGGGCGTAGACCGTGACCTGCTCGATCCGCGACTCCACCGCGGTGGCCTCGCTCATGACGCCAGCCTACCGTGGCTTGCAAGGCCGGGGTTGCTCTCGCGGAGCGAATCGGTTAGCGTGCGCGCCGTTCTCAACGGAGAAGACAACATGCTGAACAAGCTCTCGTTAGGTCTGGTCGTGGCGCTGGCTGCATGCGGCAGCGCGCAGGTTATTCAGCGCACGCAGCAAGGCGGCGTGATCGAGCTGCAGGGCGATCGCGGCAAGGCGATGGAGCAGGCGAACCAGGAGATGGCCTCGCACTGCGGTCCGAACAACTTCACGGTCACGCAAGAGGGCTACGAGGCGATCGGCACCGACACCTACACCACGCAGAACGCGCAGGACACCGAGCACACCTCGCACAGCGGTCGCACGACGACCGACCAGCAGACCACGCAGGGCGTGACCAGCACGCGCACCGCGCAGGCCTGGCGCGTCCACTACCAGTGCAACGGCGCCGCCGGCGCCCCGCCGCCGCCCCCGCCGGGTGGCGATCAAGGCCCGCCGCCGCCCCCGCCGCCGCCGGGCGATCAGGGCGCGCCGCCGCCCCCGCCGCCCCCGGCGAGCTGAGCACGAAGGCCCGTTCGCGGGCCTTTCGCATTTTCGGGCGGCGCGGATCGGGCGCGACGGTACTAGACCAGCAGCTTCGAGTCGTCGGCGTTCGCATCGCCGACCAGGTCGACGCCGTTCTGCGCGAACCGCCGCGCCGCCGCCGCCGCGCGCGGGCCCTGGTCGTGATCGAGGCACCACTGCGCGTGCGCGCACAGCAGCGCGAGCTCGAGGCTGCGGCCGAGCGTGAGCGCGAACCGCCGCGCGCCGGCCTCGAGCCGCGCCGGCTGGGCCATCGCCTCGCCGATCCACGCGGTCGCGTGGCGCAGCGCGGCGCGCGCGGCCTCGACCGGGCGCGCGAGCCCCGGATCGGTCGCCGCCGTGCAGCACGCGTCCACCTCGGCCGCGATCGCCTCGAGCGCGCCCTTGCCGAGCGCGCGGAGGGTGTCGAGCGACAGCACGTTGGTCGTACCCTCCCAGATCGGCAGCACCTGCGCGTCGGCGAGGATGCGCGGCAGGCCGGTGTCCTCGACGTAGCCGGCCCCGCCGCACGCCTCGATCGCCTCCGACGTCACCGCGACCGCCTGCTTCGCGGTGCACAGCTTGGCGATCGGCACGAGCGCGCGCGCGAGCAGCTCGGCCTGCGGATCGCCGCCGTGCTCGAGCACGCCGATCAGGTGCGCGCTGCGGAACGCCAGGCAGAACGCGCCGGCGTACTCGGCCTCGAGCATCGCGAGCGTGTCGGCGTGCAGCGGCTTGTCGACGAGCAACGCGCCGAACGCGGTGCGCCGCCGCGCGTAGTCGCGCGCGAGCGCCAGACCGCGCCGCATCGCGCTCACCGCGCTGATCGCGTTCCACGTGCGCGTGATCGACAGCATCGGCGTGATCTGGCGGACGCCGCCCTCGGCCGCGCCGACCATGATCGCGGGCGTGCCGTCGAGCGCGAGCTCGGCGGTCGGCACCTTGCGCGTGCCGAGCTTGTCCTTCAGGCGGTTGACCTGGATGTCGCGCAGCCGGCCGCGCGCGTCCCGCAGCTCGACCAGGAACAGCGCGAGCCCGCGGCTACCGTCGGCGTTGCCCTCGGGGCGCGCGAGCGTGAGCGCGATCTGGGAGGTCGTCGCCGAGGTGAACCACTTGGTGCCGTACAGCCGCCAGCGATCACCGTCCTTGCGCGCGACGGTCTCGGTGTGGGCGACGTCGGAGCCGCCGGTGCGCTCGGTCATCCACTGGCCGCTGGTCCACATCACGTCGGGATCGCGCGAGGTGAGCAGCGGGACGTAGCGCTCGATCAGCTGCGCGTTGCCGCTCGCGATCAGCGTGCGCGCCGCTCCGTCGGTCATCGCGAGCGGACACGAGTAGACGTCGAGCGACGGCCCGAGCAGGTGGACGATCGCGAACTGGTGCGTGCGCGCGTGCGCGCCGTGGCGCGGCTCGTAGCCGGCGGCGACCATGCCGTGGCGCGCCGCGAGGCGCTGCGCCTCGCGCCACAGCGGCGACACCGAGATCTGATCGATGCGATTGCCCCACGCGTCCCACTGGATCAGCACCGGCTCGTTCGTGCGATCGGCGAGCTGCCTGGGATAGAGCTCGGCGGCGAGCGCGCCGAGCCCGCGCAGCTCGTCGGCGACCGCCGGCAGGTGGCGCGCGATCCACGACACCAGCATCGCGTCGTCATCGAACTGGTTGCCGAGCCGCGGTGGATCCTGGAAGAACGCCATGGCGGAAAGCTACCGCGCTATCGTCGCGCCGTGAACCTCCTGCTCGTCGAAGCCGCCGAGCTGCAAGGCGACGTGGTCGCGCTCGACGATCGCCGCGCCGACCACCTGCGCCGCGTGCTCGGCGTGCGGATCGGCCAGGCGGTGCGCGCCGGCGTGATCGGCGGCGGCGTCGGGACCGCCGAGGTGATCGCCGACACCGGCACGGCGCTGTCGCTGCGACTCGCGATCGTCGAGCCCGCGCCGCCGCAGCTCGAGGTCGAGCTCGTGCTCGCGGTGCCGCGCCCCAAGGTGGTCTCGCGCGTGATCGAGGCGTGCGCCGCGTTCGGCGTGCGCCGGATCGATCTCACCAACGCGTGGCGCGTCGACAAGAGCTACCTCGCGTCGCCGCGGCTCGCGCCGGCCGCGCTCGCCCACGCCGCGCGGCTCGGCGCCGAGCAGGGCGCGACCACGCAGCTGCCCGAGCTGTGCGTGCACCGCCGGCTGATGGCCCTCCTCGACGCGCGGTTCGCCGGGCGCGGCGACGCGACGCGGCTGGTCGCCCACCCCGGCGCGCCGACGAACGCGCGGCCCGGCCGCGCCGGACCGCGCAGCGCCGCCGAAGGGCGGCGCGGAGTGATGATCGAGCAGGTCGCGCGCGGCGGACCGGTCGTGCTCGCGATCGGCCCGGAGGGCGGCTGGATCGAGCGCGAGCTCGACACGCTGATCGCGCGCGGCTTCCAGCCGGTGTCGCTCGGCTCACCGATCTTACGCGTCGAGACCGCGGTCGCCGCCGCGCTCGCGCAGCTGACCCTGCTGCAGCGCCTCGCCGAGCGATGACGAACGCAACGCCAGTCCGCGCGGCCGGATGCAAGTCGCGGTAACGACTCGCGCGCGATCTGGCACGCGCGGTGCGAAGCCGCGCGCACGTGAAGCTCGCCGTCGTCTGCCTCGCGCTCGCCGCCTGCACCGCCGAACCCACGTCAACACGCATCGCCGCGCCCGCGCCCCTGCTCGACGTCTCGGGCGGCAGCGACGCCGCCGATCGCGACTGCAACGTCGTGCTGCGCCAGCTGCTGCGGGTCGACGCCGGCGGCGGCAGCGGCAGCTACGAGACCGACGGACCGTCGTGGGTGTTCGTCGCCGAGGTCGAGGTCTCGGAGTCGGCGGCGTCGCAGGGCCTCGCCCCGGCCCTGCTCTATCAGTCGGGCAGCGATCCGACGTGGTACAGCGCGACCGGCGTCGAGGATCCCGACGGCGCGACGCCCGGCTTCGTCAAGTACGACATCACGCTCGACACCGGCGTGCCCGGCCCGACCACGACCGATCAGTCGCTGCAGGCGATCCCGTACCTGCCGCTCGCCGGCGGCGGCCGGCTGTTCGATCACAACCGCTACTCGGCCGACCTCGCGAGCTACGACCTCGATCCGACCGACGACTTCTCGATCTGGCCGGCGCCCGCGGTGTGCCAGGCGCCCGACGATCCGCGCGGCGCGACGCTGGCGTTCACCGCGAGCTTCACGACCAGCCAGACCGGCGTGCTCGTGCCGGGCGGCTCGCTCGCGATCTCGTACGACCCGGCGCGGATGACCGCGTGCCGCGGCACGGGCTGGGACATCTCGGCGCACGTCCAGTTCGAGCCCGACGGCGAGCTGGTGGTCGCGAGCGTCGCGACCGCGTCGACCACGATGACGATCCCGACCGACGGCGCGCACCAGATCATCATCTGGTTCGACAACCACGACGAGACCGGCTGCCAGGCCTGGGACTCGGCGTACGGCGCGAACTACACGTTCGCGATCGAGACGCCGCCGGCCTGGATGGGGCTCGCGAGCAACCTCTTGACGCGCGATCCGTCGAATCATTGCGGCGGCAGCGACGCGTCCAGCGGCTTCACCTACGACACGCTCGCGCGCGAGCAGGACGACATCACGAACCTGTGCTTCCAGGTCTGGCAGCCGGGCGAGACCGACACGACCGATGGCGAGCTCTGGCAGCAGCTCGACGCCGAGCTGCACTGGCACCTGGTGACCAGCAGCGCACAGACCGCGTGGACGACCACGCCGATCGGCTACGACGCGCGGGTCGGCAACAACGCGCAGTACGCGCAGTCGTGGCGCGCGATCGATCCGTTCCGCGACGATCACTGCCCCGAGCTGACGCCGGATCCGACCAGCGACGGCCTCTACGTGCAGATCCAGATCGAGTACTACATCGACGTCAACGGCGGCGAGCTTCGTCCCGAGCCGGGCGCGTCGTACGTCGGCAACTTCATCGATTACCCGTCGAACCCGTGGCGCCTGGCCAACTGCCCGTGATCGCCGCGCGGTGACTCACACGATCAGGCACGAGTCGCCGAGCTCGTGGCTCGACAGCCCGTGCGCCGCGGCGAGCTCGATCGCGCGGACCAGCCGGTCGCGCGGCGCGAACGCGCGCAGCAGCTCGAAGTGACTCTCGCCGGGCGCGTGCAGCCCGCTGACGATGCCGTCGACCACGCGCGGCCGATACGCGGCGTCGAGCCGCAGCGTCGCCACCCCCGAGCCGGCGCGCAGCTCGCCACCGTCGGCCGCCGCTTCGAGCGCGCGCACGACCGTCGTGCCGATCGCGATCACGTGGCCGCCGCGCGCGCGGGCCTCGCCGATCGCGTCCACCGTCGCGCGCGGCAGCTCGTAGCGCTCCGGCCACGGCAGCGCGCGATCGAGCGCGTCGTCCCCGGTCGACGACAGCCCGGCCGCGTGGGTGAGCCGCGCGATCGCGATGCCGCGGCGGCGCAGCCCGAGCAGGACCTCCCAGGTCAGCGGCCGGCCCGCCGACGGCATCTCGACCGACCACGGCCGCGCCGCGTACGCGGTCTGCACCGACCACAGCGGCAACAGCTCGCGGCGGTGCGCGTACTGCACCGGCCGGCCCGCCGCATACAGTGCCTGCCACAGGCGATCCTCGCTCGCGCGGGCAACCAGCTCGATCCGCCGGCCGGCGAGCGCGGCGACGGTCGCGGACAGCCCGCCGATCCGCACGACCTCGCCGATCGCGATCGACGGCGGCGCGGCGCGATGCTCGGTGCGCGTGCGGTGATCGCCCGGGCCGAACACGACGCCGTACAGCCGGCTGCCGTCGACCGGGGCCGACAGCCGGAGCTCGAACGGCGCGCCCGCCGCGGTCGTGCCGCGCAGCGACGCCGGCAGGGTCGCGGCATCGTTGACCACGACCAGATCGCCGGCGTCGAGCAACTCGGGCAGCGCGCGGAACGCCGCGAGCTCGATGCGCTCGCGCGCGCGATCGATCACGACCAGCGACACCGCGTCGCGCGGCACCTCGGCGGTCGCGAGCTCGGGCGCGCTGCGCAGCGCCGCGGCCATCACGGCGCGCTCCAGCTCGGCGCGATGATCCGCGCGCCGCTCGGCGCCCGCGCCTCGTCCTCGATCATCGCGACGATCCGCGCCGCGACGTCGGCCGGGCGCTGCAGCGCGCCGCGATCGGCATCGGGCACCGCATCGGCGTGCATCCGGGTGTCCATCTCGCCCGGATCGACCGCGAGCACGCGCACGCCCGTGCCGGCGAGCTCGGCGGCGAGCACGCGGCTCAGCTGATCCTGGGCCGCCTTCGAGATCGCGTACGCGCCCCACGTCGGGTAAGGCTCGACCGCGGCATCCGAGCTGACGTGCACGATCGTACCGGCGCCGCGCAGCGCCATCGCGCCGGCGAGCAGCTTGGTCAGGCGGAACGGCCCGACCAGGTTGGTCTCGAGCACCGCCGCGAGATCCTCGCACTCGGTGTCGAGCAATAGCCGCAGCGGCACCGGGCCGAGCGTGCTCGCGTTGTGGATCGCGATCGCGATCTCGCCCACCGTGCCGTGGGCCTGGCCGGCGATGCGATGGATCGCGTCCTTGTCGGCGATATCGGCCGCGATCGCGTGGGCGTTGCCGCCCCGCGCGCGGATCCCGGCGACCACGTCGCCGAGCGGTCCGGGATCGCGCGCCACCAGCGCGACCCGCGCCCCGCGCGCCGCGAGCAGCTCGGCGAGCGCGCGGCCCAGCCCGCGGCTCGCACCGGTGACCAGCGCGCCGTGTCCTTCGATCTCCATGGCGACCTCCATGACCACGAGGTACGCCGTGCTCGGCAACATGTCATCCGTTGCGCTATTATATTGGCAGGAGGCCCACCCGTGAGCATGAGCCGCGAGCACGACCACCTCGCCGACAACATCAAGGCGCTGCGCGAGGTTCGGGGATTGTCGCAGCAGCAGATCGCCAAGATCGCGGGCGTCCCGCGCGCGACGTGGACGCACCTCGAGTCCGGAGCGGCCAATCCGACGCTCGCGGTGCTGATCAAGGTCGCCAACGCGCTCCAGGTCCGGCTCGACGAGCTGCTCGCGCCGGCGCGCCAGCCCGCGCGCCTGCTGCGCGCCGCCGAGCTGCCGACCCGCGCGCGCGGCCAGGTCGCGATCCGCAAGCTCCTGCCCGAGCCGCTGCCCGGGCTCGATCTCGAGCGCATGGTGCTGCCGCCGGGCGCGCGCATGGCCGGCGTGCCGCATACGCCGGGCACGCGCGAGTACCTCACGTGCGAGCGCGGCCACGTCGAGCTCGCGGTCGCGGGCGAGCGCTACTCGCTCGGCGAGGGCGACGTGGTCAGCTTCCGCGGCGACCAGCGCCACGGCTATCACAACCCGGGGACGACGACCGCCGTCGCGTACTCGGCGATCGCGTTCGCGCCGGTCGCGTCGGGGTAGCATCCGAGCCGCCCGGCGCAATCGGATCAGGGTGAGCCGGGCTAGAACTTGTACGTGGTGCCGAACGTGACGTAGAGGTCGTAGTCGGTGTCGAACATCGAGTGCGCGAAGTCGTTGGTGAACAGCGCGCGCTCGGACTGGAACGGCGCACCCTCGAGGATGCCGAAGAAGTTCCAGTGCTGGTCGAGCGCGATCTCGGCGAGGATCGACGTCATGAACCGCGCGCCGTTCTCGCGGTTGAACACGTCGTCGGGCTTGGTCCAGCCGACCAGGTCGTGGATGCGCGTGCGATCCGCGGCGTCGAGCGTGCCGTCCTTCCACGCCTTGCACACGCCGATCGCGTCGCCGTCGAACCCGTCCATCATCGACTGATCGGGATTGCGATCGGGGCAGTGGCGGTCGCTCCACACGTCCAGGTACGCGCGGCCGGTGATCGTCACGCCGGCGGTCGCCGTGAGCGAGATCAGCACGCCGAGGTTCCAGGTGAAGCCGTTGCGCTTGGAGTCGTCGAGCAGCTTGCTGCCGTAATAGACGTCGGTGAACGCGCCGAGCGAGAACGGGTCCTGGTCGATCACCGTCGCGCGCATGCCGAGGCCGAGCTCGGTGCGCGCGAGCATCGAGCGCACGGTCACGCCGGCGTCGAACGGCACGACGCCGCCCATCTTGCCGGCGCCGACGTTGACCCGGCCGTTGAGGTAGTACGGGTAGCCGATGCTGAGGTCGATCGTCGAGCGGCCGCGCGGCAGCGCGCGCGCCGACAGCGACGACAGCCCGCGCTGGATCTCGTTGAGCTGGGCCTCGCTCGGCCCGGCGACCGCGAGCTCGCGCGACAAGGTCTGGGTCTTGCCGCCCTCGATCGTCACGGTCTGCTCGAACGGCTGGAAGCCGGGAAGCTCGAGCCGCACGACGGTCTCGCCGACCTCGACCTCCTGATCGAGCGGGGTCTTGCCCGACGGCAGGCCGTTGATCAGCACGGTGGCCTGGCTCGGGGTCGACAGGATGCGCAGCCGGCCGACCGCCTTGAGATCGGCCTGCACGGTCACGGTCTGGCCGGCCTCGATCCGCACCTTCTGCTCGAAGTCCTTGAAGCCGTCGAGTCGCACCACCACCGGGTGCTCGCCGGCCGAGACCCGCTTCTCCTGCGGAACCTTGCCGACGTTGGCGCCGTCGATGAACACCTGGGCCTCCGGCACGCTCGACACCACCTTCAAGACGCCCATGTCACCGGACGTCTCCTGGCTCAGGTCGAACTTCACGATCTGCGAGCTGCCGGCCTGCACGGTCACGTGCTTCTCGCCGGTCTGCATGCCGGGCGCCTTGACCTGCACGATGTGATCGCCGGCCTTGACGTCCTTGATGTCGACCGGCACCGGCCCCATGTCGGTGCCGTCGATGAACGCGCGCGCGCCCTGCGCGTCGGACAGCACGCGCACCACGCCGACGCCGCCCGACCCCTGCAGCTCGGCGCGCACCTTGGTCGACTGCCCGGCGGTGACCTGCACCGATTGCTTCCACGGCAGCGCCGGCGCCTTGCGCACCTCGATCACGTGCAGGCCCTCGATCACGTTCTGGATCACCGCCGGCGTGTTGTCGGGATGCTTGTTGCCGTCGATGTAGACCTCGGCGTCGGGCACGTCGGCGTCGACCACGACGGTGCCGTACTTCGGCTTGGCGTCCTTGAGGGTCGGCGCGATCGTCTGGGTCTGGTTGTTGTCGACCTGCATCCACGACGAGAACGTCTCGAACCCGTCCTTCTTGATCTCGAGCAGGTGGCGGCCCGGCGTGGTCGTCACCACCATCGGCGCCTGGCCCTGGGCCTGGCCATCGAGCATCACGGTCGCGCCGAACATGTTCTTGTCGACGTCGGCGCGGATGTCGATCTTCGGCGGGTCGGCCTTCTTGACCAGCGGCACGAACAGCGGCTGGGTCTTGCGCACGGCGGCGACGTGAAACTGCTTGGTCACCGGCTCGTAGCCCGGGGTGTCGATGATGATCGTGTAGTCGCCCTTGTTGAGCTTGCCGTCCCACGGGGTGACGCCGACCTGGCAGGACTTGTCGCCGATGTAGATCGGCGCACCCTGCGGCGCCGAGTCGATGTTGACCGAGTAACGCCCGGTCTTCGGGCAGTCGGCGTGCGCGGTCGCGACCAGAACGAGCAGCAGCAGCGCCGAGCCTGCGAGGCGGATAGTCCTCATCATGCACCCTTGGTACGGACGATTTAGGCTATCAGTCGCGACCCGGTTTCTCAAATCTCACTCGGCGCCGATCAGGCCGGCCGCGATGGCGGCGACGAGTGCGACGCCGCACGCGATCCGGTAGATCGCGAACCCGAGCAGCTGGTGCGAGCCGAGCCAGCGCAGGAACCACGCGATGGTCGCGTAGCCGGTGATCGCCGCGACGCCGCAGCCGACGCCGATCGCGGGGATGGCGCCGCTGCCGAGCTCGTGAAATGCCTTGCTCGCCTCGAGGATGCCGGCCCCGGCGACCGCCGGGATCGACAGCAGGAACGAGAACCGCGCGGAGTCGCTGCGGGTGAAGCCGAGCAGCAGCGCCATGCAGATCGTGGAGCCGGAGCGCGACACGCCGGGTACGAGTGCGAGGGTCTGCGCGAGCCCGACCAGCAGCGCATCGGTGTAGGTCAAGGTCGCGATCGTGCGGCCTTCGCGCCCCACCGCGTGCTGATCGATCACCGCCATCACGAGGCCGATGCCGATCAGCGTGCCGGCGATCAGATAGATCGATGTGAGGTCGCTCTCGATCCGGTGCCTGAACAGCAGCCCGACGACGACGATCGGCAGCGTGCCGAGCGCGAGCATGAACGGCAGCTTGCCGTCGTGCGTGGTCGGCGCGCGCACCATGGCGACCGCGAGGTGGACCAGGTCCTTGGCGAAGTAGACCAGCACGGCGGCGAGCGTGCCGAGCTGGATCACCGCGATGTACGCGGTGAACGTGTCGTTCGGGACGTGCTGGCCGAGCAGCGCGCGCGCGATCTTGAGGTGGGCGGTCGACGAGACCGGGATGAACTCGGTGAGCCCCTGGACGACTCCGAGCACGGCAGCAAACCACAGCGCCATCGCGGATCACACGCTAACATCAAAGGTGATGTGGCGCCGCTTCGTGATCGTGGTGGCCGCGGCGTGCGGCAGCGCCCCACCCGCGCCGGCTCGCCCCACACCACCGGCCGACGGCGGCCGCGCGATCGCCGAGGCGTCACCCGACGCGCGGGAGTGCGACGCGCTGTTCGCGCACGCGGTCGAGCTCGCCGCGGCCGAGCAGCGCGCCGCGACCGCCGACGACCGCAGCCGCGTGCAGGGCGAGCTACAGGCCGAGCTCGGCGCCAGCTGCCGCGCGATGCCGCGCGCGGATTACCGGTGCGCGCTCGCCGCGCACTCGCTCGCCGATCTCGATGCCTGTGGCTACGCGACGCGCAGCAGCTCGACCTCGAACAGCAGCGTCGCGCCGGGCGGGATCACGCCGCCGGCACCGCGGCTGCCGTAGCCGAGCGCGGGCGGGATGAGCAGCGTGCGCTTGCCGCCGACCTTCATGGTCGCGACCCCCTCGTCCCATCCCTTGATCACCTCGCCGACGCCGAGCCGGAAGTCGAACGGCCGGCCGCGATCGAGCGAGCTGTCGAACTTGGCGCCCTTGGCGCCGCCGAGCCACAGCCATCCGGTGTAGTGCATCGAGCAGGTCTGGCCGCGCGTCGGGCTCGCGCCGGTGCCGACCACGGTGTCCTCGTACGAGAGCCCGCTGGGCGTTTGCGTCATCATGATGCGCGCAGCTTACCGGAGGTCGGCAGCAGCTGATCGAGGTGCCACGAATGAACATGCACCTGCTCGTGGTTACGCTCCTGCGCCGCGCGGTAGCGATCGAGCGAGACCGCGACCGCGATCAGCTGCGCGACCAGCGTCGCGACCATCCCCGCGAGGAACGCGGTCGGCCCCAGCGTGATCGCCCAGGGCCTGAGCACGAGCGCGCCGCCCTCGACGTGGTAGCTGTGGGGCACGACGTGCAACCACTCGAGGGCGAGCGGCACCGCGATCGCGAGCGCGTGGACCACCGTGCAGTACACCGGGTAGCGCGCGCCCGGCATGATCAGCGCGAGCGGCAGGTAGCCGAAGATCAGGACCGGCGCGATCAGCAGCGGGCCGAGGAACACCGCGATGGTCGCGAGCAGCGTGACGTGCATCGTGATCACCACGAGCGACAGTCGCGGCGTCAGCGGCCGCCGGGCGCGCGCGTAGTACGCCGAGACGCCGGCGAGCAGGCCGATCTCGGCGAGCGTGATGCCGATCGCGAGCGGCAGCGCGGTGCCGGCCGCGCCCAGCGCCGCGACGATCGCGAAGAACACGAGGTACGCGACCGAGCCGGTGTGCAGCATGTCGCGGATCGTGCGCTGCTGCTCCTGGTAGATCGCCGCGCGCGCCTCCGCCGGGATCTCGCGCGGCGGTTCGAGCAACAGCCCGCCGAGCAGCTCGAGCGCCTCGCGGTTGGTCGGATCGAGCGCGATCGCGCGGCCGGCCTCGCGCATCGCCTCGCTGCGCCCGGCATCGCCCTCGGCCAGCGCGCTGCGCGCCGCGGCGGCGTGCTCCGACGCGAGCTGGCGCCGGCGCTCGAGATCGCGATCGCCGTCGAGGAAGCGCTGGATGCGATCGGCGAGCTCGCGCGCCGAGCCGAGGCGCTCGCCCGCGCTGGCCGCGGTGGCCGCCGCGCACAGCTCGTCGAGCTCGGGCGGGACGTCGGCCTCGGGTGCGCGCTCGCTCGGCGCGAAGCGCGCGCCGGTCAGCGTCGCCTCGATCGCGCGATCGCGCGGCACCGCGGGCTGGCCGGCGAGGATCTCGAACAGCATGCAGCCGAGCGCGAAGATGTCGGTGCGATGATCGACCCGCTCGCCGCGCATCTGCTCGGGCGCCATGTAGCCGGGCGTGCCGAGCATCGTGCCGGCGACGGTCTGGCCGCTGCCCGAGTCGCCCGGCAGATCGGCGGCGCGGATCGCGTCCACATCGTTGCCGTCGGCGACGCGCGCGAGCCCCCAGTCGAGCACGTAGGTCTCGCCGAAATCGCCGAGCATGATGTTGGCGGGCTTGAGATCGCGGTGGATCACGCCGCGGCGGTGCGCCAGCTCGATCGCCAGGCACACGTCGATCAGGCGCGCGAGCAGGATGCGGCGCGGCCAGCGCGCGAGCGCGTCGGCGTCGCCGCGCGCCTGGGCGGCGAGCACGTCGGCCAGCGTCGTGCCGGCGAGCCGCTTCATCGCGAAGTACGGCGCGGCATCGCCACCGAGATCGTGGACCGGCACGATCGCCGGATGCTCGAGCCGGCCCTGGACCCGGGCCTCGCGCAGGAAGCGGGCGACCAGCTGAGGGTCCTTCGCCGCGTCGCCCCGCATCAGCTTGATCGCGACGTCTCGATCGATCCGCTGGTCGTGAGCGAGCCAGACCTCGCCCATTCCGCCTCGCCCGAGCAACGCTTGCATGACATAGCGCACGTCCGGCGCGCCCGGCACGCTCGCTGGCTGGCTCGTCACCCCCGCGTCGGGCAGCGTCGGGGCGTTGGCGTCGTCCGTCATCCCCGAAAGGTCGCACGAAGCCGGACATCTATTGTACGCTTTGCGGTGCGTCGCTGCCGGGAGCTCGAGGCTCGACGTGCGCCTACGGGAGCCGTTTGATGAACGTCAAGCACTGGGTCGGTCTGCTGGGTCTCTTGGTCACGACCGCCGCGCACGCGGCACCTTCCGAAAGTCCGAGTCCGCTGGCGATCGGCAATGTCGCGGTCGGTGCGATGGGCACCGCGACCGGCACGATCTCCGACACGGTCGGCGACGATCTCGACCTGGTGTTCACCTGCCCGGGCTTCGACATCTCGCCGAAGACCGACGTGCTCGTCACGGTGGCGATGCCCGCCACGATCACGGGCTCGTACATCCCGTCCGCGCGCGGCGCGGCGAGCTGCACGGTGTCGATGAACGATCACACGAGCGGCATGACGCTCGGCACGTTCACCATGACCGCGACCGGCGTCGCGCCGGTGGTGTCGGTGTCGCCGGCCAGCAAGGACTTCGGGATCGTGCGCGCGGCCGAGACCGCGCTGGTTCACACCGCGACCCAGGTGTTCACGGTGTCGAACACGACGACCGACTCCGGCGAGGACCTGGTGGTGAGCGCGATCAACTTCGTGGGCGGCCAGAACGCCGACTACGCGATCACCGCCGGGCCGAGCTTCCCCGCGACGATCACGCCCGGCAACCAGGCACAGTGGACCGTGACGTTCGATCCCAACGCGGTCGGGCCGAGCTCGACGACGATGTCGATCGCGTCCAACGATCCGATCGACCCGACCGACGACGTCGCGCTGCAAGGCCAGGGTGGCGACGCCACGATCAGCGTGACCGACGTCGCGTACGGCACGGTCGCGGTCGGCGGCAGCCTGACCAAGAACATCACGGTCAGCAACACCGGCGCCGCGCCGCAGGGCCTGCTCGGCGTCACCTCGGCGACGATCTCCGGCGGCAGCGGGTTCTTCACGTTCACCGGGACCGGCTGTGCGGGCTCGACCAGCTGCACGTTCTCGCCCGCGCTGTCGATCGGGGCGCCGGCGGCGGTCGGCGTCAAGTGCGCGCCGATCGCCGGCGTCTCCGGCACCCAGACCGCGATGGTCACGTTCACCAGCGACGCCGACGACACCAGCGACAGCGTCGCGACGCTGACCTGCACCGCCGGGCCGGCGATCTCGGGACCGGCCTCGCTGGCGTTCGGCGCGATCGAGGTCGGCAAGAACGGCTCGCAGATCCTGACCGTCACCAACATCGGCGGCTCGACGCTCACGATCTCGAACGCCGCCCTGACGTCCGGCACCTCGGACTATCTCGTCACCTCGGGCACGACCGGCACGCAGATCACGACGATCGCACCGAACGGCACCGACAGCTGGACGATCGAGTGCGCGCCGTCGACGTTCGGCAGCCGGCCCGGCAACTTCCAGGTGACGAGCGACGCGACCAACACGCCGACCCTCAACGTGCCGCTGTCGTGCACCGGCGACGCCGGCCAGCTCACGATCACGCCGGCGACCTACAACTTCGGCGGCGTGCGGATCGGCGACACCTCGAGCCAGACGTTCACGCTCAAGAACGCGGGCAACCTCGCGGTGAGTAACGTCACCGCGGCGTTCACCACGGCGAACATCGGCTACACGATCACCTCGCCGACCTTCCCGATCTCGTCGATCGCCGCGGGCGGCACGGTGACGGTGACGGTGCAGTTCGCGCCGCAGGTCGCGACCGACGGCGGCCCCGACAACCTGAACTTCTCCGGCACCTGGGGCTCGAGCTCGACCACGACGATGGCCACGCTCGCGCTCGACGGCACCGCGCTGGTCGCGGGCTTCGACACCAACCCGCACGCGCTCGCGTTCGGCGACGTGCGGTTCGATCAGTCGAGCACGCTGCCGCTGCAGATCATCAACACCGCGACCGACAGCACGACCACCGTGAAGATCGAGTCGCTCGCGATCACGCCCGGGCTCAACACCACGACCGGCCAGTTCACGGTCACGACCTGCACGCACAGCGGCACCCCGGTCGTGTGCCCCACGGTTACCTCGCCATTCACGCTGACCGGCATGAACGACACGCTCGTGGTCAACGTCAAGTGCGCGCCCGGCGCGACCGCGATGGGCGCGCTCGCCGCCACGCTCACCATCCACAGCGATCTCGGCACCAACCCCGATCGCGTGGTGCCGCTGTCGGCGACCTCGACCAGCGCCGCGCTCACGGTGTCGCCGGTGACCGACATCCTCGACTTCGGGGCGGTCGATCTCGACGGCGGCCCGGTGATGGAGACGATCACGCTCACCAACACCGGCGTGGCGTCGCTCGACATCGGCGCCGCGACCAAGGGCGGCGCCAACCTCGCGCGCTTCGCGTTCGGCCCGCTCGGCGCGCAGACCATCCCGATGAACGGCTCGTTCAGCGTGACCGTGACGTACACGCCGAACACCGAGCGGCCGCCGGGTCAGGACGACATCGCGACCCTGACCTGGCCGCTCTCCGGCATCCAGGGCGGCCCGAGCTCGCTCACCGTGACGATCGAGGGCCGCGGCATCGATCGCCACATCCAGGTGGCGCCCGCGCCGATGTTCCCCGACACCTATCGCAATCCCGGCGACAAGGCGCCGACCCTGCCCGTGATGATCTCGAACACCGGCGAGGCGGTGCTGAGCATCACCGCGGTGATGCTCAGCGGCGAGCCGGTCTGGACCGTGCAGAACCCGCAGCCGGTCGACGTCCCGGGCAGCAGCACGTTCCAGTTCATGGTCACGTTCGCGCCGACCGCGGCGGGCAAGGCCCCCGACGGCCAGCTCGTGCTGATGAACAACGATAACGGCGATCCGATGGCGACGATCACGCTGCAGGGCAACGGCATCGACCGCCGCGTCACGATGGGGCCGGGCGTGATCGATCTCGGCTACACCGGGATCGGCATCCCGGTGAAGCTGTCGACCATCGCGCCGACCGAGCTGCTCGCGGTGACCAACACCGACACCAACACGTTCGACATCCGCACGATCGACATCGACGGCGACGGCGAGTTCGCGATCGCTGGCACCGACGGCAGCGCGCCGGCCGGCATCTCGCTGCCGCCCGGCATGACCGACGACTTCGACATCACGTTCACGCCGACCAGCGAGGGCGACTTCGAGGCCACCGCGTCGCTGTTCCTCGACATGGACCCGGACGCGCAGGCGACGGTCGACGTCCGCGGCCACGCGGTGTACGTCGACGCCAAGGGCGGCGGCGGCTGCGCGGCGGGCGGCGGCGCGGGCGGCATGGTGCTCGCGATCGGCGGGCTCGCGCTCGCGCTGCGCCGGCGGCGCGCGGGGCTCGCGTTGGTCGCCCTGATCGGTGCGTTCGGCGCATCCGGCGCGCGCGCGCGCGCCGATTCTCCGCGCAACCTCGACCTCACCGTGTTCGATCCGACGCCGGCCACGACCGGCCAGGGCTTCCAGCTGCAGGACGCGAGCACGGGAGCGAGCGGCGCGTACGTCGTGACCGCGCTCGCGTCGTACGCGGCCGATCCGCTGGTGCTCGACACCGTCCAGAACGACGACGCCGCGGTGCGCTCGCGCACGATGCTCGAGCTCGGCGGCGCCTACGCGTTCGGCGATCGCTTCGAGGCCGGCGTGCGGATGCCGCTGTACATCCAGACCGGCCAGACGGTCGATTCGTCGATGATGTTCGGCGTGCCGCCCGCGACCGGCGCGGCGCGCGGCGATCTCGTGCTGCACGGCAAGATGCGCCTGCTGCGCGGCGACGCCGGCGGCGCGCTGACCGCGGGCCTCGGGCTCGCGCTCGAGCTGCCGACCGCGAGCAGCGGCGAGTTCGCGGGCACCGACGAGCCCGCGGGCGAGGCGCTCGCGCTGGTCAGCTGGAACCCCGACGCGCTCGATCGCCGGCTGACCCTCACCGCGAACGCCGGCGGCGTGCTTCGCAGCAAGGTCCGGTTCGCCAACGTCGAGCAAGGCAGCGGCGTGGCGTGGGCGGTCGGCGGCCAGGTCCGCGTGCTCGACACGCTGTGGGCGGACGGCGAGCTGTTCGGCGAGGTGGTCCCGTCGGGCCGGATCGGCGAGATGGGCGGCTCGAGCGCGATGACCACGGTCGAGGGCCTGGTCGGCATCCGCTACCAGATGGAGCGCCGGCTCGGCGTGGGGCTCGGGGTCGGGCGCGGCGTGACCACCGGCATCGGCTCGCCCGACGTGCGCGGCGTGGTGTCGTTCATCATCGCGCCGAGCGCCGCGCCGGTCGCGCCGATCCACGGGGTCGCGCCCGACGACGATCGCGACAGCGACGGCGACGGCATCCCGGATCGGCTCGACAAGTGCCCGAACGAGCCCGAGGACAAGGACATGTTCGAGGATCAGGACGGCTGTCCGGATCCCGACAACGATCACGACGGCATCCCCGACGACAAGGACAAGTGCCCGCTCGATCCCGAGGACAAGGACGGGTTCCAGGACGAGGACGGCTGCCCCGATCCCGACAACGACGGCGACGGCATCCCCGACACCATGGACAAGTGCCCGAACGATCCGGAGGACAAGGACGGCTTCCAGGACCTCGACGGCTGCCCCGATCCCGACAACGACGGCGACGGCATCCCCGACGTCAAGGACAAGTGCCCGAACGAGCCCGAGACGATCAACGGCTTCCAGGACGAGGATGGCTGTCCCGACAAGGGCGACCCGTCGGTCGCGATGAGCCCGGATCGCATCGAGCTGCTCGACGCGATCCAGTTCACCGGCGGCTCGAAGATCGCGAAGGCGAGCTTCAACCTGCTCGGCCAGGTCGCGGCCACGATGCGCGCGCACCCCGAGATCGTGCGGCTGCGCGTGACCTCGCACGTCCAGCCCACGCGCGATCCCGATCGCGATCAGGCGCTCACCGACAAGCGCGCCGCGGCGATCCGCGACTGGCTCGTACAGTGGGGCATCGCGCCGGCGCGGCTCGAGGCGCGCGGGTTCGGCGGCGAGCGCCCGCTCGTGCCGCCCGATCAGAAGGGCGCCGCGGCGATCAACGACCGGATCGAGCTGATCATCCTCGAGCGCAAGTGATCAGTCGGCGCGCGCGAGCGCGACGCCGATGATCGAGACGGCGCCGGCCTTGCGCAGCGCGTGCGCCGCCGCGGCCAGGGTCGCGCCGGTCGTGACGACATCGTCGACCAGCACGATCGCGCGGCCGGCGACGTCGCGGCGCACCGCGAACGCGCCGCGCACGTTGGCCCAGCGCTCGGCCGCGGGCAGCGTGCTCTGCGCCGGCGCGGCGCGGATCCGGCGCAGCGCCGCGTACGGCCGCGGCAGCTTCGCGGCGGCGCAGGCATGGAGCGCGAGCAGCCACGCGTGGTCGTAGCCGCGGCGCAGCCGGCGGCGCCAGTGCAGCGGCACCGGCACGACCAGCGCGTTCTCGGCCGCGGCGGCGAGCACCGGCGCCCACAACGGCGCGATCGTGCGCGCGACGTGGCTCGCGCCGGTGAACTTGAGCCGACGGATCGCCGACGCGAGCTGGCCGCCGAATCGCCACGGCGCGACGATGCGATCGAGCGGCAGCGGATCGCGCACGCAGCGCGCGCACACCACGGCGCGCTCGCCGGTCGGCTGCGCGCAGCGCGGGCACGCCGGACCGAGCTCGACCAGCGAGCCGGCGCACGCGGCGCACAGCGGCGCGCGCGGCCCGGCGCACGCGGCGCACTGCGGGCGGAACAGCCAGTCGAGCATGCGCGCGTTATCGGCCGCGCACCGCCGCGGTTGCTCGCGCGCCGGCGGCGCGGCAAGCTCGCGAATCCGTGCACGATCCCTGCTACGTCTACGAGCGCGGCTTCATCGGCGATGCCGCGCGCGCCGAGATCGCGACCTGGCTGGGCACGCTGCACCCGCTGTGGGAGATGCGCTACTCGACCCGGCGCGCCCCGCCGCCCGGCAAGCAGCAGCGTGCGCTGCTCCGCCCGGTGTACTGGCTCGGCAACTGGCAGTTCGCGTGCCTGGGCTACTACGAGCCGCCGCACCGGGTGCGGGACGTCGCGGTCGCCGCCGAGCCGTTCCCGCCGGTGCTCGCGCGGCTGGTCGGCGAGATCGAGCAGCGCGTGCGCCGCGATTTTCCGCCCGCGGTCGTGCCGCGGCGCTGGCACCTCAACACCTGCCTGGTCAACTTCTACGGCGAGCGCACCGCGGACGACGGCAAGGCGGTCGACGTCGCGCGGGTCGGCGAGCACCGCGACTTCGAGCCCGGGCCGGTCGCGTCGCTGTCGCTCGGCGAGCGCGCGCGCTTCCAGTTCGTGCGGCGCGGCATCGGCGACGCGCCGCCGGTGCGCACCGAGTGGCTCGAGGACGGCTCGCTGCAGGTGTTCGCCGGGCCGCGCTGGAAGGACGACCTGCTGCACCGCGTGCAGCGCGTCGAGCGCAAGCTCGCGCTCGATCTACCGCCGCGGATCGCCGGGTTCCGCACGCGCCGCGTGAACTTCACGTTCCGCTACGTGCCCGACGAGCACGTGGTACCGTTCGGCCGGTTGCCCGACTCCGCGCGCGCCGACGTCCGCGACTACGTCGCGACCCTCGCGGCGAGCTCGACGTTCTTCGCGGCGGCGCTGACGGGAGCGCGCGATGCGTGAGCTGTGGTTCGGCGACAAGCTGTTCGCGATCGAGGAAGGCACCGGCACGCCGCTGGTCGCGCTGCACGGGGGCCTCGCAGATCACCGCCTGACCCGCGGCATGCTCGGCGCACTCGCCGGACCGCTGCGCCTCATCACGCCCGACCTGCGCGGCAGCGGGCGCTCGCACGATCCGGGCCCGCTCACCTGGGACCGACTGGCCGACGACATCCCGGCGCTGCTCGATCATCTCGCGCTGCCGCGCGCGATCGTGCTCGGCATGTCGAGCGCGTCGGGCGTCGCGGTGCGGTTCGCGCTGCGCCATCCCGACCGGCTCGCCGCCCTGGTCGCGATGCTACCGGTCTATCCGGGGCGCGATCGCGGGCTCACCGACGCGCAGCGCGCGACGTTCGCGATGATGGATGCGCTCGGGCGCCGCGCCCCGGCCGAGGGCCCGCGCGTGCTGCTGCCGCTGCTCGAACGCCTGCCGCCCGAGCGCCGCGAGCGCGCCGCGGCCTCGCTCCACGAGCTCGATCCCGCGAGCATCGCCGCGACCACCGCGTGGCCGGCCTCCGGCGAGCAACCGTTCGAGACCGCAGGCGAGCTGCGCGCGATCACCGCACCCGCGCTGATCGTGCCGGGCAGCGACGCGACCCATCCGGCGGACGTCGCGGCGCTCTACGCCGCCGAGCTCCCGCACGCGACCGTCGTCCGCGATCCGGACGTCACCGCGGCGATCGCGGCGTGGTGCGCCACGATCGATCCTTGATGGCTCTCGGTTGACGATCCGTCGACCGCGCGCTGCGGTCCCGGGTCGGCAGCGTCCGTCAACTCCGCACGACGAAACGTGCACGACCTGGCACTCGCGCTGCACGGGCGATGACGTGCTCGCGTGCGTCACCGGCGGCGATCGCGTCCGGCGGTAGGCGGCGGCTGGTGCGGCCGCACGAGCCACCTCGGGCGACATCTCCGCCGCGATCGGAGCCGCCGCCGGTGGCGCCGCGGGCGGTGGCGCCGACGACGATCTCGGTCGCGCGCGACAGGGCGCGACACGCCGCCGCGCCGCGATCGTCGCGGGTTACGAATCGCCGACGGCGGACTGCGGTTGGGTGTCCCCAGCGTTCGTCAACTCCGCGCGACGAAACGTGCACGACATGGCACTCGCACTGCACATCTGGGTTCGCGAAGGAGACACGACATGCAGGACTTCTCGAACGACTTCTCGTCCCTCGGTCTCGAACAGCTCGCGTGCGTCACCGGCGGCGACGGCAACCCGGGCCAGTGCTTCGACAGCGTGTGGCCGTGGGCCGTGGGCGGTGCGGTCGCGGGTGCGCCGGGCGGCTGGGGAACGGCCGCGCTCGGAGCCGCCGCCGGTGGCGGCGCGGCGTACCTCACGTCGCCGGCGTGCGGCGATGGCACGAGCTCGCCGGCGACGATCGCGCGCAACGGCGTGACCTCGGCGCTGTCGAGCGCGGGTGGCGAGATCAAGCACCTCGCCGGCAAGATCCCGCATCCGTGGTGAGCGGCCCCGACGGGGATCGCACCCGCCTGGCACTGATAGACAATCAGCCGACGTCACTAGTACCTCGCCACACAGGATCTGATCGGTTGGGGCCGCCGATCCATCGCCGATCGCTTCGTTGCCGCTCCTTGCGTTACGCCCGGTAGCGCTGCGTCGCGGCGCCTCGCGCTCGGCGCGCCTCGGCAGCCGCAACCAAT